>NZ_JCAMOP010000028.1:0-133475 GCF_059512345.1 Bradyrhizobium sp. Unk1
GAATTCCATCACACGCCTCCCGCGTTGCTGAGGCGGCGCACTGTGCGCGTCATTCATCGCGCAGACCACTTGCGCTGTGGCCGCAACTCCGGGCGCAGACCGATTACGGGCGGCAGTCCTGCTGTCGTGTCTCCCCACTGATCTCCTCACTCCGCCCATTGTTCTCCAGAGCACGCCAATGCATGCCAGCTTGCGCATTCAGTCATCGCGGGTCTCCCGCATCGGATCTCGCGACGAACAACCCGGTTGCCTGTGGCACAATCGCCGAGATGTCGCGAACCGAGGCAGCCGTCGGATCCCGGTTCGCCGGACGCCCAGACTGCAGCCGCGCAGCGGTCTTTGAGTTTTCAGGCCGCACAACGAAAAGCGCCGCTGCCGATGGCCGCAGATTCGCAACTGCCTTGGAACCCGCGATGTCGCTGCCGACCACCGACACAAGTTTCTGCAAATAGGCCTGGGTCTCAGCTGGCAAAGAATGGCCGGCGAGATTCTCTTCGTAGCGAGCAGGTCCCGCGTTGTAGGCAGCAAGGAAGCCCGGTGAACCGTACCGGTCGTGCAGTTCGCGAAGGTACGCGGTCCCCGCAAGAATGTTGCCGTGGGAGTCGTAGGGATCGTTGCCGAGGTCGTACCGCAGGCGTAGCTCTGCCCACGTCTCCGGCATGATCTGCATCAGCCCCATGGCGCCGTTCGGCGACCTTGCGCGTACGTCTCCGGCGCTTTCGACGTCAATGACTGCGCGTATCCAGTGCACCGGGACGCCGAAGCGACGCGAGGCCTCCTCGACGAACTCCGCAAATGGATCGCCAGCTCGATAACTCGCTGTGGGCTCCGCGGGTCGTGTCTCGGCGACAGCAGTAGCGTTGCTCACGGCCAGCGCAACGAACACCGGCACGACAGCGCGCAAGCTACTCTCGAACAAACGCAAGTGTGCCGCCGTGCTCGCGCCCGTCCAGGGTAAAGACGCTTCGCGTTGGCCTTTCGGCCGCCCTGGACCGCCGCGGCGCGCGGCGCCTGCGCAATCGTTAGTCGGGGCGGGGGAATGGTGCCGCACTCGGTCGAACAGAGGCGAGGCAGATCGGATGCTCAATTCGCGCACGGACACTCCTCCCAGGTCCACACTGGCAGTGCACGGCCAATGACGGCCGACGCCGGCAAGAACCCGAAGTAGCGGCCATCCAACGAGTTGGTGGATTGCCAGTTCATGACGAATAGTTCGCCCTCCCCAACGACACGGCAGCCCTGCCATTTCGGGAGCGGCCGACCGCGGCCATCGCGATCTCGGGCTTCGCCCATTTCGATGGCGTCAACTGAAATGGTGAGCCCGCTTCGACAAACGATCTGCCCGGGAAGCGCCAGCACGCGTTTGAGTATCGGCAATCCGGCTGGCAGATAGCCGTTCAGATCGAGGAAGGTGGCGAGCGGCTCCGGTGGCTGTACGGCGAGTAGTTCCGTCACGAACAGGGTGTCCGCGAGTTGCAAACGATACAGTCCGATCGGCACACTCTCGGATGCATTCCAGATGTAGGCCGGCGTGATCTCTAGAACGGTCGGCGAGATGACGGCGGCAGCACCGGCAAGCATCGTGGTCAACGTTTTCCACCGACTGATCATCGCATGACCCTCTGCCGGTGAAGCCATGCCTGATGACGCCCTTTCGTGTAAGGACGCGGGTTTTCGTTGACGGACAGGCGGTTGTGAACGTGATGCCAATATTCGTGCGCAGCGTCCGCCGGATTGATGTCCAGTGCTTCGACGGCATCGATCAGCTGAAGCACCCGCTCGACCTTTGGCCAGCCGGACAGCCGCAGAATAATCTCACCACCCGGCTTCACATAGGGCACGGTGGAGCATCGCTGGCCCGGCGCGACCGCGCGCAGAATGTCGATCCGCGAGATCGCCGTTCCGAAGTCGTTCGACGTCCAGCGGACGAACGCAAAGATGCTGCCCGGCGCAAACGACAGCAGCCGTCGGCGACGATCGAGGATTTTTTCCGTGACGGCACGCCCAAAGCGGATGCGGTTCTCAATGCGCTTCTCGAGCCAGAGGAGTTCGACTTCGGTGAGATCGCTCATGAGACACCAGGAGCTTGAGAGATGTTTCGATTGCGTGGCTGGAGCGCGATGGCGACAGCGCGTCGTCGCCACCATTGACAGCGAGGCGACGCAGAACTCGCGGATGGCTGTTGGTTGTTGTCCCCAGCGGCGCGAGTTGCGCGATCCGTTAGAAGAAATCCGAAGGATTTCTGGTTAGTAGAGTTACGGCCGCACCTTGGGCAATAAGGGCTTAGGTCCAAATTCGGTCCCCGATAGCACGAGGATCCGGTCCCTGATGGCACGAGGGTTATGGTCCCCGATAGCACGAGCTGATTCACAGGTTATCTCCCGGCTTTGGAATGAGGCCGCGCCTGCGGACCCTGTCGGATAATGGATCGACGAACGCGGGTGCGAAGTTCAATCGCTCGGCGCCCTTCAGGTCACGCGTGAACACAAGTCGGTAGCCGGGCAATGTCTGCCGCTGGACGATCTGGCGCACGTCGTATGCAAAATGCTTGAGCGGCGAGAGGCTGCCAGACTTGGCATGGAGATGCACAAGATCGAAACTCCAGCCACCCTCCTGCCTGCCACCATGCTTGCGCACCAGACGATAAAGCCAGCGCTCAAGTCCGCCCGTCAGGTCGAAATACGCGCGATCGATGGTGAGCACGAGAGCATCATCGATCACGCCTGCGTAGAACCAATCCGGCAGAATCAGTTCGAGCCCGAGCGGACGTCCATTTGCATCTGCCGTCTCTTTCCATTCGTTGATCCAGGAGAATCGATGGCGCCGCCGTTCTGCCGGCTGGCGGATCGACGGTACGGTCGTTGACTGTAACCTGTCGAGACCGGCCTTAAGGCGATCATAATCGCGCACACTGGTGCCACGGCCAACGAACGTCAGAATCTCGTAAGGAGTTGCAGCCATCAGGCGTGAGGTCTTCAAACCCGCATCCCGAGCCTCGACGATTTGCGACGCGGCCCAGATCAGGACATCCGCATGCCAGATGGTTGCCATGCCGTGCTCCGGCACGGCCTCGACGCGAATGGAGATTGCGCCCGCACGAAAATCGATTGGTACAATGCGCTTGGTCTTTGCGAGCGAAAAGAACGGATAGGCCATCAGGTCCTGCGCATCGCGTGGCGCGAGATCGCCAGGTAGCGCCCGAAACAGTTCAGGTTGATCGCGTTCGGATGGGAGTTTTCGCCGCATCGCTAGTGCCCTCTTCTGGCAATCAGCGGCGTTCCTGGCCCGCATACGGGCGCAGGTTCGCATGCTTCTTGGCTGGCAGAACCGTCCCCTTGCCCGGATCAGACGTCGATGTCTTGGCGCCGAGATCAGCCCAAGCCTTCAGATCGTCCACAGCATAGACGACGCGACCGCCGATCTTCCGATAGGTCGGTCCTGTGCCGTATGTGCGGTGTTTTTCCAGGGTGCGGCCGGAAAGACCGAGAAATCGCGCGGCTTCGGGCGTGCGCAGGTATCGCGGCGGCAAGCCGGCGTTCGGATCGGGCATTTGAAAGGCTCCGTGACCATCTGGAGCGCCAGCGCGAGCGGCGGCGCGTCGACGGTCACGATCGCGGAGAAGGACCGCGAAGGGGGATGCCGATGATTGCGGGGTATGTTTTCGATACCCCCGCTGAAGGTGCTATTTGTCCTTGCGCTTGGGACGCAGCAATTCGCGATAGCCGCCGCGCATCAATGCGAGGCCGCTTTGCGCGAGACGGATGGTTCGATTGCGGAGGTCGTTTCCAGGCGCGATCGGGGATACGCGTCTTGCCGCATAATACTTCGGCGATTGCACGGTAGGTGCTGCCGGTGGCGCGAGCATCGAGTGCGCGAATAGCGACGCTTAGCCGCTCGCGCCGCTGTCTAGATAGCTCATGAAAGGCGGGCCCTGGCGTGCGCCCATTCATTGCGCGCCACAGCCGCCGGGCAGCCCACGCGCGTGCATCGAAATCGCCGTCAAACGGCAACTCCGCGCCATAGCTCGCGCCGAGCGCTGGCGGTTCCTTCAGCCAGACGCGATGCTCAATCGCGCCAACACGCAGGATGACATGCCATCCATCGGAGGCGCTTCGCAGTTGACCAACTGCAAGGTTGAGCAGTGGTCGAGATTCGTCGCCACCATGTACGGGCGACGAGGCTGCTGCGACTGGAACGATAGTCGTATACCTCAGGCACCCAAAAGATGGTCTGCTCACCGCAGGACCCGTGAGGGTCATGCGCGAAAGCAGATACCCCACCTCCTCCTGAATTCCGCGGTTACTTGTCCGTCTGGACTGTTGGCGATCGTCGCTTGGTAGTCGCGTTGGTAGTCGGCATTGCGACGCAAACGTTCCCAGGCGATGTCGGTGATGTCAGCTTCTTGTGGGCTCTTGTAAGACTCCGGCGACCGCCAATCGAATGCAGGCATTGCGTCCGCACCTTTCGCACAGCTAACGAGGATTGCGGCGCAATAATTCTGAACGATTGGGTTGTAGGAAGCCCCTACTTTGGCACCGGGTGGTGCTCGGGGATGACCCCATCGCGTCGAAGAAAAATGTACTCTCGACGGACATTTGGTCAGTGAAATCTTCTAGTTTGAGCCCGCACCACGCAACAGACGTCCCTCTTCAGTAACCCATTTCGCGCGCACCAAATGGCTGTCGTATGCGTTCAAGACTTTTCGCGCGACCTCTCGCCAGTCCGCCCCCTCGCTCTCCGCCTGCAAAAGACGCGTGTACGTGACGACGTGCTGCTCGTCATAGAGCGCCAGCGTCTTATCGTCCGCGGCACTGTCGGCCACGTCTGGGTCTAATGGTGGTTTTGCACCATTTCCGTTTTGAGAAGGCAAGAAAGTTTACGCCATAGTACGGCCGCAAACTAGCCCGCCTTGGCAACACTGCTCCTCTTTCAGAAATCCTCCGACAAAGACAGTCACCTTGCTTGGCGGCTCCGGATTGCAAGCGGCAAGCACTTGAAGGGCGGTGCTCGACGTCACATGGAATAGCATATCTGATGACGAATAGGAACGATCGTTCCTAGAACGATCGTTCCGGTTCAGGTTCCCCTGTCGCTATGGATCTCAAAGAGATTATGGCAGTGAACCTGCGTCGGAAACGCCACGATCTAAAAATGACGCAAGAGGTGCTGGCCGACCGCGCGGGCTTGAGCGCCCGGTACGTCGGCGCCATCGAACGCGGCGATGTATCGGCAAGCGTCACCGTGCTCGGCCAAATTGCCGAAGCATTGGGAGCGGATCCGGGAGACCTGCTCAAGCGAGCTGGGCGGGGGAGCAAATCGTAGGCTGCTTGAAGGCGGCCGTAGAGCGCCCCGCCGGATGAGCGGGGCGCTGCACTCGGTCCGGTCAGTCGCCGTTGGGCTTGCGGCTGCGGGACCAGATCAGGGTGTAGGTCTCGGCGTCTTCGTCGTCGAAGAGATTGGCGTAGATCGGAGCGTTGAAGCTCGGATCGTCCAGCTTGACCGAGAGATAATCGCGGCCCTCGTTGGAGCGCTTCGACCAGGCGGCCCCGATCTCGGCGCGACCGACGTAGACCCGGTGGCTTGGGGCGTTGTCGTTGGTCCGGTCGGTCTCGGGGACGATGCGGACGCCCTTGGTCTGGAGGCTCAGGGTGACGATCTCGCCTTGGAATTCCTGGCCGGACTTCTTGAATGAACCGATGTTAGCCATGTCACTTCTCCTTGCTGTTTCCGAGCCCGCGACCACCGCGGCCTCGATGGCGATCTGAAAGCCGAAGGCGATCGACGCCGCACCCGTTTGGGCCGCAGCGCAGCGGAGGATGGCTGCGGGGAGACTTTCTTGCCTCGCGAGGAATGGGCGAAGCCCAGGGGAAGAAAGTCTCCCCGCCGCCGTTGCGGTTCAGGCGATCGAGGCGTAGCCGGCCTTCGGCCAGATCAAGCCAATGAGAGGCCAGGTGCTCGCGTGCGCTGAACAGCATCTTGGAGACGTGCCAGCGAACGATCGGTTCAAACAAGAAGCCCCACATTCCCGGCGAAGGAAAAGGAAACCTGGCGTACATAAAGGCGACCCGTGCTCCGAACCGACAGAATCCAGCGTACCCGCCAGCAACCGCGGGAGCAGTCTGCCGACGAGATCACCCGGCTCAATCGAAGCGTGAGAGAGGATCGCGATGTCGCGATCAGCAAGGTCGCCCTGTATCCGCGTCATACCAACCAAGAAGCAGACACGCAACGTCACCCGCCCGCGGTCGTCATCCCATTCGGTGGATGGATAGGGCTGAGTACAACGCCATCTCTGACAGAGGAGCCGGTCTGCATCGACACGTTTGCCCAAGCGATTCCCCCGACTGCGATGGCCCCAAGCATGGCGAACGACTCCTGCCACGATCCCTCGGGAATACCGAGGTGTCCAAGGGCAAGGGTCACACCATAGCCGACGCGTGCAGCCGGAACCGCGAATAGTAACCCAATGACCAGGCGCACGATCGGAGAGCACGCGGCGGAGAAGGCGTACCGTCCGATCACGAATGTGAAACCGGCCGTAACGAAGCCAACGACGATGGCACCGACCGGACCTGCTCCGGCTTGAAATAAATAGATCCCCACGGTCGTGCCGACGAAGAACGGCAATGCGTGAATCGCGAGCGCGAATACTGCCCAGCAGAAGGTTTCAGGCATGAACAAGCAATGTAGGAGAGCCCGATCGCTGGTGCGATAGAGACCGGCATTGAACGATGGCGCTGACGTGTCGCCATTGCTGGCCTTCGAGACAGCAATCAGGAAGGCCGGCTATTCGCTTGTCGTAGCTAAGCGGCAAGCTTGATCAGCCCGAGTTGCTGCAGCGCGGTGACGCCGTCGTCCCGATTTCCTCGGTGATCTTGCCGTCTTTCAGCTTCAGAACAATCTCACAGACTTAACGCCGAAGACAGCGCGGGAGGGAGGCGTTGTTCGCGACGACCGCCACAACGGCGGGCACAGCTAGGGATAGACCCAACCGGCACAAAGCTTAACATGCAGGTTCATCTCGATATCAAGGATGGCCGAACGGCCCGCCGCATGCTTCACGCATGTCGGCAAGTTTGGGCGACTTGTAGACGGAGAACGCGTAGGCGCGAGCAAACTCCACGAGGAACAAGTAGTCGTGAACGAGATATTGACGAAACGCCGCTTCGGGGAGCGAGCCGTCTGCCAATCCGTTCTTGAAGAGATGCTCGGTAGGGGCCCGCCACTCAGCGGATGCTCCTGTCTTTAGAACTCACGATCACCGTTACTGGTTACTTTTTCCAGCACCAGACCGCGTTTCCGTCGCCGCGGTAGCTAGATGGTAGCTAGCAGCCGCTGCCTTCGCGCGAAGGCTAGAGTAAACTATTGATTTCGCTGGTACAGTTGGGTGGGCTCGAACCACCGACCTCCTGTTCCACAGACAGGCGCTCTAACCAACTGAGCTACAACTGCATCCTTGCGAGCCGCCTTGGGCGCCTGGACGGGCCGTCGACCTAAGGGGGGCTGGACGGGGCGGAAACTAGGTGCAACGGGCGTTTTTGGCAAGGCCGCAAAACCCGAGAATCGCGCTTCCGACGAGGTTATTTCCAAAGCAAAACCCGGGCTCTAGGCCCGGGTTTCTTAACTTGAACGACCCGGCCTGATCAGGCGGCGGGCTTGTAGAGCTTCGAGGCAGAGGCCTTGATCGGCTCGGCAGTCTCGGCGGCGACGCGCTGGGCGAGCTCGACCAGCTCCTTGGCCTGGGACTGGAAGGTCTCCAGCTGGGTGCGGGTGTGGCCGGTCCACAGCTCCAGCGCTTCCGCCGGCGACTTGAGGCCGAACAGCTGCTGGGCGAAGTCCAGCTGGGCGCTAGTGTTGGCCTTCATGAACTCCACCAGCTTGGCGGTGTACTCGCTCGCGCCCTTGTTGGCGGAGGTGAACACGGCCTCGACGGTGCCGTTGTGGGTCTCGGCCGCGTCCTTGAACTTGGCGTAGCTCTCGCGGGCCTGCGACACGCCCTTTTCGGCGAACGCACGCATCTGCTCGGGGACCTCGAACGGAATGATCGAGGCAGAAAACGGATCAGTCGCAGCTGTCATGGTAGTCCCTCACGCTAATGAAAAAATGGAGTGAGCCTTCCCGCCGGCCCCGACCTAGGCCTCAAATTCAGCGGGAACGAAGACTGGAACGCGATACAAAAAGATGGCTCGCCCAGCGCCCATCACTATCGCTGCCCAAGATGTCAACATTGTGCAACGCAAACGTGATCCGGGCTGCGGCGCGAAATTTAATCGCGGTCAGGATGAGGTTCCTCACCAGGGGAACCCATGGTTGAGGTATCTCAGTGCCTCAAGCGGGATATCGCCTCCGACATTTCATGCGCAGGAGCCCGGAATCCATCGGGCCGCAGAGTCCGTGGGCAAATGGTTTCCCAAATGCGCAATTGCGCATCATCACTCGCGACTTCGTCGCGCCCCGGAATGACATCCGCGGCGGGGCGCTAGTGCTTGGACTTGGGCTTGGATTTGGGCTTCGACTTGGGCTTGGGCTTGGATTCGGGCTCGGGCTCGGGCTCGAGCTCGGGCTTGGGCTCGGACTTGGCCTCGAACGTGGGTTCGGGCTTGGTCTCGGACTTGGTCTCGGACTTGGGCTCGGGCTTAGGCTCGGGTTCGGGCTCGGACTTGGCCTCGAACGTGGGTTCGGACTTGGGCTCGGGCTTGGCCTCGGGCTTGGCCTCGGGCTTGGTCTCGGGCTCGGGCTTAGGCTCGGGCTGGGGCCTGGTCGCATCCATCGCGGCGCGGCTGACGATCTGGCCCATTTCGCTGGCCTGTTCGGCCAGCGTCCGCATCTGGGCCTGCACATATTCGCTGTACAGCCGCATCACCTCGGAGAGGTCCTTGGCGTGAACCAGCGACTGGGCGTAGTCGAGCGAGGCCTGCACATTGGTTTCGGCAAAGGCGATCGCCCTGGCGCCGACGTCCTTGGCGCCGGCGCGCATGCTCGCGCGCCGCTCCTCGAGCGAGCCGGCGGCAGTTTCGGCGTTGGCGAGAAGCTTCTCGAATGCCTCGCGCGCCTGCTGGAAGCTGGATTCCGCCATGGACCGCATCGCCGGCGGTAGCTCGAAACGCTTATGTGCCTGATCGGTCATGGCTGCCACTCCTGTCGCGAATCCTGCGGATTCAACGCCTCCACGGTCTTGCGGGTTCATCTGGATTAAGGTTATCGCGGCTTTAGGCTGCTACCTGTAGACCGGGCCGTGGACCTGCCCGCGCCCGCGCGCGATAGTAACCCTTTCTTAAGGCTGTCATTCCCCGGCAGCCGCCCCACGAGATGCGTGACGAGAAGCAAGCCGGTTGGATGAATAGTTCGGATTTCCAGTTGCGAGGCGTGGGCGATCCCCGGCTGGCCGTGCACGCGACCTCTCCGCTGCCCGCCTGGCTCTGGTCGATCGACGGCACGCGCGTGCTCTGGGCCAATCCGGTCGGCGCAAGGCTGTTTGGCGCGGCCCATGCCACAGCACTCGCGGACAAAACCTTCGGCCCGGCGGACGGCCATCGCCGCCAGGTCGCCCGGCTCGCGCGCCGATTGTCGCCGAACGGCGCGATCAGGCTGGAACGGCTGCACGGCTTCGGCGCCCGCCTGGGCATGCTGATGACCTGCGCCTGCGCCCGTCTCGACTTCGCCGATGGCAGCTCCGGCGTGCTCGTCACCGCGATGGATCCGACGCTGCGCTCGATGCCGCTGGTCGAACGCCTGCATCGTCTCGTCGAGGGCGCCAGGGTGCCGATGGCGGCGTTCGCGCCCGACGGCCTGTTCGTCGGCGCCAGCGAAGCCGCCCGCTCCCTGCTCGGCTTCCGCGATCTCGGCGATGCCGGCCTCGACCAGGCCCGCAGCGATGCGCTGGCGAAAGGCCGCGCCGAGACGCCGATCGGCATCGGCCAGATGGTGCTGCAACGGGTCGGCGTCGGCGCCGATGTCGGTCTGGTCGCGCTGATCGAGCCGGCCGCGCGGCCGGCGGCACCCGATATCGAAGAGAACAGCGCGCGCGAACAAGCCGTTCAGCCCGCGCCTGACGCTCCGCGGCCGGTCGCTGCGGCCGCGATGCCCGACCAAGCGCAGCCTGCGCAGTCGAACGCGGCTGCATCCGAAATCGCACTGTTCGACGCCTTCACCGAGCCGGTCGAAACGCCGGCTCCGACCGAGACCACCCCGCCATCAGAGACGATCGCGGACGCGCACGCCGCGAGCGAACCTGTCCAGGACACGACCGGCGAAGCGGTCGAAGCCGCGCCCAAAACTCCGGTTGAAAACCCGCGAGAGGCCATTGTGTCGCCGCAGGCCGCGCCGATCAGCTCACCCATGGTCGAACCGCAATCAGCGGAGCCGTCCGCACCGCGTCAGCATCCGCTGCGCTTCCTGTGGCAGATGGATCCGCAGGGGCGCTTTGTGCTCGCAACCAGCGACTTCATCCGCCTGATCGGCCCGCACACCGCCGCCGGCTTCGGCCGCCCCTGGCGCGAGATCGCCGACGAATTTGCGCTCGATCCCGATGGCCGCGTCGCGCAGGCGCTTGCAAGCCACGACACCTGGGCCGGGATCACCGTGAACTGGCCGGCCGATGGCGGCGAGCATCTGCCGGTCGAACTCGCGGGCCTGCCGGTCTACGACCGCGAGCGCAATTTCGCGGGCTTCAGGGGTTTTGGCGTCTGCCGCGATCTCGACGGGCTGAACCGGCTCGATGCGCTCAGGCGCTTTGAGCAGTTCGCCGCGCCGCCCGCACAGCACGGCCTCTCCGCCGACGTCGTCGAGCCCGAGCCGGAGCCCGTGGCGGAGGCACCGCCTCCGCCGAGCGAGCCGCCCGCACCCGAGCCTAAGCCTGAGCCGACACCTGAACCCGAACTGCCCGAACCCGTAGCCGACGCGAATTCACATCCAACCGATCCGGAAACATCCGTGGAAACGCCTCCCAATGTCGTGCCGTTCCGCCCGCCCGGCGATGTCAGATCACCCAGTGATCAGAGATCGCCGACGCTGACTCCGGTCGAGAACAGCGCGTTCAACGAGCTTGCCCGGCAATTGTCCGAGCGCCTCGACCGCGAACGCGAGACGATCGCAGCTGGCACCTCCGAGCCGCCGGCCGCGGAGAGTGCGCCCGAACCTCCGATGCCGGAGCCTGAGGCGCCTCTCGCGATGGCCGAATGGCTGACCGAACCCGCGCCGCCTGCGCAGGGCCACAGCGTGCGCGACCGCGCGCTGCTCGACCTCGTGCCGACGGGCATGCTGATCTACCGGCTCGACCGGCTGCTCTACGCCAACCCCGCCTTCCTCGCGCGCATGGGCTATTCCAGCCTGGGCGCGCTGGAGGATGCCGGCGGGCTCGATGCGCTCTATGTCGAACCGGGCGTGTCGTCGGCCAGCAGCACGTCGCAAGCCGGCACGCCGGTGACGATCAGCGCGACGCTCGCCAACGGCCAAGAGCCGCTTCCGACCACTGAAGCGCATCTGCATACGATCGACTGGGACGGCGCGAGCGCACATGCGCTGATCTGCGCGCTGCCGCAAGCGGCAACAGTCGTTGCTGCGCCCATCGTCGCGCCGCCTGTCGTCGTCGCAGAATCCTTCCCCTACGCGCCTGAGCTCGAGCCCGAGGCCGGCGATGCCGACGCCGAGGATCTCGCCGCGATCCTCGACACCACCGCCGAGGGCATCGTGATGTTCGATGCCGAAGGCAACATCCACGCCTGCAACCGCAGCGCGGAAGCGCTGTTCGGCTATGACGGCGAAGCGCTGATGCAACGGAACCTGGCGACGCTGTTCGCGCCGGAGAGCCAGCAAATCGTGGTCGACTATCTCGAAAGCCTCAAGAGCCAGGACATCGCGAGCCTGCTCGACCACGGCCGCGAGGTGCTGGGACGCGAGAAGAAGGGCGGCGTGATTCCGCTCGCCATGATCATGGGCCGCACCAGGCCCGACGGCCCGAACTTCTTCGCCGTGTTCCGCGACCTCTCGCAGAGCAAGAAGGGCGAGAGCGAGCTCAAGAACGCCCGCCGTCTCGCCGACGGCGCGGCGAATGCCAAGGCCGACATGCTGGCGCGGATCAGCCACGAGATCCGCACGCCGCTCAACGCCATCATCGGCTTCGCCGAGGTGATGATCTCCGAGCGCTTCGGCACGCTCGGCAACGAGCGCTACGGCGAATACATGAAGGACATCCGCGCCTCCGGCGAGCGCGTCATCACCATCATCGACGACCTGCTGGAGCTGTCACGGATCGAGACCGGCAAGCTCGATCTCAATTTCGCCAACCTCAACCTCAACGATCTCGTCGAAGCCTGCGTCACGGTGATGCAGCCGCAGGCCAACCGCGAGCGCATCATCATCCGCACCTCGCTCGGGCATGCGTTGCCGCAGGTGAGCGTGGACGCGCGCGCGATGCGGCAGATCACTGTGAATCTGATCTCGAACTCGATCCGGCTCGCCAGCGCCGGCGGCCAGGTCATCGTCTCGACCGCGCTCACCGACCGCGGCGAGATTGCCCTGCGCATCCGCGACACCGGCCACGGCCTGAGCGAGCGCGAGCTCGCCGCCGCGATGGAGCCGTTCCGCACGCCCCCGCCCGGCGATGCCGCGGACAGTTCGGCGCTGAGCCTGTCATTGACCAAGGCCCTGGTCGAAGCCAACCGCGCCCAGTTCAACATCAAGAGCGCGGCCAATTCCGGCACGCTGATCGAGGTGGTGTTCGCGCCGGTGGTGGTGGGGGCGTAGCACTCACGGCGAGCGATCGGGAATTCTCCCGCTCGGGCGGTCCATCCGCCTGCTCCGCAATGACGAGGCGGACAGCGCGCGCTTAGTCGCCGAACCATCGCGCCGCGGCTCGAGCGGCTTCTTCAACGTCGCCTGCCCCGTCACTGGCCCAAGCGACGATGCCATCGGGACGCACCAGCACAGCGCTGAGACCCAGCCGATCCCTGGCCTCACCGGCGACATAGGTGATCCGGTCACCCCAGCGACTTGCAAGCGCTCGGAGCGATGCATGAGCGCTGAAGTCCAGCAACAGCCCTTTCGCGGTCCTGAGCAGCTCGCCCACCGTCGTCCCGTCAGCCAGTTTGAAATCGGGGACACTGCGGCCCACGAGCGGATGACCATTGCCGAGATCGTAGCGGAGCGACACGCCGCGCACGCGCTCGGCGAAATAGGTCGCACCGTCGCGGGTCTCGACGAGATCGCGAATGATGGCCTGAAGTGCGCGGGCGCTCGGCGTCGGCCGCATGATTGCGACCTGCGCGCGCGACCAGTCGAGGATTTGCGCACCGACAGGATGCCGCTCGCGCGAATAGGTGTCGAGGAGATCGGCCGGCGCTCGCCTGCGGATCGTCGCAGCCAGCTTCCAGCCCAGATTCATCGCGTCGCCAAGACCGAGATTGAGGCCTTGGCCGCTCAGCGGCGAATGGATGTGGGCGGCGTCGCCTGCGAGACACACACGCCCTTTGCGATATGTCGTTGCCTGATGCGCCCGATCCGTCCACGTCGCGGCAAGCCGGAGAGCATTGATGGTGACGTCCGTGCCGGAGACATTGCGCAAGACGCTCTGCACATGCTCGCGCGTGATCGGCTCGGCGCGGTGGAACGCACCGCCGTCGAAATCGACCATCGCGATCGTCCCGGGCTGCGCAAAGGTATACATGCCCGTGGGCGTGTAGTTGCGGCCCGGTCGGAGCTTTTCCGGATCGGCCAGCTCGATCTCGACGGAATAGCCGGTGAACTCCGGATCAGTGCCGACGAAGTCAAATCCACTCAGCTTGCGCACCGTGCTGCGACCGCCGTCGCAACCGACCAGCCAGCGTCCGCGGAAACTCTCGCCGGCCGCCTCGACACTTACTTCATTGTCTGAAGCGATGATGGCATTGACGCCAAACCCGCGCCTGATATCGACGCCTATGCTGCATGCGCGCGCGGCCAGAACGGATTCGAGCGTTTCCATATCGACGGCGAAATTGGCATCGGCCGGCGTCGGCAGGCGCCAGGGCCACTTCGCGACATCAATGTTGTCCTGATAGAACTGAATGCCGGCGAAATGACCTGCGGGCCGTCGCGCCTGCTGCATCCAGTGCGCAGCAGACTTGATTGCGCCTGACGCACGTTGCTGCGCGGCGACGAGACCCTCCAGCAAGTCACGCCGGTGGAAGGCCTCGAGTGTCGGGACCGAGAGGCCGCGCAGGCCAAACGGGAGTTGTTTCAGGGCCGAATGCGGGTCCCGCGCTTGCTCCAGTACCAGAACGTGGAGACCCGCGAGCCGCAGCTCGCACGCGAGAAACAGGCCGACGGGACCGGCACCGGCAATGACGACGTCGTATGGAAGTGAGGATTGATCGTGCATGAGACGCTCCTGTGGTCGATGTTCGACCGGAGCGTTCCCTGGGCTTCGAGAATCACACGGACGAACGATGGGACGCCTGAGCGTCCGATGTTCGTCGCGGGGATCTCGTGCACAAGGCCAAAGACCAGAGCTTTCGTTACCGAAAGGATTTGGGCTTACCAGACCAAATCTGCCTTTTCCGACACGAGGCTTATAGTTTCGTGGCGATCGGTCCGCAACGAAAAAGGCACGGCGCTCGCGGCGCCGTGCCTTTCGTCTTCCAGCGAATTGGATCAGCTGTAGATCTCGAACAAGCCGGCGCCGCCCTGGCCGCCGCCGATACACATGGTCACGACGCCCCACTTGGCCTTGCGGCGCGCACCTTCCTGGAGGAGGTGGCCGGTGAGACGCGCGCCGGTCATGCCGAAGGGGTGACCGATCGCGATCGAGCCGCCGTTGACGTTGTACTTGGCGGGATCGATGCCGAGTTTGTCGCGCGAGTAGAGGCACTGGCTGGCGAAGGCCTCGTTGAGCTCCCACAGATCGATATCGTCGATCTTCAGGCCGGTGCGCTTCAGCAGCTTCGGGATCGCGAACACCGGGCCGATGCCCATCTCGTCCGGCTCGCAGCCGGCCGTTGCCCAGGCGACGAACCGGCCGAGCGGCTTGAGGCCGCGCTTCTCGGCATCCTTGGCTTCCATCAGCACCACGGCGGCGGCGCCGTCGGAGAGCTGGCTGGCATTGCCGGCGGTGACGAACTTGCCGGGGCCCTTCACTGGCTCGAGCTTGGCGAGGCCTTCCAGCGTGGTCTCGGGACGATTGCACTCGTCGCGATCGACGACGTAGTCGACGATCGACTCCGCCTTGGTCGCCTTGTCGACGACCTTCATTTTGGTCTTCATCGGGACGATCTCGTCCTTGAACTTGTTCGCCTGCTGGGCCGCGGCCATGCGGCGCTGCGATTCCAGCGAGAACTCGTCCTGGTATTCGCGGCTGAGCTTGTAGCGCTCGGCGACGATGTCGGCGGTGTCGATCATCGCCATGAAGATATCGGGCGCGACCTTGAGCAGCTCCGGATCGATCGATTCCTTCGGCGAGCCGCCGCCCGGGATCGAGATGCTCTCTACGCCGCCGGCAACGATGCAGTCGGCGCCGTCGGAGCGGATCGAGTTCGCGGCCATCGCGATGGTCTGCAGGCCCGAGGAGCAGAAGCGGTTCACGGAAACGCCGGCCGTGGTCGTCGGCAGGCCGGCGAGCAGCGCGGCCTGACGGCCGATGTTCGGCGCGCCATGGGCGCAATTGCCGAGATAGCAATCCTCGACATAGTCCTTCTCGACGCCGGCGCGGTCGACCGCGTGCTGGATGGCGTGGGCCGCGAGCGACATCGGCGGCGTGATGTTGAACCCGCCGCGGCCGGACTTGGCGAGGCCCGTGCGTGCATAGGAAACGATGACGGCTTCACGCATTGTCTTCTCCCTTTTCGAACGATTTTGAACGGAGCGTCGGTCGAAGTCTTCTCGGCGCCATTGGTACACAAAGTTCGGCTGGCTTGGGAGAAATAAAGCGGGCCGCTGCATCAACAAAAACGCCGCCCTCTCGGGAGGGCGGCGTGGTTGTTCCGCAGGTCGGAATATATGACGACCGTCATTCCGTGGCGCGCGAGCGCCTCAGAACGTCAGTGCCTTGACCTGCTTGACCTGCGGCAGGGCCTGCACCTTGGCGAGCAGTTCGGGCGGCACGACGCCGTCGACCTCGATCAGCGCGATGGCATCGGAGCCCGGCGCGACGCGGCCGAGATGGAAGGTCGCGATGTTGATCTTGGCGTCACCCAGCAGGCTCGCGAACTTGCCGATGAAGCCCGGCTTGTCCTCGTTGGTCACGTAGATCATCGACTTGCCGAACTCGGCGTCGACGCGGATGCCCTTGACGTCGACGAGGCGCGGCTTGCCGTCATGATACACGGTGCCGGAGACCGAGCGCTCCTGGCGCTCCGTCGCCACCGTGACGGTAATCAGGCTCTCGTAGTCGCTCTGGGCGGCGCGCACGATCTCGTCCACCACCATGCCGCGCTCCTTGGCGACGACGGGGGCGGATACCACGTTGACCTCGCCCAGCATCGGCCGCAGCAGGCCCGACAGCACGGCCGAGGTGATCGCCTTGATCTTCATCTCGGCGACGTGGCCCTCATAGGTGATCTGCACCTTGAGGATGCCGGATTCGGTGAGCTGGCCGGCGAACGAGCCGAGCTTCTCGGCGAGCGAGATGAACGGCTTCAGCTTCGGCGCTTCTTCCGCCGTGATCGACGGGAAGTTGACGGCGTTCGAGATCGCACCGGTGAGCAGGTAATCCGACATCTGCTCGGCGACCTGGAGCGCGACGTTCTCCTGCGCTTCCGTGGTGGAGGCGCCGAGATGCGGCGTGCAGATCACGTTGGGATGGCCGAACAGCACGTTCGCGTTCGCCGGCTCCTCGACGAAGACGTCGAAGGCGGCGCCGGCGATGTGCTTGGAATTGAGCGCATCGACCACCGCCTGCTCGTCGACGAGGCCGCCGCGGGCGCAGTTGATCAGGCGCACGCCCTTCTTCATCTTGGCGATCGCGGATGCGTCGATGATGTTCTTGGTCTTCTCGGTGAGCGGCGTGTGCAGCGTGATGAAATCGGCGCGCTTCAAGAGGTCGTCGAGCTCGACCTTCTCGACGCCGATGTCCTTGGCGCGCTCCGGCGACAGGAACGGATCGAAGGCGACGACCTTCATGCGCAGGCCGAGCGCGCGGTCGGCGACGATCGAGCCGATGTTGCCGCAGCCGACGACACCGAGCACCTTGCCGGTGATCTCGACGCCCATGAAGCGGTTCTTCTCCCACTTGCCGGCCTGGGTCGAAGCGTCGGCCTGCGGGATCTCGCGGGCGAGCGCCAGCATCAGCGTGATGGCGTGCTCGGCGGTCGTGATCGAATTGCCGAACGGCGTGTTCATCACGATGATGCCCTTGGCCGTGGCGGCGGGAATCTCGACATTGTCGACGCCGATGCCGGCGCGGCCGATCACCTTGAGGTTGGTCGCCTTCTCAAGGATTTTTGCGGTCGCCTTGGTCGCGGAGCGGATGGCAAGGCCGTCGTAATTGCCGATGATCTCGGCAAGCTTGTCCTTGTCCTTGCCGAGGTTGGGCTGGAAGTCGACCTCGACGCCGCGATCCTTGAAGATCTGAACGGCGGCGGGAGAGAGCGCGTCGGAAATGAGAACTTTGGGTTTGGTCATGGTGTCTTCCTTCACACCCTCCCCTGGAGGGGGAGGGTCGGCGCAAAGCGCCGGGGTGGGGTGAAGCTACGGATTCGAAACTCGCCGGTGCGCCGCGTGGAGAAATCACCCCACCCCGCCGCACCTGACGGTGCGTCGACCCTCCCCCTCCAGGGGAGGGTCAGAAGCTCAGGCGGCCTTGGCGAGCTGTGCCTTGGTCTCGGCGAAGGCCCAGTCGATCCACTGGGTCAAGAGCTCGACGTCTTTCGCCTCGACCGTGGCGCCGCACCAGATGCGCAGACCGGCCGGCGCATCGCGGTAGTAGGCGAAGTCGTAGCCCGCGCCTTCCTTCTCGACCAGCGCGACCAGCTTCTTGGAGAAGTCGGCCTGCGCGTCCTCGGAGAGCGACGTGATCGCGGGATCGGTGAACTTCAGGCACACCGAGGTGTTGGAGCGGATCGCGGCATCCTTGGCCAGGAAGTCGATCCAGGGCGTCTTCGCCTTCCAGTCGGCCAGCACCTTGGTGTTGGCGTCGGCGCGCGCGATCAGCGCCTTCAGGCCGCCGATCGACTTGGCCCAGTTCAGCGCATCGAGATAATCCTCGACGCACAGCATCGACGGCGTGTTGATGGTCTCGCCGACGAAGATGCCTTCGTTGATCTTGCCGCCCTTGGTCATGCGGAAGATTTTTGGCAGCGGCCAGGCCGGCTTGTAGGTCTCGAGCCGCTCCACAGCGCGGGGCGACAGGATCAGCATGCCGTGCGCGGCTTCACCGCCGAGCGCCTTCTGCCAGGAGAAGGTGACGACGTCGAGCTTGGCCCAGTCGAGCGGCTGCGCGAACGCGGCCGAGGTGGCGTCGCAAATGGTCAGGCCTTCGCGGGTCGCGCTGATCCAGTCGGCGTTCGGGACGCGCACGCCGGAGGTGGTGCCGTTCCAGGTGAAGACGACGTCGGACTTCGGATCGACCTTGGAGAGATCGGGGATTTCACCATAGGCAGCGTTGAGCTTGGTGACGTCCTTGAGCTTCAATTCCTTGACGATGTCGCTGACCCAGCCCTCGCCGAAGGATTCCCAGGCGAGCGTGGTGACGGGCCGCGCACCGAGCAGCGACCACAGCGCCATCTCGACCGCGCCGGTGTCGGAGGCCGGCACGATGCCGATGCGATAATCGGCGGGCACTTCAAGCACTTCGCGCGTCAGATCGATCGCGAGCTTGAGCTTGGTCTTGCCGACCTTCGCGCGATGCGAGCGGCCGAGCGCTGCGTCCTTGAGATTTTGGGCGTTCCAGCCGGGGCGCTTGGCGCAGGGGCCGGAGGAGAAATGCGGCACGTTCGGCCGCGAAGCGGGCTTCGCTACAGTCATGATCTACCCTTCCAGATAGTAAGCCTCCCGTTGGGGGGAGGTGTCCCGCCGCGGCTGATACGGGAAACGGGAAGTGCAGTCAAGGAAGTTCCGGCGTCTCACGCTGGAGTGAAGGCGCTTCCGGCGCAATCTTGGGGGATTCGACCACGGCAAGCGCGTTCAACAAGTCCGTGGCATCGCTGATCAATTGCGCGGCACGACGGCGGCTGCCGACTTTCAAAATGCATTTGTCATTGGCCTGCACGGCGTAATCGTTGCCGACCTTGATCATGGAATAGCTTGTCATCGAAATCCCCGAACCGACCGAGCCCGGTGTCTGACGCTGCCGTAGCACCGATCGTTCCCGGCTCAACGTGAACGACGGCTGGGTAGTTTACCGGCTCTTAATATGAACGAATGCGCGATCCGAATTTGCTGATCGCGCAAGGCTCGCGGCCAGAGCCCCATTCCGATACAATCGGAATGGGACTCTTGATTTTTGTGTTGACGCGTTTTCTTTACGCGAACCGGTATCCACTTCGCTCGAAAACGCTCTTACTGCCTCAAAAGCGGACAGTCATGCCGACGTGACTCGCAGCGAAGCCGAGCCGCTTGTAGAAGCGCTGCGCATCTGTTCGCGTCTGATGCGTCAGCAGTTCGACCAGATTGCAGCCGCGCGCTTTCGCTTCCGCGATCGCCCATTGCACCAGCTGCTCGCCGATGCCGCGGCTGCGACAATCAGTGGCAACGCGGACATCTTCGAGCAGACCGCGGATGCCGCCTTGCGTGCTGATGCCCGGCAAGATCGCAAGTTGCAGGCAGCCGACCACCCTGCCCTCGCTCTCTGCGACCACGAGCGTGAGATTTTGATCGCGCGCGACCCGCTCGAACGCCTGGTAATAGGACCCAGGCAGCGGATCCTCCACGCGCTCGCGGGCCCGCCCGAGATGATCGTCGGCAAGCATGGCGACGATCGCCGCAACGTCCTCGCGGCGCGCGGGACGGATGGAGACGGACTTCTCGTTCATGTCGGGAAACTCCAAGAATCAGCGTGACTCTCAGCGCGCCGGTGGAAGGCCGAGCCAGGCTTCGGCCTCGCCGATCCAGCGGCGGATGGCGGCATGGCGACCGAGATCGAAGCCACCTTCATGCGCGAGGCGGGTATAGGCGAGCAGCGAGACGTCGGCGAGCGAAACTTCCTCGCCGGCGAAGAAGCGGCTTGCCGCAAGATGCTGCTCCATGCGGTCGAGCGCCGCATAGCCGCGCTTGACCTTGTCAGGGTCGAGCTCGGACGCGTCCTTGCCGAGATAGACCAACTGGAAGCGGCACACCGCGATATAGGGCTCGTGGCTGTACTGCTCCCAGAACAGCCATTCGTCCATCTTGGCCGCAGTGAAGGCATCGCGCGGAACGAGCGCGCTGTCGCGAGCGAGATAGCGGATGATGGCATTGGACTGCGCCAGCGTGCGGCCGTCGTCGAAGGCGACGGTCGGCACCTGGCCGGCGCCGTTCATTTTCAGGAATTGCGGCGTGCGCGTCTCGCCCTTGCGGGTGTCGATCTCGATCCATTGGTAAGGCAGCGCGAGCTTGTCGCAGACCCACTTCACCTTGAGACAATTGCCGGAATTGGTGTCGCCGTAGATCTTCATCGCCGTCGCCCCGTTTTGGAGCGACAGAGCATCAGGACGGAGGGAACCTGTCAACCGCGGCGCGGCGAAGCAGCGTCAGAACTTGTAACCGAGCCCGACGCGCGCATTGTTCAGCGTCACCGACGTGTTCATGACGGGAGAGAACTTCACGTATTCATATTCCACCCGCGCGAACAGTCCTTCCCACAGGCAGTATTCCAGTCCGAGACCGGCGGTCCAGCCGACCACGAAATTGTTGGTTCTGTGCTGGGTCTGCGTCTGCGACTGCGCCAGAACCTGATGCGGCGTTCCGATGATGGTGATGACGTTACCGAATGCGTCCTGCACGGTGGCATCCTGACGCAGCTTCACATCGCTCGTCACGGTGCGGGAGACGTCCATGCGGCCGATGGCGGCTCCGGCGAACGCGTAAGGCATGAAATCGCCACCGTCCCAACCCACGCGCCCGCGGAGCGTGACCATGTCCTTGACCGTCGCCGCGGCGGTGCCGGTCAATGTCGTGAGATAGTGGTTGGTCACGCCGGTGGGCTGGACGTCACCAGGCGGGTTGACGATATCGAGCGCATTGGAGCCGGACGACTGCGAGGAAATCTTGTTGAAATAGGTGTAGGTGCCCTCGAGACCGAGAACGGCATCGTACCATTGCCAGTTGCGGCCGACGAAGCCGCCGAAATTCGTGCCTTGCGTCGTGGTCTTGTTGAGGAGCGACCACGACGATGTCGGCCCTTGCAGCACGCTGTCGCGGAAGATGAAATTGGTGAGGCCGACGACGCTCTGGCTGAAGTCGGTTGATGCCGAGGAGTAGCCGAAATTGCCGCCGGCGTAGAAGCCGTCCCAGTTGCGCGTCGTCTTCGACAGACCATCGGTGAAGCCGCCGCGCAGGATGGGCAGATCCGGCATGTCGGCCGCTTGCGCGGCAGACACCGTCCCCAACATCGCCGCCGCCAACAGAAGCCTACGCATCCCAACGCTCCATCGAACTCGAACTTTCACTCGTGATCATGGCTCGTTAACCTTAACCAATGGTTGCGTCTGACGTTTTCGTCGCCGCCCGCCATGAAAAATATGCAAAGCAAAACGGCGCGGGATGATCCCGCGCCGTTAAGAGACGTTAAGCGATGAGGCTGACGATCAGCCCTTGGTGACGAGCGGCGGCGGCATGTAGGCCGGCGGGCTGCTCAGATCCCAACGCACGCCGAGCTTGACGTCGTGCGAGGTGATCTCGTTGAACTTGAAGGTGTTGCCCCGGGTGAACCCCGTGAAGTCCGAGATGGCTCCGGTCGTGCCAGGTCCCAGATCCACGTAGCTGTAGGCCAGTTCGAGTGTGAGGCTCGGGTTGACCTTGTAGGCCAGACCGGCATGGGCTGCCCAGGCGAAATTCCACTTGGACCCGCTCGCTGCGGTCGCGTAGCTCGGGAAGGTTCCGGGCGTAACCGTCGGTCCCGGCGCGACGAAGGGCGAGACAGCGCCGGTGTCGGTGAAGTTCGAAATGCTGACGCGCGAAGCGCCAACACCAGCTCCGATGAACGGCGTGATGCACCACCAGGTGCCGAGGTCGACATAGGCGTTTGCCAGGAACAGCAGTTCCGACTTGCTGCCGCTGTAATTGTCGATCCCGGAATACCCAACGCCGTAGGCGGACGCCTGGAAGACATCCGAGCCCTTGAAATTGGATTTGCCGCGATACTGTGCGGTGAAGTCCGTTCGGAACCAGCTATTGACCCGATAGCCGACGCCAAGTCCGTAGATTCCTGCGGCGTCGAAGCCCGTCGTCTGATTGAGCGAGCTGATCTGGGAATAGGCCGACTCGTCGGATTTGCGGATGCTCTTCACGCTCTGATTGCTGAACCCGATGTCGCCGCGGAGATACCAGCCGCCGAAGTCGACGGGCGGAGCCGGCGGCGCGTACATCGGAGGCGGAGCCGCGATCGGCATATCGGCGGCGAACGCCATCGACGAGATCAGGGTCGCCGCACCCGCGGCAAGGAGAGACTTAACGCTACGCATTTGGCTTCGTCCTTATGGCCGGTGAGGCAAAATGCTGACGCCCCACGTTCTGGAAACTCACGGGAGGACGATGGCACCAAATGTTTAAGCGCCACTTAACCCTAATTTTTAAGGTTGATTTTTTCTCACCACTCGCGTGCATGCAGCAGAAGCGTTGCAAAAAAGAGCCGCCCAGACGCCCCCAATTGCTAACGATTGATGAAGCCGCAATGCAGCGAAACAGGATTTGTTAACGCAGGTGCCGCGGCAGCTTGGGCAGGAACACCGCAAGCAGACCGATCGCCGGCAGCCAGGCACAGACCTGGTAGACGAACTCGATCGAGGTGTGATCGGCGAGCTTGCCGAGCACGGCGGCACCCAGGCCCCCGATGCCGAAGGCGACACCGAAGAACACGCCGGAGATCATGCCGAAGCGGTGCGGCACCAGTTCCTGCGCGAACACGATGATCGACGACGTCGTCGAGGAGATGATCAGGCCGATGATGACGCTGAGCGCCGCGCTCGCATAGAGCTCGGCATAGGGCAGCGCCAGCGTGAACGGCAGCGCGCCGAGAATCGAGATCCAGATCACGATCTTGCGGCCGAAGCGATCGCCCAGCGGACCGCCGAAGAACGCGCCGACCGCATTCGCGGCAAGGAAGATGAAGAGATAGATCTGCGCCGCCTGCGTCGACACGCCGAAGCGATCGATCAGATAGAAGATGTAGTAGCTCGACAGGCTCGAGACGTAGAGCTGCTTCGAGAACAAGAGCGCCACCAGCACCGCAAGCGCGACCGCGACGCGGCGCGAACTCGGCGCGTCGGGATGGGCCTGAACCGTCGCCGTCTTCTTCGCCTTGATCTGCGGCTCATACCAGCGGCCGATGCGCCAGAGGATGAGGATCGCGAGGAACGCGATCGAGGAGAACCAGGCGATGCTGCCCTGCCCGAACGGCACCACGATCAGCGCCGCCAGCACCGGCCCCATCGACGTGCCGAAGCTGCCGCCGAGCTGGAACACCGATTGCGCGAAACCATAACGGCCGCCGGAGGCGAGCCGCGCGATGCGCGCGGATTCAGGGTGAAACACTGCCGAGCCGAGGCCGACCAGCGCGGCGGCGACGAGGATGACGAGATATTGGTGTGCAGCGCTGAGCAGCAGCAGGCCGAAGAAGTTCGAGGCCATGCCGATCGCGAGCGAATAGGGCTGCGCCTTCTTGTCGGTGTAGTGCCCGACGACCGGCTGGAGCAGCGAGGCCGTGAACTGGAAGGCCAGCGTGATCATGCCGATCTGCGCGAAGTCGAGCGCGTAGGTGTCCTTCAGGATCGGATACACCGAGGCGATCAGCGACTGCATGGTGTCGTTGAGGAAGTGCGAGAAGCTGATGCCGGCAAGCACGACATAGGCCGGCCCTGCGGCAGCCCGGGCGGGCGTGACGTCGCTGACGACGACCGGCTCGGTCAGCGTTTCCTCGGAGACGACGACAGGCTTGTTCAATGGAGCATCCCGGCGGGCACGACAGATTGCCGCGACCAGCCAATTACGATGCAAGCGACGGTGGAACCACCGCCAATCGTCGATGGCTGGGATGCGAGTGTCGTCGGCCGGTCAAGAGCGCTTCACCCTCCCCTGGAGGGGGAGGGTCGATCGCGCGCAGCGCGAGCGGGGTGGGGTGATCTCTCCACATGGAAAGCTGCCCGTGAGGAGAGATCACCCCACCCCGGCGCTTCGCGCCGACCCTCCCCCTCCAGGGGAGGGTAAGAAAGACCTCAGGCCGCGGCCTGTCCGAGCGCGGAGACGATGGTGTCGACGACGTCCTCGACCAGCAGGCGGTCCTCGCCCTCGCCCATGACGCGGATCACGGGCTCGGTGCCGGACGAGCGGATCAGGAGGCGGCCGTGGCCGTTGAGCCGCTTCTCGCCGTCGGAGATCGCCGATTTGACGTCGGAATCCTCGAGCGGCTTGCCGCTCTTGTAGCGGACGTTCTTCAGGATCTGCGGCAGCGGGTCGAAACGGTGGCAGACTTCCGACACCGGCCGGCGCAGCTTCTGCACCACGGCCAGCACCTGCAGGGCCGCAACGAAGCCGTCGCCGGTGGTGGCATAGTCGGACAGGATGATGTGGCCGGACTGCTCGCCGCCGAGATTGTAGCCGCCTTTCAGCATCTGCTCGAGCACGTAGCGGTCGCCGACCGGCGTGCGCACGAGATCGAGCCCCTGCCCCTTGAGGAAGCGTTCGAGGCCGAGATTGGACATCACGGTGGCGACGATGCCCGGCCGCGACAGCCGCCCGTCTTCCTTCCAGCTCTGCGCGATCACCGCGAGCAGCTGGTCGCCGTCGACGGTGTGGCCGCGCTCGTCGACCAGGATGACGCGATCGGCGTCGCCGTCGAGCGCGATGCCGATGTCGGCGCGCATCTCGCGCACCTTCTTCGACAGCGTTTCCGGCGAGGTCGAGCCGCATTCCTTGTTGATGTTGAAGCCGTCGGGCTCGACGCCGATCGGCACGACGTCGGCGCCCAATTCCCACAGCGCTTCCGGCACCACCTTATAGGCGGCGCCGTTGGCGCAATCGACCACGACGCGCAGACCGTCGAGCGAGAGATCGCGCGGCAGCGTGCGCTTGGCGAATTCGATGTAGCGGTCGTGCACGCCGTCGATACGGCGGGCGCGGCCGAGGCTCGCGCTCTGAGCGAGCCGCTTGTCGAGGGATTCGTCGAGCAGCTGCTCGATCTGCTTCTCGACGTCGTCGGACAGCTTGAAGCCCTGCGGGCCGAACAGCTTGATGCCGTTATCCTCGAACAGATTGTGCGAGGCCGAGATCATCACGCCGAGATCGGCGCGCATCGACTTGGTCAGCATCGCCACTGCCGGCGTCGGCATCGGGCCGACCAGCAGCACGTCCATGCCGACCGAGGTGAAGCCCGCGACCATCGCATATTCGATCATGTAGCCGGACAGACGGGTGTCCTTGCCGATCACGACCCGGTGGCGATGATCACCGCGCTGAAACGCGAGACCTGCCGCCTGGCCGACCTTGAGCGCGAGCTCCGGCGTGATCAGTCCGTTGGCGCGGCCCCGGATCCCGTCCGTCCCGAAATATTTGCGGCTCATAATCGTCCCCCACGCAACAACCAGGGACCCCTCTACAACTACGGGATGCCCGAAAGGGACCCGCATCCCTGATTTGCTGAGACGTTATAATGCCTTCGAGGCTAACTTGGCTTCAAAAAATGTGATTAATCATTACGGGACCGGGCCCAAGCCGCCCCGGTAACTTATTGTTAGCACTATATTTCCGACCGACGGGGCGAACCGGAGCGGAACCCGCCCCCTAGTCGGAGCGCTTCACATGGCCGTCCTGGCGGCTCGGCGCCGGCTGGGTGACGTTGACGGGATCGGAACCCGGGAAGGTCTCTTCCAGGCCCTCCTCCAGCGCGTCGTCGAGATCCTGCTTCTCCTTGATCTCTTCCGGTGTCGGCTGTCCGTGCGGTTTGCTCATGGCGCCCTCCTCGCAAACGATTTGGCTGTGCATCCAACCATGCTAGATGACCCCTCGATCTTCCGATGCAAGACTTCTGAAGCAAGACTTCTGATGCAAGACGGGCCGGGGAAACGTTCATGAAGCACATCACCTGTATCGACGACCTGCGCACGCTGCATCAGCGCCGCGTGCCGAAGGCGTTCTTCGACTATTGCGACCGCGGCTCCTATGCCGAGGAAACGCTGCGCGCCAACCGCGAGGACATGCAGGCGATCAAGTTCCGCCAGCGCGTCCTGGTCGACGTCTCCAGGCGCGACACCTCGACCATGATCCTCGGCGAGTCCTCGACCATGCCGTTGATCTTGGCGCCCGTCGGCCTCTTGGGCATGCAGCATGGCGACGGCGAGATTCATGCCTGCCGCGCCGCGCAGGCCGCCGGCATCCCGTTCACGCAGTCGACGATGTCGATCTGCTCGATCGAGGACATCGCCGCCAATGTCGAGAAGCCGTTCTGGTTCCAGCTCTACGTGATGAAGGACCGCGGCTTCATCAAGGAATTGATCCAGCGCGCGATGGCGGCGAAATGCAGCGCGCTCGTGCTGACCGTCGATCTCCAGGTGATCGGCCAGCGTCACCAGGACATCAAGAACGGCATGACGGTGCCGCCGGAATGGTCGCTGTCGAAGCTGATCGATTTTGCCACCAAGCCGGCCTGGGTGTCGGGCGTGCTGCAGGGCAAGCGCCGCACCTTCGGCAATCTCGCCGGTCACCTGAAGGTCAGCGACGACATCACGTCGCTGTCGACCTGGATCAACTCGCAGTTCGACACCTCGCTGAACTGGAACGACATCGAGTGGATCCGCAGCATCTGGCCGGGCAAGCTGATTTTGAAGGGCATCCTCGACGTCGAGGACGCCGAGCTCGCCGCGAAGACGGGCGCGCAGGCGCTGGTCGTCTCCAACCATGGCGGCCGTCAGCTCGACGGCGCACCGTCCTCGATCGAGGTGCTGCCGGAGATCGTCGACGCGGTCGGCTCGCAGATGGAGATCATGTTCGACGGCGGTGTCCGCTCCGGCCAGGACGTGATGCGCGCGCTCGCGCTCGGGGCAAAGTCCTGCATGATCGGCCGCGCCTACGCCCATGGCCTCGGTGCCGGCGGCCAGGCCGGCGTCGCCAAGGCGATCGACATCATCCAGAAAGAGCTGCTCACGACCATGGGCCTGTGCGGCGTCAACAGGATCGACGAGATCGACGATCATATTATTGCGGTGTGACCGAAGCGGCGGCGCCGTAGGGTGGGCAAAGCGAAGCGTGCCCACCAATTTCGCGAAACGCGGGAAAGTGGTGGGCACGGCGCAAGTGCGCCTTTGCCCACCCTACGAGTTCAGCGCCAGTCCCTCACATCGGCGGCGTAATCCCGTCGCGACCGACGTTCACCCGGTTGGCCTCCAGCGAGCCGTCGTCCTTTTTCGCCGCGCCGAAGATGATCAGCTTGGCGCCGGGCTTGATCTCGGATTTGTCGCTGGCGACGAAGGTGACGATCGGCGTGTCCGGCTGCACCACCACTTTCTTCTCGCCGTCCTTGTACTTGACGGTGATGTTCTGGCCGTCGGTGCCTTCCACCGTCTGCGCCACGGTCGCGTTGGTCATGGTCGAGTTGGCGCGCGCATCCCAGGGACGAAAACCTTCGGCCGCGCCGCGCTGGTTCTCGGGGAAGATGTGGACGGCGATCGCCCTCTGCGTGCCGTCGGGCTCGGGCATGCCGGTCACGCCGATATAAGAACCTTCCTTGATCTCCGCGAGCGACGTCTTGACCACGGCGAAGACCGCGACGTTGTCGGTCATGCGCACCTTCACGTCGCTGCCTTCGCGCGTCTTGATGCCGAGCGTGTTGCCGTCGACGCTCTCGATGGTGCCGCGGATGCGCACCGTCGGCGCCTGCTGCGCCGAGGCGGAGAACATCGAAGTGACGGCGAACGCGGCCACGAACAGACGTGGCATCCAGCTTGATTTCGACATGTGGCCATCCTCCATCACATCGGCGGTGTCAGGCCATCGCGGCCGACACTGACGCGGTTGGTTTCGAACGAGCCGTCCGGCAGCTGCTTCATGAAGGCGATGACTTTCGCGCCGGCCTTCAGCTCGGATTTGTCGCCGGGCACGAAGGTCACGACCGGCGTGTTGTCGGCGACGAACACCTTCTTCTCGCCGTCCTTGTACTTCACCAGCAGCGTATGGCCGTCATTACCGACCACGCTCTCCGACACCGTGGCATTGGTCATGCTGGAGTTCGGCTTGAGGTCATAGGGCCGCGAGCCCTCGCCGGTGCCGCGCATGCTCTCCGGAAACACGTGGACCTCGACCGCGTTCTGGCCGCCGTCCGGACCCGGCACCGTGGTGGCACCGACGAAGGAGCCGACCTTGATGTCGGCGAGTGAAATTTTGGTAATGCCCGACACGTTCACGTCAGGGGCGATGCGAAGCTTGACGTCCTCGCCGCTGCGCGACTTGACCTGCATGGTGTCGCCATTGACGCTCTCGATCGTGCCGCGCACGCGCGTCGGCACCGGCGCCTTCTGCGCGACGGCATAGAGGGTGGAAGCGGCCACCATCGCGACGGCGATGAGCGGACGTGTGAATGTTGCACGTTGAACAGGCATGACGGTCTCCGGATTGTCCCCACTGGGATAGAACTCCGGAGATGGGGCGCTATTCGCCGTTATTCTTTCAAGTCTTTGTGAGATCGGCCTCGACCTGCGCACGCAGCTCCGTGGTGACTTCCGGCCTTTGGCCGAACCACAGCTCGAAGCCGCGCACCGCCTGGTGCAGCAGCATGCCGAGGCCGTCGGCGGTGTTCAGGCCGCGCGCCTTCGCAGCCGCCAGCAGCGGCGTCACCAGGGGAACGTAGACGAGGTCGGCGACGACCGCCCCGTCCGGCAGGCGCGCCACGTCGACATCGAGTGAAGGCTGGCCGTGCATGCCGAGCGAGGTCGTGTTGACGAGAAGTCTTGCGCGCGGCAGCAAATCGTTGATGCCGTCCCAGGGAAGCGGATGCACGTTCGGCCCGAACTGTCTTGCCAGCGTCTCGGCGCGCGCGATGGTCCGGTTGGCGAGGTGGATTCGCTTGATGCCGCGTTCGAGCAGGCCGAACACGACCGCGCGCGAGGAACCGCCGGCCCCGAGCACCAATGCTTCTTCCGCCCTGTCCCAACCGGCCGCTGCGGCATCGAGATTGCCGATGAAACCTTCGACATCGGTATTGGTCGAGCGCAGCTCGCCGTCGGCAAACCACAGCGTGTTCGCAGCGCCGACGGCCCTGGCGCGCGCATCGGGCGTGGACAGCGCCAGCACGCCTTCCTTGTGCGGGATGGTAACGTTGGCGCCGACGAAGCCGCGCAGCGACAGCCGCAGCACGAAGTCGCGCAGATCCTCGGGCGGGACCGCCTCGATGACGTAACCTCCCTCGATCCCGAGCGTGCGCAGCCAGTAGCGATGGATCAGCGGCGAGCGCGAATGCGCGGCCGGCCATCCGATCAAACAAGCTGCGGGAGTCCTGGGCGCGGTCATCTTTCCCTCGGGTCGTGTTCGAGGCGATCCATTTCGCGTCCCGCTGGCTCTGTCAAGCGCGCGGCCGCCGCATCGCCGCAGCCACGATCGCAGCCAAAGCCAGCGCCGCGGCAGCGGCGAACCAGATCGCGGCGAGGTTGATCCGGGCATAGCCGAGCGCCCCGGCCGCCGAGCCCGCAACGAGCGCCGCCCACAACAGCAGGTTCGGCGCCCAATTCCAGCGCGGCCCGCCGGTGAGGCTCACCGCGAGGAACTGGCCGACCTTGACCAGCGCGCCCGTGACATAGGTGAGGCCGAGGCCCGCGCCACCATCGATCTGGAACACGGCGTTCTCCAGGCCCATCGCGAGCACGATGGCCGCGATCGCGAGGTTGGACAGGCCGTAGGCATGGCAAAGTCCGGCACCCGCAAGCAGCCCGGTTTCAATGAGAAGCAGCCAGGGCTGCCGCTCGGCCCCGCCGCCGAGCACGACGAGGCTGCCGGCCGCAGCACCGGCCACGAACAGCGCGATCAGGCCGAGGGCGCTGGCGGCATGCCACCATTGCGCTTCCGCAAGGCTGACGCCGAGACGCGTGGAGTTGCCACTCATGAACGAGACGAACAGGCCGCCGAGATGCAGGAAGCCGATGCCGTCGACATAGCCCGCCAGCATGCTGAGCGCGCAGGCCAGCACGATGTTGCGACGCGAATCCAGCATTCCCTGCACCACCGCCGTGACGCGGCAGTGTCGATCAAATCGGCCGGCTTGAGAAGTGCGCTGCCGTCAGGTCGCGGCCGCGTCGTCGGCCACGGGCTGCGCCGCGCCGGCCTTGATGTCGGCGACGGCACGCGCGATGGTCTCGCGATAGCGCGCACGCGGCGGCGTCACGCCATGGGTGAGCAGCGCGCGGCGAACCGGAGGCGACGCCCCGGTGATGAACAGCCGGATGCCATGGCGGTGCGCCTTGGCGGCGACGCGGCCGAGCACGTTGGCGGCCGTCGAGTCCAGGAACGGCACCGCGGCGAAATCGACCACGAGACCCTTGCGCTGCTCGGCGATGCCGTCGAGCACGTTTCCGATTGCCGAGGCGGCACCGAAGAAGAACGCGCCGGTGATGCGATAGACCAGCACGTCGCGATCGATGGCGAGCGCGGGATCGTAAGGCACGCGCTCGCCATTGCCGTCATCGGGACGATCGGCGGCCACCAGCGGGGAGCGCTCCTCGATGCCAGTCATCTCCGCCATGCGGTGGATGAACAGCACCGCGCCGAGCGCGAAGCCGACCAGGATGCCTTCGGTCAGGTCGCGGAAGATGGTGAGCAGGAAGGTCGCGAGCAGCACGACGGCATCGCCCCAGGATGAGCGCAAGAGCGTTGCGAATTCGTGCTTCTCCGCCATGGTCCAGGCGACGACGACGAGCACGGCGGCGAGCGCGGCCAGCGGGATGTAGCTCGCGAGCGGCGCCGCGATCAGCATGAACAGCAGCAGGAAGGCCGAATGCAGCATCCCCGCGAGCGGCCCGCGCGCGCCGGCGCGGATGTTGGTGGCGGTGCGCGCGATCAGGCCGGTGACGCAGATGCCGCCGAACAGCGCCGAACCGATGTTGGCCGCGCCTTGCGCCACCAGCTCGCAATTGGAGCGGTGGCGGCGTCCGGTCATGCCGTCGGCGACCACCGCCGACAGCAGCGATTCGATCGCGGCCAGCAGCGCGAACGAGATCGCGTCAGGCAGCACGGCCGTCGCCTTCGCAAGCGAGAACGCCGGCAGCGCCGGAGACGGCAATTCGCGCGGAATGCCGCCGAAGCGGCTGCCGATGGTTTCCACGGGCAGCGACAGCACGGCAGTCGCGACCGCCGCGAGCACGACCGCGATCAGGATGCCGGGCCAGGACGGCCGCCAGCGCCGCAAGGCTGCGATGATGACGATGCTGACGATCGCGACCGCGACGGCGGACGGATTGATCGTGTGCAGGCCTCCGGCGAGCGCAACGAGTTTCGGCACGAATTCGCCGGGCTCTTTCCCGGCCAGCGTGATCCCTGAGAGATCGCGGAGCTGGCTGGCGAAGATGATCACGGCGATGCCCGCGGTGAAGCCGACCGTGACGGGGTAGGGAATGAACTTGATGTAGGTGCCGATCCGCAACAGGCCCGCGGCGATCAGGACCATGCCCGCCATCAGGGTGGCGAGGATCACTCCGTCGACGCCGTGCCGCTCCGCGGTCACCGCGACCAGCACGATGAAGGCGCCGGCAGGCCCGCCGATCTGGAAGCGACTGCCGCCGAGCAGCGATACGATGAAGCCGCCGACGACAGCGGTGTAGAGCCCGCGGTCCGGCGTCACGCCGGAGGCGATTGCGATCGCCATCGACAGCGGCAGCGCGACGATGGCAACTGTCAGGCCCGCGAACACATCGGCGCGGAAATCAGCGACGCCATAACCCTCGCGCCAGACGGTGACGAGCTTTGGCAAATACAGTTCGGCAAAGGTCGGCTGACGCGGTCGATGCAGCCCGCCTGCCCGCTCGCTGGTGATGCTCATGCTCCGCTGCCCCACAATGCTCCGGTGCATCGTGCAGCGCGCGCGTGCGACGATGCGCTAGCTCATCCTGATTCCGGGCACGATCATCACACCGATCATGCCCCGACGCGGCGCGGCGGCCCCGGCTCCTTCAGGCGAACGCCCCGCCCGCCGCTGTCGCTGCGGGCCTGCTCGCCGATCAGCTCGACGCCGGCCCGGTCGAACGCCTCGACCACCTTGATCAAGGTCTCGACCACGCCGCGAACATTGCCGGTGCTGGCCTCCATCCGCTGGATGGTCGGCAGCGAAACGCCGGCGAGCTCGGCCAAGGCTTTCTGGTCAATGCCAAGCAGCGCGCGGGCTGCCCGCATCTGGAACGACGTGATCACCGTGGCCTCACGTATCAGAGCTTATAAGTGATATCTGGAGCATGCACAATGATGTAAAATACATCATTGCGAGCGCTTGGTGCAAGTGCCCTTCCGTCATTGCGAGCGCAGCGAAGCAATCCAGAATCCCTCCGTGGAAAGACTCTGGATTGCTTCGCTGCGCTCGCAATGACGCGTGGAGAGGACACCGCCTCACTTCCTCACCCCGTAAGAAGGGGGAGAGGAAGTGAGCGAGCGGAGCCTCCCTCACCGCGCGAGGCGGATCACGCCGCGTGCTGATGCGCGGCGATGATCTGGTCGGCAGCGCGGCCGGTCACCTCGGCCATGTGGTCGAACTGACGGGTGAAGCTGCCGGCTCCGGCCGTGGCCGAACGCAGCTCGACGATGAGCTCGCCGATCTCCGCCTCCGGCATCATGGCGCGGACGCAGTCCCATCCGCTCCAGCCGTCACGGGTGTCGAAGCCGAGGATCTGGCCGCGCCGCGCCGACAGGATCGCGTTGATCTTGGCGGTAGCGTCGGTCGGGCAGACGATCTCGACCACGTGGATCGGCTCCAGCAGCACCGACTGGCATTGCGGCAGACCTTCGTTGAGTCCGACCCGCGCCGCCGTGCGGAAGGCGAGGTCGGAGGAGTCGACACTGTGGTAGGAGCCGTCGGTCAGCGTCACCTGTAGATCGGTGACGGGGAAACCGAGCGGGCCGCGCGTCAGTCCGTCGACAACGCCCTCTTCCACCGCGCCGATATAGTTGCGCGGCACCGCGCCGCCCACGACCTTTTCGGCGAACTTGAACCCCTCGCCGCGCGGCAGCGGCTTGATGTCGAGCACGACGTCGCCGAACTGCCCGTGGCCACCGGACTGCTTCTTGTGCCGGCCGCGCTGGACGATCGGCTTGCGGATGGTCTCCTGGTAGCCGATCGCGGGTGGCTGCGAGGTGATCTTGACGCCGAAGCGGTCGCGCAGCCGCTCGCTCGCCACGCGCAGATGCATTTCGCCCTGGCCCCACAGCACGGTGTCGTGGGTCTGGGCGTTCATCACGATGCCGAGCGAGGGATCCTCCTCGTGCAGCCGGGCAAGGGCCTGGCCGAGCTTGACGTCGTCCTTGCGGTCGGTGGCGGCGACCGAGATCGCGAGCACCGGCGGCGTCGGCTCCGGGGCGAACAGCGCAGCCGGCGGGGACTTGCCGCTCGAGACCGTATCGCCGGTCTTGATCGGGTCGACCTTGGCGAGCGCAACCGTGTCGCCGGCTTCGGCCGCGGCACGCTTGGTATCGTAGGCGCCGTTGACGGCGAGGATGCCGGAGATGCGGCCGCTCCCGCCGGAGGCGGATTGCAGCGTGGCGCCGTCGTCGAGATGGCCGGCGAGCAATCGCGTCAGCGACAGCTTTCCGCCGTGCTGCGAATGCAGCGTCCTGAAGACGTAGCCGAGCGCCTCCTTGCTGGCCGGCACACCGAGACGCTTTGCAGTTTCCTCGATGCCGGGCGCCTCGTGGCGTAGGGCCTTCATCAGGCGCAGCACGCCGTTTTCGCGCGCGGCGGCCCCCAGCAACACGGGGCAGATCTGCCCCTCGCGCAATTCGCGCGCGAGATCGTCGAACACCGCATCGCGCGGCGGCTGGATGTCCTCGAGCAGTTGCTCCATCAGCGCGTCGTCGTGATCGGCGAGCTTCTCCAGCATCGAGAAGCGGGCCTCCTTCTCGCGATCGAGATCTCCGCCTTCGAGCGCGACCACCTCGGAGGCCTTGTGCTCGCGGTAGATGAACGCACGTTCCAGCGCGAGATCGACGAAGCCCTCGATCAGCTCGCCCTTCCAGATCGGAATCTGGCGCAGCACCAGCGGCACGCGCGAGGCCGGCTGGAGCGTTGCCAGCGTCTCGCGGATGCGCTTGTTGGCGCGGTCGATCTTGTTGAGGAACAGGAAACGCGGGATCTTCAGCTCCTCCAGCTCGCGCAGGATGATCTGAAGCTGCGGCAGCTTCTTCTCGTCGGCCTCGCAGACCACAACCGCGGCGTCGACAGCGGGAAGCGCTGCACGCATGTCGTGGGCGAACTCAACGGAACCGGGACAATCGAGGAAGGTGTAGCTGTCGCCCATGAAACTCGTGGTGGCGGCAGTCAGGCCGACGGTCATCTTGTGATGACGGGCCTCCGCGGAGGCGTCGCCGACGGATGTTCCGGCGTCGACGCTGCCGGCGCGGGGGATTGCGCCCGTTCGCGCCAGTATTGCTTCGAGAAGTGTGGTTTTACCGCTTTGGAATGGGCCCACCAGTGCGATGCACCGTGGACCTCGGGGACTTCTGACGTCTTGTCCCATTCGCCGCCTCCTTGGTGTGGAGCTCGGCCCATGATTGGGTCGGCAAACGCCGATGCTCTGCCCGTCCCCGAGATTTGGCAAGCATCAAAAATCGCTGCGGTGCGTCGTTGCCGAAATCGCGTCGGACCGACGCGATCAGCACACGGGAAATTGTCAACGACCCGGACGGAGTTCCAGCCTCTCGAGGCCGGCGGCGACGTTGAGGCCGACCTGGCCCTGCACGCTGAGCGGCTGGAGCGCGATCGAATTGTTGGAGCCGCCGACCAGCGCGTTGCCACCGATACCGACGCCGACCGAGGCGCTGCCCTGCGCGCCGGCATAATTGCCCGAGAGATCGCCGGGGCCGAGCCGGTCGACCGGCGCGAACACGCCCCAGGCAAGCGTGGTCTCCTGGGTGATGCCGATGTCGAGGCCCACTTTACGGATGGTCGCGACGTAGCGATCTTCCGGCAAACCGTCGGCACGCAGGACGCAACCGAGATTGGTCACCGATCCCACGATGAAGCCGACGCTGGCGCCGCCGCGGCATTCGAGCACGCCGACCCGGACCATCCGCTGCTGCTGAGCGCCGCTGTTTGCGACGGAGGCAACGAGGCTGGCCGCGGCGAGCCCGGCGAGGATGAACGAACGGCGCATGAATGTCTCCGGCGATGAATGTGATGCGAGCAGAGAGAGCGCCCCACCCGTGTTGCGCGATGGTCTATGCCACAAGAGCCGTGGTGGTGCCAGATCACGCGTGACGATAAGCGTGCAAACAATAAAAAGGCCCGCCGGAGGCGGGCCTTTTCGATAGGTATTTGTCGATAGATATTTGCGACAGGCTCAGCGGAGATTGCCGCAGAAGCGCTGGATGCGCTTGCAGGCGTCTTCGAGGTCCGAGGTCTTGGTCGCGTAAGAGATGCGGAAGGCCGGGCCGAGGCCGAACGCCGAACCCTGCACCACGGCGACGCCTTCGGTCTCGAGCAACTCGGTCACGAAGGTCTCGTCATTGTCGATCACCTTGCCCGACGGCGCGGTCTTGCCGATCGTGCCGGCGCAAGAGGGATAGACGTAGAAGGCGCCTTCGGGACGCGGGCACTCGATGCCCTTGGCCTGGTTGAGCATGGAGACCACGAGGTCGCGGCGCTCCTTGAACACCTTGTTGTTGGCGGGGATGAAGTCCTGCGGACCGTTCAGCGCTTCCACCGCGGCCCATTGTGCAATCGACGACGGGTTCGAGGTCGACTGCGATTGGATCGTCGACATCGCCTTGATGAGCTGCGCCGGACCGCCGGCGTAGCCGATGCGCCAGCCGGTCATGCAATAGGCCTTCGACACGCCGTTCACGGTGAGCGTGCGGTCGTAGAGTTTCGGCTCGACCTGCGCGACCGTGGTGAACTGGAAGTCGTCATAGACGAGGTGCTCGTACATGTCGTCGGTCATCACCCAGACATGCGGATGCCTGACCAGCACGTCGGTGAGCGCCTTCAGCTCGGTCCTGGTGTAGGCCGCACCGGTCGGGTTCGACGGCGAGCACAGGATCACCCATTTGGTCTTCGGCGTGATCGCACGCTCCAGCGCCTCGGCCTGGAGCTTGAAGCCGGTCGCGGCGGTGCAGACCACCGGCACCGGCTCGCCGCCGGCGAGCGCCACCATCTCGGGATAGCTGACCCAGTACGGCGCGGGGATGATCACCTCGTCGCCCGGATTGATGGTCGCCATCAGCGCGTTGTAGAGCACCTGCTTGCCGCCGGTGCCGACGATGATCTGGTTCGGCTTGTAGGCCACGCCGTTCTCGCGCTGAAACTTGCCGATGATGGCTTCCTTCAGCTCGGGAATACCGTCGACGGCGGTGTACTTGGTCTTGCCGGCTTCGATGGCATGGATCGCAGCCAGCTTGATGTTGGCGGGCGTGTCGAAGTCGGGCTCGCCGGCACCTAAGCCGATGACGTTGCGGCCCGCCGCTTTCAGCGCACGTGCTTTATCCGTGACCGCGATGGTCGCGGACGGCTTCACACGGTCGAGCGCAGCGGCAAGGAAGGACATCGTCATCTCCTGACAAGCGTCGTGAACCCTTTGGCCTCACGACTCCAATTGTGGGAATGAGCCACCCTAAAACGTGTGCCGCTGCGCCGCAAGAAACTTCGGCCCGATCTCGAAAAAGTTTACGGATCTGGAGCGCTTCTAGACGCGTTTTTCCGCAATTTTCCGTAACTTTGCCACGCAAATCGCTCATATCCGGGAAGGCTTGTCCTCGGAGCAATTTTGCGTGTCGCCATAGCGAAATCTGAACGCCGTCATGCCCGGGCTTGTCCCGCCTGCGCGGCCGAAGCCGCTTCGGCGCGGCGAAGGCCCGGGCATCCACGTTCTTTGTGTCGTATGTCGAGCGTGGATGGCCGGGTCAAGCCCGGCCATGACGATGCGGAAGCTTCTGCGTCCTGACCGCTCTCGCGAGGCGCGATCGTCCCGCGGCCGCGCGCTGACGCAAGCGTGATCTGATTTGCAGCGTCGCAGGAAATGATCTTCCGCGGCATTGCGGTGCGGTAGGGTTTTCGAGTTTTTCTATGACGCGGGTCTTGCGGCGGATTCGCAACGGCATCATTGTTTAGCCGCGATGCGAAGTAACGAACACCGCACCTTCCCGTCCTCGGAACGAACTCCCAGAATGTACAAGCTCTATTCGATGCAACGCTCCGGCAACAGCTACAAGGTCCGCCTTGCGCTGGCGCTGTTGAACGTGCCTTACGAAGCGGTCGAGGTGGACATTCTGCGCGGCGAAAGCAAGACGCCGGACTTTCTCTCCAAGAACCCGTCCGGACAAGTGCCGCTGCTCGATGTCGGCGATGACCGCTATCTCGCCGAGTCCAACGCCATCCTCTGGTACGTCGCGGTCGGCACGCCGCTCGCGCCCGAGAACCGCATCGACCGCGCCGAGGCGCTGCAATGGATGTTCTTCGAGCAGCACGCGCTCGAGCCGAACATCGGCGCCGCCTATTTCTGGCTGTCGCTGGTCAAGGGCGGCCGCGATCTCCAGACCCACTCCCTGGAAGACTGGATGGAGCGCGGCTATGGCGCGCTCCAGGTGATGGAAAACCACCTCAAGACCAACGCCTATTTCGCCGCCCGCCAGCTCACGGTCGCCGACATCGCGCTCTACGGCTACACGCACCTCGCCGACCGCTGCGACTTCGACCTCTCGACCTTCCCGGCGATCCGGGACTGGTTGAAGCGCGTCGAGGCCGCCCCCGGTTTCGTATCGATGGACTGGCGGCCGGCGGACGTCGACGACCCCGCCAGCATCGCGGCGGGCGCCTGACGGCGCGCTGGCTCCGGGAATAGCGGGCATAAGGGCAGCCTACGCCGCATTCTCGCCATCTTCGCCGCTATGGCCGCCCCAATATTGCCGGTTGAAACAGGGAAATTGTTCGAGTCGCGGGTGATTCGCTCGCACGTTGAAGGATTTAGACCATGATTCGGGCGTCCGGCACGGCAGGCTTTCGAGGCCAAACCGTTACCGTTTCGTCTTCCCGGCTGACCAACGCGGTCGTGGCCTCGCTCGCCGTCGCCGCACTCTCGCTGTGCCTGATCGTCACCCTGACAGTGCTGTCGACCAAGGCGACCATGGCGATGGGCCTGCCGGTCTGATCCCCGTTTCATCCCGGACCCGCCTTCAAGGTGCCGCGCGGCCCGCGCCGACCGGCATCGCGACAGGACACCGATGAAATCGCCTGTGGTAGTCGTTGCAATCACCCTGACTGCGGCCATCCTGGTCGCGGCATCGCTGTTGATTTTCACCGGCATGCGCAAGAGCCCGGGGACGTCGACGCTGAATGCGCCGGGGCAGCAGCAGCGCCTCAGGCACGCGCATTTCGTCTAAAAACAGCCGCAAGCTTTGCCCCTGCCGGCAACTGCCCCTTAAGCGCATCGCGTGAAATTGCATCGCGTGGGCGCAACGATCAGCCAGTGTTGCGGCCTTACCTCGTTCAGGAGCAGCGAGACTGGTCCATGCGGTTCGGATGGCGTGCGATCTCCGGTCCGGCGCTGACGGCGGCAATTGCGCTGCTGGCGATCCTGCTCGATCGTTATGTCCCTGTTCCCTCGCCTGCGCCCCTGTTCGTCTGCATCGTGGCGCTCGCCGGCTCGCTGTCGGGTCTCGCTTCCGCCATGACGAGCGCTGCCGTCGCGGTGATCGGCGCGGCGTTGTTCTTTCTGGCCCATCGGGCCCTGCCGGGCTATGCGGCGGCGGATCTGGTCCGGCTCGGCCTCCTGGCCGTGACGACTGCCGGCACGGCCGCAATCACCGGCCTGATGCGCGAGCGGCTGCTCGGCACATTCGCCGCCGAGCGCCAGAGCCACGCCACCGCCGCGCGACTGTCGGCCGCGCTCGACCAGGTCGACATCGGCATCGTGCTGCTCGACGCCGAGACGCGTGCCGAATTCATCAACCGCGCATTTCGCGACTATTTTGCGCTGCCGGACGAAGTGGCCGACGGCAAGCCGCCCTTCATTGCGCTGATGTATCACGGCCGCGACACCGGCGCGTTCGAGCTGCCCGAGGATGAGCTCGGTACCTTCATCGCGCAGCGGATGGAAATGGTGCGGATCGGCGATGCCACGCCGATCAACATCGCCTTGCGCAATGGCGAGGTGCTGCGCTTCGTCTGCGCCGCCCTGCCCGATGGCGGTCGCATGCTGGGCTACACGCCCGTGACCGACCTCGTGCGCCACACCGACCCGCCCGCGCGCGCCGACTACTACCGCTCGCTGCGCGATCCCGCGAGCCGCAGGCTGATGCGGTATTTGCGCGTCGCGGAGTGATGCGACGGCGCGATTGATCGGCGGTGCGATCATCACGTATGAAGGACGCTTCATCGCCTTGCGTCCTCCGAGATCGCGGATACTCACATGTCGCTCACCATTCGCTCCATCACGAAGCAGGACTACGATCAATGGCTGCCGTTGTGGGATGGCTATAACGCTTTCTACGGCCGCTCCGGCCCGACCGCGCTGGCGCCCGAAATCACGCGGATGACGTGGCAGCGCTTCTTCGATGGCTATGAGCCGGTGCATGGGCTGGTCGCCGAGAGCCACGGGCGCCTGCTCGGGCTGACGCACTACCTGTTCCATCGCAGCACCACCGCGATCGAGCCGTCCTGCTATTTGCAGGACCTGTTCACGCTGGAGGCCGCGCGCGGCAAGGGCGTCGCCTCGGCGCTGATCCACGGCGTCTACGAGCGCGCAAAGCTCGCGGGGTCCCCGCGGGTCTACTGGCAGACGCACGAGACCAACGTCACGGCGCAGAGCCTGTACGACAAGGTCGCCGAGCGCTCCGGCTTCATCGTCTATCGCAAGATCTTCTGATCGCGGCGCCCGCGGAGCCCCTGTGGATAACTCTGCCTGTCACCCGCGCGTAACATAGCGGGACTACGCTGCACCTGCGTCTGATCAGGCCCCCCGTCACCGATCAAGCGCCCCAAAGCGGTCCCCGTCAGTCGCCGCGTCTGACAGGGGCCGCATTTTTTTGTCCGCTCTGTCAGCATGGCAGCAGCGCGGCGGGCAGCTTGCCGGTCGCGGCCGCCGCGGTCACAATGCGCCCCTGCTCATCTCTGACAGGATCTCCCATGGAAATTCGTAATCTCGGCGCCTCCGGCCTCCGCGTGTCCGCGGTCGGGCTCGGCTGCAATAATTTCGGCCAGCGCATCGACCTCGAGGCCTCGCGCAAGGTGATCCACCGCGCGCTCGATCTCGGCATCACGCTGTTCGACACCGCCGACATCTATTCGAACATGGGCGGCTCGGAAAACGTGCTCGGCGCCGTGCTGGGCGATCGCCGCAAGGACATCGTGCTGGCGACGAAATATTCCAAGCCGATGGCGGAGGACGGAACCAAGCAGGGCGCCTCGCGCCGCTACATCATGGAGGCCGTGGACGCGAGCCTGAAGCGGCTGAAGACCGATTACATCGATCTCTACCAGCAGCACGATTACGACCCGCTGACGCCGATCGAGGAGAGTCTTCGCGCGCTCGACGATCTCGTCCGCCAGGGCAAGGTCCGCTACATCGGCAATTCGAACTTTCCGGCGTGGCGGATTGCGGAAGCGGAGTACGTCGCGCGCGCGATGAATGTCAGCCGCTTCGTCTCCTGCCAGGACGAATATTCCCTGGTCGTGCGCGACATCGAGAAGGACCTGTTGCCGGCAGCAACGGAATACAAGCTCGGCCTGTTGCCGTTCTTCCCGCTCGCGAGCGGACTTCTGACCGGCAAATACAGGAAGGGCGAGTCCGCACCCGGCGACACCCGCTTCGGCCAAACTCCGCGACTGCGCGACCGCTACGTTACCCCGCGCAACGAGGCGATCGTCGAGAAACTGCAGGCCTTTGCGCAAGCGCGCGGACACTCGATGCTCGAGCTCGCCTTCTCCTGGCTCGCCGGCCGCCCGCAGGTCTCGAGCGTCATCGCAGGCGCCACCCGCGTCGAGCAGATCGAGCAGAACGTCAAGGCAATCGCGTGGAAGCTCAGCGCCGATGAGATGGCGCAGATCGACAAGATCACCCAGGGCTGATGTTTGAAGCGCGGCGCGTTACTTCGCGCCGCGTCCCACCGTCTGCATCACCTCAAAGCCTTCGAACTGGGGATGGCCGAGATAAAGCGGCTTGTTATCGCCAGCGCGCTGATGCGCCGCGCGAAACGCCTCCGACTTGGTCCACGCCTCGAATGCGGCATGGTTCGCCCAGATCGTGTGCGAGGCATAGAGCGTGTGGTCCTCGAGCTCGGGGCCGCGCAGCAGATGAAACTCGACGAAGCCAGGCACCCCGTCGAGAAACGTGTCGCGCGAGAGCCAGACCTGTTCGAAAGCGGTTTCAGAGCCCTTGGTGACGCGGAAGCGGTTCATGGCGATGTACATGCGGGTGATCTCCTGATGCTCGGCTCATCATGTCGTCATTCCGAGACGTACCGCAAGGCGCGGGCCGGGAATGCCGGTGGCTGCTATTACGCCACCAATCCCTTCATCGGTCTCGCGCTGGCGCTGTCCGGGAACACCGTCTCCGCCAGCACGCGATCGGACAGGCCGAACTGACCCTGCAGCACGCCCTTGATTACCGAGCGCAAATCCGTGGTGGGCTTGAGGTCGCGTCCCTCATACAAGTTCGCGAGCTTGAGGCCGGGCCAGTCGGAGATGACGCGGCCGCCCTTCACCGCGCCGCCGGCGAGCAGCGCGATCGTTCCCGTGCCGTGATCGGTGCCGTCGGTGCCGTTGATGCGCGCGGTGCGGCCGAACTCGGTGGCGACGACGATTGCGGTGTCGCGCCAGCGCTCGCCGAGGCCGCTTTCGAATTCGGCGAGCGCGCCGTCGAGGCCGCCGAGCAGGAAGGCCAGACGCCCGACCGGGCCGCCTTCATTGGCATGCGTATCCCAGCCGTCGAAGGCGAGCGCGGCGATGCGCGGGCCGTCGTCGGCCGCCATCAGTTTTGCGGCGCCACGCGCGATCTGCCGCATCTGCGCGACCTGGTTGCCGCCCTTCGGCTTCATGTCGTCGCCGCTGGCGACCTTGTCGAGCTGGAGACCTTGCGACAGCGCGGAGGCCAGCGCGGGATCGCGGTGGCGATAGAGATCGACCAGCCGCATCGCGGTGTCGTCGTCGGCCTGCGGCAGCGCCACCGGCGCCCAGCCGACGGTCGGCGCATTGCCGCGCAATACCAGCGGCGTGGTGGGACCGACCGCGAGCCCGCTCGACACACGCTCGCCGCGCGGCAGCGCTTCGAGCGCGCGATTGAGCCAGCCGGATTGCACGCGGCCGGGGCCGGCATAGCCGCTTTCGAGCACGTCCTGGCCATCGAAATGCGAGCGGTCGCGATAGGGCGTCGCCACCGCGTGGATCACCGCGGCATGCATGTCGCGATACATGCGCGCGAATTCCGGCATCGCCGGATGCAGCGCGAAGAAAGTATCGAGCATGATCGCCGGATGCGCGCCGTCGGCGGCAAGCGCGATCGAGCCGTGCAGGCCGGCATAATCTGGGTCACCGAGCGGCGCGACGGTCGAGAGCCCATCGAGCGCGCCGCGCAGGATCACCACGATCAATCGCGGATCGCGCCCGCCGGCCGCGCGCGCGAATTTCGGCAAATAAGCCCAGGCCGCGAAGGAGGAGCCGCCGAGCAGCAGGCCGCGGCGCGAGGTGAGGAGCCGGTTCTCGACGCAGTCGATCATCATCATCTCCTCTGCATTTCCGGCGACATCAGCAGCAGCGCCAGCGCCTGCTGCCGCGACTCCGCGCGCTCGATGGTTTTACGCGTCTCGATCGAGGCCGCATCGGCGGCGGCGAACTCCAGCAAGTCGAGCGGATCGATGTTGTTGCCGAGCCGCGCGCCCATTTGCGCCGCGATGTCGAGCCGGAGCTTGATGCCTTCGGGTGCGGCCCAGGCCGCGCTGGTATCCGGAAAACCGTTCGGCCCGGCCGGCGACCACAGCGGCTGGCCGAGCAGGTTCAGATTGCTGAGATAGCCGCCGGGATCTTCCGGCACGCGCGCGAGCAGCCGGCCGCTCGCGATCACGAAGTCGTAAGGAGAGCGCATCTTGGTCAGCGGCGCCTTCCACGCTTCGTCGGAATCGACCAGCGCAACAGCCATTGCCTTGAGATCGCCATCGGTCTTGACGAAGACGTCGCGCAATCGCGCCACAAGCGCCGGCGGCGGATCGTCGGCGACGAAATGGCGCACGAATTTGGCGGCGATGAAATTGGCGGTCGAGGGATGCCGCGCGATGTCGGCGAGCGCGGCCTCGCCCTGCGCAAGGCCGGTCGGCCCGTAGGTCTTGCCGAGCAGCATTTGCGGCCCGGGCTGGTGCGCATTGGCGTTGAACACGAAAGAGCCCGGCGTGCCGAGCTGCCCCTGCCGGCCGGCAAAGGTCCAGCCGGTGATGATGCGCGCGAGCGAGGTGACGTCGTCCTGCGTGTAGCCGCCGCCGACGCCGAGCGTATGCAGCTCCATGATCTCGCGCGCGAGATTTTCGTTCAGCCCGCGCTTGCGGTTCTGCCCGGCGCGCGAATCCGGCCCGAGCGATTGCTGATTGTCGAGGAAGAACAGCATCGCCGGATGCTGCTCGACGGCCTTGAGCATGTCGGCGAAGCGCCCGAGCACATGCGGCCGGATCGCCTCGCGCTCGAACGCGCCGGCCCATATGCGCGCCAGCTCGCCCTTGCTCGCGGAGATGCAGAAATGGTTGGACCAGAACACCACCAGCCGCTCGGTGAAGCCGCACTCGACCAGCGTCGCGCGCTGCAAGCGCGCCAGCGCCTCGGCGCGAAAGGTTTTCTGGATCACGTTGAGCGGCTGCGGCGCGGGCTTGGCGGCAGGAGGCGCGGCAGCGCCGGGCTGCATGGCGTCCGGTTTCGCCGCATTGTCGGCGGGCTTGGTCTCGGCCATCTGGCCGGCGATCTCGGTCGCGGCCGCATTGAGCGAGAGATTGCGCCGCAGCCCCGGCTTCTGATCGGCCGGTGCCTGCTGCGCCCCTTCAGCGGGCGCAGCGGCCTTCGCGGCCTCGCGCGCCTGCTTGACCTGGTCCTGATAGGCGAACACGGCCTGGCCCAGCTGCGGCGTCGATTGCAGCCCCGGCGCCTCCAGCAGCACGCCGTTGGGGCGCGCGAGTTCCGCCTTCACGAAGCCGCGCGGATCGGACGCCGCGTTGATGAGATCGCCGGACGCCCCGCCGCGCGCCCCGAAACCGAAACGGTTGAGCGCGACGAGGGCAGCTTGCGAATCGCGGGCCATCGATGTGTCCTTCGCGCGTTGCCAACCGCTTTCCGAGTCTGAGCGCAGCGCCTAATATACCGTAGCGGGAGATGAACCCGGCATGAAAATGACGGCGCAGCCTTTGGGCAAATCATGACAAATCCGAAAGAATTTCCCTTCGAATTTCCCTTGCCGGAACCGCGCCGCCTCGCCTGCTCCCGTTGCGGCACCGAGTTCGGCTGCGATCTCTCGGGAAACTGCTGGTGCGCGGAGGAAACGGCGCGGCTGCCGATGTCGGTCAAGGGCGAGGATTGTTTGTGCCGGGAATGTCTGCGCAAGGCGGCGGCGGTGCGTAGCCCGGATGGAGCGCAAGCGTAATCCGGGAATCCTTCTGCGGGCACCGGCCCCGGATTTCGCTAGCGCTCCATCCGGGCTACAAAGCTTACACCGCGTGCCCAGGCGACATCCGCGCCATGCCGTCGAACGCGTCGAGCAGCTTCCCGCGCCAGGCATAGACGGGATCATCGCTCTCCAGCAGCTTGAACGGGCTCGTCACGCGCGCCCACTGAAAACCGCCGAACACGATGTAGTCGGCATAGTTCGGCGCGCTGCCGCCGATATAGGGCTGCCTCTTCAGGGTCTGCCGCATCACCTCGAGCGATTTGCGGAACGCGACCACGCCGGTGTCGCGGCTCGCCATCACGTCTTCCAGCGTTTTACCGCCAAAGCGCGCCTCGCGTGACTGGCGGAAATAGGTCGCATCGACCTCCGCGAGATTCTTCGGGATGTCGGCGATGATCAACGGGAAGATGCCGCCGACGATGGCGATGTCGCCCCAGGCGTTGAGCATGCGCGCCATGGCGCGGCCGCCGTCGCCGCCGAACAGCGACGGCTGGTCTGGAAAATTGTCCTCGAGATAGGTCGCGATCGCCCAGGAATCGATCACGGGCTTGTCATGATGCAGGAGCACCGGGACCTTCTCCGAGCCGTGCGGCGAAATCGCGCTCTTCTCGGTGAAGCGCCAGGGCAGCGATTCCGCCGACAGGCCTTTGTGCGCCAGCGCCATTCGCGTGCGCCAGCAATACGGGCTGAACGGGCGCGAAGCATCGGTACCGACGAGTTCGAAGAGCTTGAGCGACATGGCTGCCTCCACATGCTCCGTCATTGCGAGGAGCTCTTGCGACGAAGCAATCCAGACTGCCGCCGCGGAAGCATTCTGGATTGCTTCGCTTGCGCTCGCAATGACGTTGTCGAGGCGGAGGTGTGTGTCACCGCCCGTTCGTTCGAAGCAGCCTCTCGCCGTCCGTCGTCACCGCGATGATCAGCCCCACGCCTGCAATCGTTTCGCGGGTGACGTAGCCCTGCTCGGCGGCGTCTTCCCAGATGGTGAGGCGCGGGCACGAGGTCTTCCAGGTCGCGATCACCTCGGCATAGGCGCGCGGCTCGCGCGCGACCCATTCGACGAAGTCCAGCACCAGAGGATCGGCGTTGCCGCTCATTGCAAACCTCCCTTGTCGAAGGCCGCCAGCACCGGGGTCCGAAGCAGGAGCCAGCCGCCATAGGCGACGTAGTAGCAGGCGATGGTGGTGATCAGCTTGTTCGACCAGGCCACGAATTGCTGGTCGGTCATGGCTTCGAGGATGCGCCGCGCCAGCGTGGTGCCGAGCATCGAGGCTGCGATCGCGACGCCGGCGAGCACGGGATCGAGGCTCGCGGCCTGGTCGATGATGCCACCGAAATAGACGAGCTTGGTGAAATGGCTGACGAGCTGGCACATCGCCTTCGTCGCAACCTTCTCGCGCCGGCCGAAATCGCCGCCGAGAAAGAAGGTGTCGAGCAGCGGTCCCGACACGCCGGTCATCAGCATCAAGCCCATGCAGATCGTACCATAGACGGTGCCCTGCCAGAGCCTATCAGGATCCGGCTTGATGTTCGACGGCAGCAGCCGCGCCATGAACGGGGTGATGCCGAGCAGCAGCAGCGCCATCGGCTTGTCCGGCACATAGCGGGTGAGCGACCAGGCCGCGAGCGCGATGGCAGCGCCGACCATGTAGTTCGCGACCGGCCGCCAGCGGATATGCGCGCGCCACAGAAACGCGCGCCAGCCATTCGAGGCCATCTGCGTGATCGCATGCAGCACCATCGCCGTCGGCAACGGCATCAGCGCCAGCAGCACGCCGATCAGGATCAGCCCGCCCGCCATGCCGAACAGCCCCGACAGGAACGCGGTGGCGACCATCAGCAATCCAAGGGCAGCGATCATGATGGGCGTCACGAGAGATTCTCCTGGGGCACGGTTCAAGTCAGGGACGTACGCTGTTTCACTCCCTCGCCCCGCCCGCGGGGAGAGGGAGGGGTGAGGGGGAGTCTCCGCGGGGACTGCGGCAGTTCGACTCGTGGAGACTCCCCCTCACCCGCACGCTTCGCGTGTCGGCCTCTCCCCACACGCGGGGAGAGGCGAAGAAGAACGTGCCTCGCTTGCCCTGGCTTCGCAAACTGAGTTATCTTGGCCTTGCATCAGCTTTCCTGAGGGTAGGTCATTTGCGGCGGTTGCTGTTTCTCAACGGCATCAAGGCATTCGAGGCGGCGGCGCGGACCGGCAGCTTTGCCGCGGCCGGGCTCGAGCTCAGCGTGTCGGCGGCGGCCGTCAGCCGGATGGTGCATCTGCTGGAGGAACGTCTCGGCGTCGCGCTGTTCGAGCGCAAGGCCAACAAGCTCGTGCTGACGCAGGCAGGCCGCGCCTATCAAAGCGGGCTGACGCCGATCTTCGATGCGCTGGCAAGCCTCACCGCGCAGGTGACGGCTCCCTCCAGCGTCCGCGTGCTCACCATCGGTGTCGGCCACACCTTTGCGATGCGCTGGCTGATCCCGCGGCTGTCGGAATTTCGCAGCGAGGAGCCCGACATCGAGGTGCGCTTCACCACCGGCGGTGCCGAGGTCCCATTCGGCGAGGACTGGAGTTGCGGCATCAAGCTCGGCACCGGCGACTGGCCCGGCCTGGTCGCGGAGCCGCTATTCGCCGGCGACCTCACGCCGGTCTGCGTGCCTCGCCTCGCCACCGGCCTGAAGCGGCCCGCCGACCTCAAAGGGCCGGGCCTGATCCGCGTCACGCATTCGCCGGAGGATTGGCCGATCTGGCTCAAGGCCGCGAACCTCACCCGCATCAACGCGCGCGGACCGGAATTCCAGTTCTACGGCCAGGCGCTCCAGGCCGCCGCCGACGGCCTCGGCATCGCCATGGGCATCCGGCCCTATATCGACGACGATCTCGCCGCCGGCCGGCTGGTCGCGCCGTTCGATCTCTCGGTTCCTAAGGGCATGCGCTGGTACCTGCTGTATCGCAGTTTTCAGACCGAGCAGCGCGACTTCGCCGCGTTCCGGCGCTGGATCATGCGGGCGGCCTCAGAGCCCGCCGCACGCCCCGTCAGGCGGATCGGCCGCGCCGCGCCACGGAACTGACACCCGTTCCACGAGGCCTTGGGCAAAAAAGCCGGCCGCTTGTGAATGGCTTCACATACTGAACCCGCCAAACGTGGTCCCCTGACCCTTCAACAAGACACTTACGGAACATTTGGGGACTACAATGACGACCCTCTACGACGGTTTTGACATCGAATCCTTCGAGGCCGGCAAAGGCCTCTGGCATGCCCGTATCCGCCGCGCCGATCTCAGCCCCCTCGCTATCGATGGCGTGCTGTTTCCGGCGATGGAAGTCGGTTTCGCCTGGCCTGATCAGAACGCGGCGATCGCCGATGCCAAGCACCACATCGACCGCTTCCGCCGGCGGGCCGACGACAGCGACGACGAATAAGCGCGGGACTCCAAGCGAACCAGGGGACAGCGCAGCATAAAGGGGGAACCGGTCATGTCAGTCATCGAATTCGAAGACACGCCGCGGCCGAGGATTTATGCCCGCAATGTGCTGTCGAAATGTCCCGAATGCGACGGCGACCTCGCGGTGCTTCGTGTGATCGGCGGCCGCGCCGGATGCGAGTACTGGACCATGCGCTGCACCGATTGCGGCGGGATCCATCTCGACATCCTCGAGCCGCACCGGGCGAGCGACGACGAGGCCCCGCCGCCGGCGGCTTAAAGAGGCTGCTGCCAACCTGCTGTCAGCAGCCTGAGCACGGACGAGCATTCGCCCTTTTCTGAAGGCCGGACTCGTCCCATATTCGGGGCATGGCGAAGAAACCTGCTCCCCCGAAATCCCCCAAATCCAAAGCTCCGAACTCGAAGGCCCATCGGCCCGACGTGCAGCCGATCGGGCCGGCGTTGGCCGAACTTCTGAATCCCGCGATCAATCGCGGCGATGCCGGGCTTGGATCGGGCACCGGGCTGCAGCCGCCGCCGGACAATTCGCGCGACCGCCGCGCCGGGGGCGAGGCTGCCGCGCATCGGGCACGCGCCTCGACGCCGAAGGAGTTTCCACAGGATACGACGCGACCGATGCCGCTTCGTCCCAACCCGCAGCCACCGGGGGCGCGCGCTTCGGAGAGCGGCGGTTTCGACGAGGCGCCGCAGGCCAATTACGGCACCGCGGCCACGATCCCGACCCTCGATCCGGAACTGGCGCGACAGCTCGGTCTGCCTACCGAGGAGGACGATGCCGAGGCGCTGGCGCGTCCGCCGCGCACCAAGATGGAGGCGCTCGGCGTCAAGGCGACCGCGGATGCGCTGGAGTCGCTGATCCGCGAGGGCCGGCCTGAGTTCCGCAAGGACGACGGCTCCACGAAAGTGTGGACCCCGCACCGGCCGCCGCGCCCGGAGAAGTCCGAAGGCGGCGTGCGCTTCGAGATCAAATCGCCCTACCAGCCGCGCGGCGACCAGCCGACCGCGATCGCGGAACTGGTCGAAGGCATAGAGCGTAACGACCGCTCGCAGGTGCTGCTCGGCGTCACCGGAAGCGGCAAGACCTACACCATGGCCAAGGTGATCGAGGCGACGCAGCGGCCCGCCATCATCCTGGCGCCGAACAAGACGCTCGCCGCCCAGCTCTATGGCGAGTTCAAGAGCTTCTTCCCCGACAACGCAGTCGAGTATTTCGTCAGCTATTACGACTACTACCAGCCGGAGGCCTACGTTCCGCGCACGGACACCTACATCGAAAAGGATTCTTCGATCAACGAGCAGATCGACCGCATGCGCCACTCCGCGACGCGCGCGCTGCTCGAACGCGACGACGTCATCATCGTGGCGTCGGTGTCCTGCATCTACGGTATCGGCTCGGTCGAGACCTACACCGCAATGACCTTCGCGCTGAAGAAGGGCGAGCGCATCGACCAGCGCCAGCTGATCGCCGACCTCGTCGCCCTCCAGTACAAGCGCACCCAGGCCGATTTTACCCGCGGCACGTTTCGCGTGCGCGGCGACGTTATCGACATCTTCCCGGCGCACTATGAGGACCGCGCCTGGCGCGTAAACCTGTTCGGCGACACCATCGAGACCATCGAGGAGTTCGATCCGCTCACCGGCCACAAGCAGGACGAGCTCGAATTCATCAAGATGTACGCCAACTCGCACTATGTGACGCCGCGCCCGACGCTGGTGCAGGCGATCAAGTCGATCAAATCGGAGCTGAAGCAGCGGCTCGACCAGCTCCACGACCAGGGCCGCCTGCTGGAGGCGCAACGACTGGAGCAGCGCACCACCTTCGATCTCGAGATGATGGAGGCGACCGGAAGCTGCGCCGGCATCGAGAACTATTCGCGCTATCTCACCGGGCGCCTGCCCGGCGAGCCGCCACCGACGCTGTTCGAATACGTCCCCGACAACGCGCTGGTGTTCGCCGACGAGAGCCACGTCACCGTGCCGCAGATCGGCGGCATGTTCCGCGGCGACTTCCGCCGCAAGGCGACGTTGGCCGAATACGGTTTCCGCCTGCCCTCGTGCATGGACAACCGCCCGCTCCGCTTCGAGGAATGGGACATGATGCGGCCGCAGACGGTCGCGGTGTCGGCGACGCCGAGCGGCTGGGAGCTGAACGAGAGCGGCGGCGTGTTCGTCGAGCAGGTGATCCGACCGACGGGCCTTATTGATCCTCCCGTTAATATCCGCCCCGCCCGCACCCAGGTCGACGATCTCGTCGGCGAGGTCCGCGCCACAGCCCAGGCCGGCTATCGCTCGCTGATCACCGTGCTGACGAAACGCATGGCGGAGGACCTTACCGAATATCTGCATGAGCAGGGCATCCGCGTCCGCTACATGCACAGCGATATCGACACCATCGAGCGCATCGAGATCATCAGGGACCTCCGCCTCGGCGCGTTCGACGCGCTGGTCGGCATCAACCTGCTCCGCGAAGGCCTCGACATTCCCGAATGCGCGCTGGTCGCGATCCTGGACGCCGACAAGGAAGGTTTTCTGCGCAGCGAGACCTCGCTGATCCAGACCATCGGCCGCGCCGCGCGCAACGTCGACGGCAAGGTGATCCTCTATGCCGACCAGATGACGGGCTCGATGGAGCGCGCGATCGCGGAAACCAACCGCCGCCGCGAAAAGCAGGTCGAGTACAACACCGCCAACGGCATCACGCCGGAGAGCGTGAAGAAGCAGATCGGCGACATCCTCAACTCCGTCTACGAGCGCGACCACGTGCTGGTCGAGGTCGGCGGCCACGACATGACCGACGACGTCATCTCGATCGGCCACAATTTCGAAGCCGTGCTCGCCGATCTCGAAACCCGCATGCGCGAGGCCGCAGCCGATCTGAACTTCGAGGAAGCCGCCCGCCTCCGCGACGAAGTCAAGCGCCTGCGCGCCACCGAGCTCGCAGTGGTCGACGACCCCACCGTCAAGCAGCGCACGGTGCAGGGCAAGGCCGGCGCCTACGCCGGCACCAAGAAGTATGGCGACGCCGCCAACCTGCCCGTCAGCGCGATGAAGAAGAAAACCGTGAGCTCCGCGCTGAAAGCCAGCGGCGGCGGCAGCGGCTCGAAAGTGCACAAGCCACATCTCGACGAGATGCACGGGCCGGAGTCGTTGCCCTATCGCGAGAACGCGAGCCTGCCGGCAAAGCCGTTCGGCAGCACGAGCCGGATCATCCAGCCGACGGACTCACGGCAGTCGGGGCCGGAGTTCGGGCCGGCGCCGAAGTCGACAGGCGGGCAGCCGGGACGGCGGGGCGGGTGGAAGAAGAGGTAGACGACGGAGTGTCGTCCGCGCTTGTCGGGGCTATGGATTCTCAGATGCGCAATTGCGCGTCATAGCTCGCCGCTTTGCGGCACCCCGGAATGACGAGGGAGCATGTGGTGCCGTTCGCGCCTACAACTTCCCCTGCCCGTTCACCTGGCCCTGCTGTTGCTGCTGCTTGTCCTGCTCCTTGGCGTGATGCCTGCCGTAGAGGCAGCCGGCGGCGGCGCCCAGGACGCCGTGATGGCCGGCATAATGGCCGGCGACGCCGCCGACGACGGCGCCCTTGATGCAGCCCTTGGCGTTGGCGGCGGAGGTCGCGCCCAGCATCAGAAGTGCTGCGGCGACGGTGAGAAGCGGGGATTTCATGATCGATGTCTCCGGATCAGTTTTCGGCGTCTCAACGAGCACCGATGGGCGCGGGTTCCAGTGCGCCGTGCATGGCGGGGCGCGCCCGCCGGTTTGCATGCGGCGTCATCGGGGGCCACGAAAATCCGCTTGAATTCGTGCAGGCGACCATAAACGCAACCGTTAATTGCATATCATGAACCCGGTATTGCATCTGCGCGTCATATGATCCGGACGCCTGTGTTTTTGCGGATTGATGGACCCGCAGAGCCCGCATCGGCGTTTGCATTCCACACTCCACGAGGGCGGGAGCGGCATGACGGTTGAATCGCTGAACAGGCAACGCGTGCTGCATCTGCTGGACAGTTTTGGGCGCGGCGATATCGAGGCCGCGCTGTCGTGCTGCACCGACGACGTCGACTTTCTCACCCACGCGCCGATCGACGTGCTGCCGCACATGGTGCCGCGCCACGGCAAGGCCGAATTGCGTGCGCTGTGGCAGACGGTCTGGTCGCGCTATTCCGAAATCCGCTACAAGGCGCCGCACATCCTCGCCGACGGCGACGAGGTCGCGACCTACCTGCACACCTACTTCAAGAAGCGCAGCAACGATCGCGTCGTGCAGTTCGACATGGCGGTGTTCTATAGCTTCCGGGGCGGACTGGTGGCGCAGATCCGCGAGATCATCGATTCCTATGATCTGGTGCAGCAGGTGCTGGAGCGGGAGATCGGGCCGCTGATCGTGGGCGCGCGGGCCGACGGGGGATGACCCTTCTTCCTTTCTTACGGGCAGAGGTGAAGCAGAGACCGGGAGATTACGGGGTTCTGTTGTAAATCTCACAAAGCCGCATCAATTGTGCATTGCAAAAACGTGAATTGCGTTTTGGCCGAAGTTGCGTATTTTATTCGTATACAAATGAGTTGAGCGGCCCCGGGGCACATTGCTGTGCATGGGGTTGTTTTCCGTTTTTTTCTGCAAGCCAGCTTCAGGACGCCCCCAAATGACAGAGCACAGCCTCTGGCGTTTCTCGCGCGCGTTGCACCGCGCGGTGAACGACCGGGATTTCAGTGACATCGAGTCCCTGATCGACGAGGACGTCGAGTGGGCGATCTACGGCCCGATCGACATGTTTCCGTTCCTCGGCGCGCGCCAGGGCCGGGACGCCGTGCTCGACGTCATCCGCCAGCTCGCCGACAATTTCCGTGTCCGCCGCTTCGACCGCGAGAGCATCATGCTCGGCGTGGATTCCGCCGCCTCGATGCTGCGCTATTCGCTGACCGCGCTGGACTCCGACAAGCCGATCAGCTTGCGGGTCGCGCAGTTCGCCCAGTTCAGGGCGGGCAAGCTGATCAGCATGCGCGTGCTGGTCGACACCTTCGATCTGGTCGAACAGGCACTCGGCCGCGCCATTCATCTGCCGAAGATGACCCGCGTCGGCTGAGGGGGACGCCAACGGGCCCCCCTTGCCGGGACCGATGATTGATGCTCGCCCGACCCGCGTCCTGGCCTCCAGCCCCGCCGGATGTCGTCGTGGCGAAGCTCGTCATCGGGCGCGCGCCTTTCGCGCGGCCCGTTGGTTCGTTATTTTTGTTGTTTGAGCATATCTCCGCGCAAACGCGTTCCGCGTTTGTCGCGAGGGAAAACCGCTGCACGCTTTGCGCTGGCGCGGCCCTTCGGGTCCGGATCATGCTGTGGCCGAGGCGAGCCGCCACAATTTCGCAACGATAGATCACCATGTGTTGAGCGGACCGAATGGCGCATGGTCATCACCGAAGGCCACACTATAGTGGCGGCAAGCATGCGTTGGGCTCGCGGGCAGGACGATGGAATTCTCGACAGGTTTTGGCTGGACCAGGCTGCCGGTGCTGGCGGCCACATTCATTTTAGGCTCGGTTCTGACGGTCTCGGCGCAGATCATTCCGCCGTTCTCTCCCGCCGCGGCCGCGCCCGACAATGAGGCCGAGGCCGCAGAGACCGCCGAGGCCCCCGACGTCAACGACCCCGACGTGCTCAAAGGCATCGACGTCGACAAGCTCGACTGGAGCCAGCTCGCGGTCGACGCCGGCACCGGCAACGACGTCATGGCCGCCAAGAAGCGCGCCCAGGCCGCCGCCAAGGACGGCCTGAACTGGTCGTCGAACGCGAATGCCAACGGCTCCTCGGCGGTGACGGTGAAGCAGTCGGTCTCCTCGTTCTGGGACGCCCGCATCGGCGCCGACATGACGGTGACGAGCGAGCCGCGGACGATGTCCGAGCTGCTGGCGCAGAAGGCCACCAATGGTGGCAGCCTGCCGCAATCATCCGGCAGCGCCTGGGCGGCGGCGACCGCGCCGGGCGCCGGCTCGATCTGGGACAAGACCGCGGTGGAAGCCCGGGTCGATCCCGGCGCCGAGCAGAGCAAGATCGGAGCGTCGCTGATCAAGTCGGTGCCGCTGTCGAGCGACACGTCGCTGACGCTCCAGAACGGCTACAGCGTCAACCAGCAGGGCACCACCGCGGTGCCGGGCGTCGGCGGGCACGTCACGCGCAACTACGAGACGGATCAGACCGCCAAGGTCACCCTCACCGACACCGGCACCAGCATCACCGCCGGCCAGTCGCTGTCGACCACCGACGACAAATGGCTGCGCAAGGTCGGCGCCGAGCAAAAGCTGTTCGACAACGTCACCGTCTCCGGCTCGGTCGGCGAGACCTCGCAGGGCGCGATCAACAAGAGCCTGACGGCGGGCTTCAAGAAGAGCTGGTAGCTTAAGCGCTCCACTCTCTCCCCTCATCCTGAGGAACTCGGAACGCGCGTCTCGAACCATGAGGGGGATGGAACTTCGTTACCCCCGGCCATTCAGACACTCGTAACCATACGCCACGGCAAAGCCCCCGAATCGTCCGCCCTTGCCGTATCTCGGCCAAGTTGCGGTCAAAATCCGACGCCCTAGTCGAATGACCGAACTCGTCGTGCGGGGGACCCTCGCGCTGCGCTCAACGCGAACAGGGGAATAACGATGAACGCCATGCGTCCGGAAAAGACCGAATCCACCGAGACCGAGACGGTCGACAACAACCTCGCCGCAGTGACGGAAGTCGAAGCCGGCATCCGTGACTTCGTCCGCAACGACATCGCCTATCTGCGCCGGCCGGCATCGGGCACCACCGACGCGCCGCCGCTCGATCCGAGCGCGGAAGCCACCGTCACCAACGTCAACTCGCTGATCCAGCGCGTCGCCGGCACCTCGCTCGCCGAGATCGAGAACCTGATCTCCGAGCTCGAGAGCCTGCGCGACCTGCTCCATGCCGAAGGCCAGCGCGTCCAGCGCGAGATCTCCGGCTATGCCCAGCTCAGCCAGGCCGCGATGAAGTCGACCCGCATGATCGCCGACAACGTCGCGCAGTGGAAGCGCGCCGCCGACGGCCTGCGCAACAGCTGATCACTCACGTCTGGCATCACCAGCCGCCGCGTTCCGCAAGGGGCGCGGCGGTTTTGATTCGCGAGAGTGAAGCGGTACTCCGTCTCTCCTGTACAGGCGTCATCACCCGCGAAAGCGGGTGATCCAGTATTCCAGAGACGACAGTGATTGAGCCGAGAAGCCGCGGCGTACTGGATGCCCCGCCTTCGCGGGGCATGACGACGGAGGGTTTGGTGAGCGCCGCGCGGGCGACAACATCCCCTTTGAACCCTCCGCGCCCCGGCGCCGACCAATGCCAAGCGCCCGCAGCCTTGCGGCCGGGCCTGGGGACATTTCAGATGGAAAGCATTCGGCCCGACAATACGGACCCTATCCCGCTGCGGCCCGCGCCGAACCAGTTCGGCACGATCATGCTGCGCTTCGTCGGATTGCTGGCGATCGCGATCGCGGTGCTGGCGTTCGTCTATAGCCGCTGACGGCGGGCCCGGAAGGCGGCGCGAAAAGTTAACGAGCCCTTAACGGCTCGCGTCGACCGTCGAGGCTTCCAGGGTGTAGCCGCCATCGGCATAGCCCTTCACCACCATGCCGGCGACCAGCATCACTGCCAGCGTCGCGGTCGCAAAGATAAATCCCACCAGCTTGAGTGCGCCGCGGTCTGCCATGGTCCTCGTCCCCTGTTCTCTGCCCAATTCGTTTCAATTAGACAGCGACAGGTTCATAATTGGTTAGCAACTCGATGGTTCCGCCAGCTGCTTCGCGGGCCAGCCATCTCGGGGGCTTATGGCAGCCGCCCGGAATCGCGTCCATAGCGCGGAGGCAACACTCGCTCGGTTTCTCTTTTCTCCCTCTCCCCGTTCTTAAGGGGAGAGGTTAAGGAAGCCGCGGCTCGATCGATTCTAAATTACACGCCCTTCCGCATCGGCACGAAGGCGCTGGCGGTGATGGAATAGACCTCCTCGCCGCGCTGGTTGGTGCCGGTGGTGCGGGCCGTCAGAATGCCCCAGCCGAGGCGCGAGGCCGAGCTGCGCTTGTCGATGACTTCGTTGACGTAGGCCACGGTGTCGCCGGCGAGCACCGGCCTGATCCAGCGCAGATCGCGAAAGCCCGGCGACGGGCCCCACACCGCGACCTCCTCGCCGCGCGAAGCGGCCTCACGCGCCACACGCTGGCCGTCGGCGACAAGCAGGCTCATGCCGGCCGAGCCGACATGCCAGCCCGAGGCGGCGAGCCCGCCGAACAGCGAGTTCTTGCCTTCCTCCTCGTCGAGGTGGAAGCGTTGCGGATCGAACTTTGCGGCGAAAATCTTGATGGACTCCGCGGTGAACGTATAGGCGCCGATCTCGCGGCGGTGACCGATCTCGATCTCCTCGAAGAAGGGCATCAGACTGCTCCCTCGCGCCGCTTGATCATGATCGGCGACGTCATTTCGCACAGCGCCTCGCCCCTGGCATTGCGCACCGTGCATTTGAACTTGACGATGCCGAGCTCGGGGCGGCTCTTCGAGGCGCGCGCCTCCAGCACGTCGACGTCGAGCATGAGATCGTCGCCGGGCCGCAAGGGCGACAGCCAGCGCACCTCGTCAACGCCGGGCGAGCCGAGCGAAGCGGCGCGCGTGATGAAGCCATCGGCCATCATCCGCATCATCAGCGAGCAGAGATGCCAGCCCGAGCCGGACAGGCCGCGCAGCATGCTGTTGGCCGCGGCCTCCTCATCGAGGTGCATCGGCTGTGGATCGAACTCGGCGGCGAAAGCCAAGATCTCGTCGCGGGTGACATGGCGCGGGCCGAATGTTCCGAACCGGCCGGGCGGGAAATCTTCGAAGGTCAGGGGCATCTTGGGATTGGTTGGCGGAAATGACAGATTGTGGCCGCACTTTGCGGCAATCTCAACCCGCTGGCCCGCATGGCTCGTGCTACATAAGACGCGGCGGCGTTGATCTGAGTCGGATCAGCCGAGGGCCAGGATCCGTCGGTCGAGGCCCGATTTGAAGTCCCGATTTGCCCTGGGGAGAGCAATGTTTTCATTCAGCGACCTGTTTCAATGGGACCGCTTCATCACGCCGACGATCATCAAGACCTTCTACTGGCTGGTGATCGCGCTGATCTGCCTGTTCGGCCTTTCCGGAATCTTCTCCGGTCTCGCGACGATGGCGATCAGCCCGTTCGGGGGCTTCCTGGTGCTGCTGTCGTCGATCGCGAGCATCGTCGTCGGCATCGTGTTCTCGCGCATCGCCGCGGAGCTGATCCTGATCGTCTTCCGCATCAACGAGCATCTCGGCGCGATCCGCGATCAGGGCGGCGGGGCGCGGTGAGGCAGGCGTAGGCGCCGTAGGGTGGGCAAAGCGAAGCGTGCCCACCTCTTCCGTCGCTATATTGGATAGATGGTGGGCACGGCGCGATGCGCCTTTGCCACCCTACGAGAGCGCTCTTTCGAGTCTTACGTATTAAACCTGAAATGCATCACGTCGCCGTCGGCGACGACGTATTCCTTGCCTTCGAGACGCAACTTGCCGGCATCGCGGGCGCCGGCTTCGCCGTTCAGCGCGACATAGTCCTCATACGCAATCGTCTCGGCGCGGATAAAACCCTTCTCGAAGTCGGTGTGGATCACGCCGGCCGCGCCCGGGGCCTTGGTGCCGCGATAGATGGTCCAGGCGCGCGCTTCCTTCGGGCCCACCGTGAAATAGGTGATGAGGTCGAGCAGGGTGTAGCCGGCACGGATCAGGCGATCGAGGCCGGCTTCTTCGAGACCCAGCGTCTCCAGGAAGTCGGCGCGTTCCTCGCGCGAAATGGTGGCGATCTCGGATTCGATCTTGGCGGAGATGACGACGGCAACGGCGCCTTCCTTGGCCGCCTGCTCCTCCACCGCCTTGGAGAACGAATTGCCCGTGGCGGCCGAGCCTTCCTCGACGTTGCAGACGTAGAGCACGGGCTTCGACGACAGCAGGCCGAGCATCCCGAAGGCGCGCTCCTCCTCCGCTTTGCGTTCGACGAGGCGGGCGGGCTTGCCCTCGCGCAGCAGCACCAGCGTGCGGTTGACGAGGTCGAGCTGCTCCTTGGCGTCCTTGTCGTTGCCCTTGGCTTTCTTCGTGAGGTTGTCGACGCGCTTCTCGAGGCTGTCGAGGTCGGCGAGCATCAGCTCGGTCTCGATGGTCTCGATGTCGGCGAGCGGGGCGATCTTGCCCTCGACATGCGTGATGTCGGAATCCTCGAAGCAGCGCACGACATGCGCGATGGCATCGACCTCGCGGATGTTGGCGAGGAACTGGTTGCCGAGGCCTTCACCCTTGGAGGCGCCGCGCACGAGGCCGGCGATGTCGACGAAGGTCAGCCGGGTCGGGATGATCTGCGCCGATTTGGCGATGGCCGAGAGCTTGTCGAGCCGCGGATCGGGCACGGCGACTTCGCCGACATTCGGCTCGATGGTGCAGAACGGATAGTTCGCGGCCTGCGCCGCGGCCGTCTCGGTCAGCGCATTGAACAAGGTCGACTTGCCGACATTGGGCAACCCGACGATCCCGCATTTAAATCCCATGGTCGTCCTCTATCCGTATTCGTCATGGCCGGGCTTGACGGAGAAAACGGCGCCCTATTCCTTGCCGTTCTCGTCCTTGGTCAAAAAGCCCTTCGCCTGCATGGCGAGATGCACCCTGTTGGCGAAGGTCGCGTCCGTGCCCTTGGCAACCAGTGCCGCGTGCTCGGCCACCGCCTCGCACAGCGTCGCCACCCAGTCGTTGTCGGCCTTGGCAAAGTCCGACAGCACGTGGCCGTGCACCAGTTCCTTGACGCCGGGATGACCGATGCCGAGCCGGACCCGGCGATAGTCGTTGCCGATGTGCGCCGAGATCGAGCGCAGGCCGTTGTGGCCGGCGATGCCGCCGCCGATCTTCACCCGCACCTTGCCCGGCGGCAGTTCGAGCTCGTCGTGGAACACGGTGACGTCGCCGGGCGCGATCTTGAAGAAGCTTGCCGCTTCCTGAACGCTACGGCCCGAGTCATTCATGTAGGTCGTCGGCTTGAGCAGGATGATGCGCTCAGTGCCGAGCGCACCTTCCGAGGTCTCGCCCTGAAACCTGCGGCGCCATGGCGCAAAGCCCTGCCGCCGCGCGATCTCGTCGACGGCCATGAAGCCGATATTGTGCCGGTTACGTGCGTATTTCGCGCCGGGATTGCCGAGCCCAACAAAGAGTCGCATGTCGCGGCGCGCCCCTCGCTCGGCGCGCGATCAAGGATCGCGCGCCGGCTTTGAGAGATTACTTCTTCTTGTCGCCGCCGGCGGGAGCCTTGGCAGCCGCAGCCGGAGCAGCAGCACCCGCAGCCGGAGCCGCAGCGCCAGCCGCCGGAGCAGCCGCAGCAGCGCCCGGAGCTGCAGCCGCAGCCGCGGCCTTCTGCTCTTCGGCGTAGCCGGACGGCGGCACGATGGTGACGAGGGTCGCGTCCTCGCGGGTCAGCGCCTTCACGCCGGCCGGCAGCTTGATGTCGGCCAGATGCAGGGAGTGACCGATTTCGAGTGAGCCGACATCAGCCTCGATGAATTGCGGGATGCTCTCGACGCCGCATTCGAGGTCGATCGAATGCGCGACGATGTTGACAGCGCCGCCGCGCTTCACGCCGGGCGAACCTTCGGCCTTCACCACGTGCAAGGGCACGCTGATACGGATGGTGGCGCCTTCGCCGAGCCGCATGAAGTCGACATGGATCGGGAAGTCCTTGACCGGATCGAGGTGATAGTCGCGCGGAATCACGCGGTGCTTCTTGCCGTCGAGCTCGACGTCGACCAGCGTGGTCAGGAACCGGCCGGCGAGGATGCGCGTGCGCAGTTCGCGATCGTCAACCGAGATCGGGAGCGGGGGCTGGTTGTTACCATAGATCACTCCGGGCACTCTCCCGGCGCGACGCTCAGCCCGGGCGGCCCCCTTGCCGCTCTTCGGACGTGCGGTCGCCTTCAATTCCTTGACGGTCGTCGCCATGTCGTTAAGTCCTTGTTTTTGCAAAAGTTAATGGGCCGCAGCGCGGCCCATGGCATAGCTCACAGCAAGCCTCCAGGGGTGCGGGGGCCGTGAACTTGGCGGGCTTTTACCCGGAAGACGCGGAAATGACAAGGAGAATGGGCGGGCAGCCCGGGCTCTTACCCTCCCCTGGAGGGGGAGGGTCGGCTCACATTGAGCGCAGCGAAATGTGAGCCGGGGTGGGGTGATCCCTCCCCACGGGCACTGTTCGACGCGGCGAGACTGTCACCCCACCCCGCTCGCGCTGCGCGCGATCGACCCTCCCCCTCCAGGGGAGGGTAAGGAAGAGCGCCGTACGACGGCCCTACCCGCCGAGCTTGGCCTCCAGCGCCACGATGCGCGCCTTCAGGGCCTCGTTCTCCTCGCGGGCGAGGCGGGCCATGTCCTTGACCGCCTCGAACTCCTCGCGCTTGACCAGGTCCATGTCGCGCAGGAATTTCTCGGCCTGGGTGCGCATCACGGTGTCGAACTCGCGCTTGACGCCCTGGGCGGCACCGGCGGCGTCGTTCATCAGGCGGCCGATCTCGTCGAAAAACCGGTTGTTGGTCTGGGTCATGTCGGTCTCCTGGCGGCCTCAGATAAACTTTGCGCGAACGCGCGAAAAGACAATGGCAATCCGGGCGAAACGGTTCAAGGGCCGATCGGCGGTATCCTTGTCATGCCCCGGTTTCCTTGCAATCGTATTCAACGTCCCTGCATAACAAGAATCAGAAGGCGCACGAGATGATCGATCAGCAGATCGCGATTCCCACCAAGGACGGCCACACCGCAACCTTCATCACCCATCCCGAACGCGGCGGGGCGTTTCCGGTCATCCTGTTCTACATGGATGCGCCGGCGATCCGTGAGGAGCTGCGCGACATGGCGCGCCGGCTCGCCACCTCGGGCTATTACGTGATGCTGCCGAACCTCTATTACCGCTCCGGCGTGATGGAGCTCGGCGCGCTGCCGGCCGATCCGAATGCACCCGAGCGCAAGCGCATGTTCCAGCTCATGGCCTCGCTCAACATTCCCATGATCATGGAGGATACCAGGGCCCTGCTCACCTATGCCGAGGGCCAGGCGGCTGCCAATACGAAAATCGTCGGCACCGTCGGCTATTGCATGAGCGGCCGTTACGCCGTCAACGCGGCCACGCACTTTGCCGACCGCGTCAAGGCCGCCGCCTCGATCTACGGAACGCATCTGGCGACCGACGAAGACAACAGCCCGCATCTCGCCGCCGGCAAGACCAGGGCCGAACTCTATTTCGCCTGCGCCGAGACCGACATCTACGCGCCCGCCGAGGTCATCGAGAAGGTCAAACAGGGCATGAGCGGCGCGAAAGCCGAGGTCGAGATCTATCCCGGCACGCATCACGGCTTCGCCTTCCCCAAGCGTCCGGTCTACGACCGCGACGCCGCCGAGCGGCATTGGGAGCGGCTGCTGGCGCTCTATCGCCGCAATCTCGTTTAAGTCTAGAAGGCCTGATGCCCTTTCTGCTCATCGACTTTCCCGCCTTCAGGCCGATCGCGATCGAGATCGGTCCGTTCGCGATCCGCTGGTATGCGCTGGCCTATATCAGCGGCATCGTGTTCGGCTGGCTCTATGCGCGCTCGCTGCTGAAGAAAGAGCGCCTGTGGAGCGGCCCCCCGCCGATGTCGCTGGTGCAGATCGACGACTTCATCCTCTGGGTCACGCTCGGCATCATCCTCGGCGGCCGCACCGGCTATGTGCTGTTCTACAATCTGCCCTTCTTCATCGATCACCCCGCCGCGATCTTCAAATTGTGGGAGGGCGGCATGTCCTTCCATGGCGGCTTCCTCGGCTGCGTCGTCGCAGTGATGTGGTTTGCCTATCGCAACCGCATCTCGATCCTGTCGCTGGGCGACATCACCACGGCGGTCGCCCCGGTCGGGCTGCTGCTCGGACGCATCGCCAATTTCATCAATGGCGAATTGTGGGGCCGCGCCACCGACCCCAGCCTACCCTGGGCGATGATCTTCCCCAACGATCCCTCGCAGCTGCCGCGCCATCCGAGCCAGCTCTATGAGGCCGGCATGGAGGGCATCCTGCTGTTCACCGTGCTCGCGGTGATGATCCGTTTCGGCGCCCTGAAGCGGCCCGGCATGATCCTCGGCGCCTTCATCCTGATCTATGGCCTGACCCGCATCGCCGGCGAGCATTTCCGCGAGCCGGACGTCCAGCTCGGCTTCCTCTGGGGCGGATTAACCATGGGCATGCTGTTGTCGATCCCGATGCTTATTGTAGGCCTCATACTTATTGTATTGGCTGTCAGGCGCGGCGCGCCGAAGCCCGCCGGGGCCATCAGTTAATTCCTTTCGAGAAGACAGACCGTGACCGAACAGCCGCTACTCAACGAGATCAAGGCGCTGATCAAATCCTCAGGGCCCATGCCGGTCTGGCGGTACATGGAACTGTGCCTGATGCATCCGCGCTATGGCTATTACGTCTCGCGCGATCCGCTCGGGCGCGAAGGCGACTTCACCACCGCGCCCGAGGTCAGCCAGATGTTCGGCGAGCTCCTGGGGCTGTGGACCGCCTCGGTGTGGAAGCAGATGGGCTCGCCGCAATTCCTGCGGCTGATCGAGCTCGGCCCCGGCCGCGGCACCATGATGGCGGATGCGCTGCGCGCACTGCGCGTGTTGCCGCCGCTCTACCAGGCGCTTCATGTCCACATGGTCGAGGTCAATCCCGTGCTGCGCGAGCGGCAGAGTGCGACGCTGGCGGGCGTGCGCAACATCGCCTGGCACGACAGCATCGACGACGTGCCGGAAGGCCCAAGCATCATCCTCGCCAACGAATATTTCGACGTGCTGCCGATCCACCAGATGGTGAAGCGCGAGAACGGCTGGCACGAGCGCGTGATCGAGATCGATCCCAACGGCAAGCTTCAATTCGGCGCGGCTGCCGACCCGACGCCGCGCTTCGACGTGCTGCTGCCGCCTCTGGTACGCGCCGCTCCCGTCGGCGCCGTGTTCGAATGGCGGCCCGACGGCGAGATCATGAAGCTCGCCACGCGCGTGCGCGACCAGGACGGCGCGGCGCTGATCATCGACTACGGCCATCTGCGCAGCGATGCCGGCGACACCTTCCAGGCGATCGCGCGCCACACCTTCACCGATCCGCTGAAGGCACCGGGCCAGGCCGACGTCACCGCCCATGTCGACTTCCAGGCGCTGGCGCGCGCGGCCGAGGATGTCGGCGCCCGCGCGCACGGCCCGGTGACGCAGGGTGATTTCCTCAAACGCGTCGGCATCGATACCCGCGCGGCTGCCCTGATGCAGAAGGCGACGCCTGACGTTGCGACCGACATTTCAGTGGCGCTCAAGCGCCTGACCGATACCGGGCGCAGCGGCATGGGCTCGATGTTCAAGGTGCTCGGCATCTCCGAGCCGCGGCTGACCGGCATCGCCGGCCTCAGCGATCTCGAACGGGCCGGAGGCGCCTCATGACGCTTGCTTCGTCGCTGCTGTCGGCCGTGCCCGGCCTGCGCCACGCCTTCTTCACCCGCGAGGGCGGCGTCTCGGGCGGGATCTATTCGGCGCTCAATGGCGGGCTCGGCTCCAACGACGATCCGGCGCATGTCGCGGAGAACCGCCGCCGCATGGCCGAGCATGTCGGCGTCGCCCCGGAGCGCTTCATCAGCCTGCACCAGATCCATTCGCCCGATGTCCTCGTCGCCGAAGCGCCGTGGCCGAGCGGGCCGCGGCCGAAGGGCGATGCGCTGGTCACGACAACACCCGGCATCGCGCTCGGCGTCTCCACCGCCGATTGCGGACCGGTGCTGTTCGTCGATCCCAACGCGCGCGTGATCGGCGGCGCCCATGCCGGCTGGAAGGGCGCGCTGACCGGCGTGCTGGAACAGACGATCTCGGCGATGGAGAAGCTCGGCGCCACGCGCAGCGGGATCATCGCCGCGATCGGCCCCTTGATCCGCCAGGACAGCTACGAGGTCGGCAACGAGTTCGTGGCGCGCTTCATCGAGGTGGACGCGGACAACGCCATGTTCTTCATCCCGTCGGTGCGCGCCGGACACGCGATGTTCGACCTCGCCGGCTTCATCCGGAAGCGGCTCGAAGCCGCCGGCATCCTGATGATCGACGACCTCGGCCTGGACACCTATGCCGACGAGCGCTTCTTCAGCTATCGCCGCTCGGTGCATCGCAAGGAGCCGGATTACGGCCGCCACATTCACGCGATAGCGCTCGAGGGGTAAGCTGGCCGTCGCTTCGTTCCTGCTTCAAAACGGCCTTGACTCTCCACCTGCTGGAAACCGCAGAAACGCGGAATGAAGCAACGCACCTACAGCATCGGCGAAGCGGCACGGCTCTGCGGCATCTCGGTCCGCAAGCTTCGCTTCTATTCGGACGAGGGATTGTTGCCGCCGGCAGACCGAACTGCGAGCGGCTACCGCGTCTTCACGGATAGCGAACTCGTCCGACTGGAGCTCATCCGCTGTCTCCGTGATGCCGGCCTTGGCCTGGATGCGATCCGGGAGGTCCTCCGCCAGGAGCTGTCGCTTGCCGAGGCTCTGAAGCTACGGCTCGAAGCGCTGGAGGCGGAGATCGCCGCTCAGCGCCGCGTCGCCGCCGCGCTGCGGGCTGCGTTGCGATCACCGCAACTCACCGAAGCCGATCTGAGGAGATTTTGGAGCATGACGCAACTGTCCCGCGTGGAACGACGCAACGTGGTTGAACGCTTTTTTGAAAGAGTGTCCGACGGCATCAACATCGATCAGGAATGGGTCCGCCAGATGGTGGAAGCGACCGTCCCGGAACTGCCCGACGAGCCAACGCCTGAGCAATGCGACGCATGGATCGAGCTTGCAGCCCTCCTGAGCGATCCCTCCTTCATCGCCAATATGCGAGCCAACGCCGGTGATGTCTGGGATCGCGAGGTCATCGATATGAAGGCCTGTCAGGAAGCCAGCGACGCCATAGTGCTCAGGGCGAAGCAAGCCATCGAACAGGGGCTTGAACCGTCATCCGCGCAAGCCAATGAGCTGGCGCGGGATTGGCTGGAGATCTCGGCTCGCCTGCTGAACCAGAAGCCCGACGCCGGCTTCCGTAACTGGATGCGCACGAAATATGTCCGGCACGATGCTCGCGCGAACCGCTATTGGGAACTGGTAGCCATCATGAGAGGGCAGTCCCCCGACTCCAGCCCAAACCGGGAATGGGTGTGGATCCAGGCTGCGATGCGACATCATCTGGCAGCCTGAGCGAGCATGCACATCGCGGCCGGGCCGCCCACCGGCCCCGGCCGCGATGTGCTCCAGAGGGCCGATGTAGCATTCCCGCCCTAGACGTTAATGCGTTTTAACGATATCGCTGCCCCCATAATGAGGGACGCGTCATTCATCCTGGGCCGCGCGGGTTCGCGCGTGCTGGCGGTCATGTTGCTGGCGGTAGCGACCGCGCTTGGCGGCTGCGCCGGCGGCGGCGGTGCCGCCAACTCCTATGCGATGGCGCCGAGCGCCGGCTCCGGGGCGACCGTGGCCTTCGAATCGATCGACGGGCCGCCCCCGCAGGTGTTCGACCGCATGGTCGGCGTGCTCGACAGCGAATCCAAGCTGCGCAGCCTGTCCGTCGTCTCCCGCGAGGGGACGGCTGCCTATCGCGTGCGCAGTTACCTCTCCGCCCAAATCGTGCGCGGCAAGACCGTGATCGCCTGGGTCTGGGACGTCTACGACGCCAACCAGCAGCGGGCATTGCGCCTCTCAGGCGAGGAACTGACCGCCGCCAAGGGCGGCCGCGATCCCTGGGGCGCCGCCGACGACCTCGTGCTGCGGAAGATCGCCCAGGCCGGATTCAGCGGACTTTCCAACATGATCAACGGCACGCCGGACGCGCCGAGCACTGCTCCCGGCTTGCGGGGACCGGCGGTGGCCAGCGTGATCCCGGAGGCTCCGGCGGCCGAGATGCCGGCCTCGGCGCTGGGCTATGCGAGCGATAACCCCCGCTAAACCACGGCCCCAAGTTGCGGCCAAACCGTTGGCCGGACTCAGGATTTCGGAGGGAAAACGTAGCATCCCGGGTTGCCATTGCAGCCCCCGGCCTGATATTTCCTCGCCCGTCGTAACCGTGCTTCCAGTGGGTATTCTCTGATGTTGAACGTCGTATCCAGCAAAGCGCGGGAGGAAGCGTCCATGTCGGCCAAGAACGGCTCCATCAAGCTTGTCGCCGGCAACTCAAATCCGGCCCTCGCGCAGGCGATCGCGCAAGGCCTCGACCTGCCGCTGACCAAGGCGGTGGTACGGCGCTTCGCCGACATGGAGATCTTCGTCGAGATCCAGGAGAACGTCCGCGGCTCGGATGCCTTCGTCATCCAGTCGACCTCGTTCCCCGCCAACGACCATCTGATGGAACTGCTGATCATCACCGATGCGCTGCGCCGCTCCTCGGCACGCCGCATCACCGCGGTGCTGCCCTATTTCGGCTACGCCCGGCAGGACCGCAAATCGGGTTCGCGCACGCCGATCTCGGCCAAGCTCGTCGCCAACCTGATCACGCAGGCCGGCGTCGACCGCGTCATGACGCTCGACCTGCATGCCGGCCAGATCCAGGGCTTCTTCGACATCCCGACCGACAATCTCTACGCGGCGCCGCTGATGGTGCGCGACATCAAGGACAAGTTCGACCTCTCCAAGACGATGGTGATCTCGCCTGACGTCGGCGGCGTGGCGCGTGCACGTGGCCTTGCCAAGCGCATCAACACCCCGCTCGCGATCGTCGACAAGCGCCGCGAGAGGGCGGGCGAATCCGAGGTCATGAACGTGATCGGCGACGTCGCCGGCTACACCTGCATCCTGATCGACGACATCGTCGACTCCGGCGGCACGCTGGTGAACGCGGCCGACGCGCTGATCGCCAAGGGCGCCAAGGACGTCTACGCCTACATCACCCACGGCGTGCTCTCCGGCGGCGCGGCCGCCCGCATCGCGGGCTCGAAGCTGAAGGAGCTCGTGATCACCGACTCGATCCTGCCGACGGACGCGGTGACCAAGGCTCCGAACATCCGCACGCTGCCGATCGCCAGCCTGATCTCGGACGCCATCGCGCGCACCGCGGCCGAAGAGTCGGTGTCGAGCCTGTTCGACTAAGTTAAGTTTCGCGATGCCGTAGGGTGGGCAAAGGCGCGAAGCGCCGTGCCCACCTTTTTTGTTGCCGCGAAGATGCTGGGCACGCTTGCGCTTTGCCCACCCTACGATGCTGCCTCCGTGGAGACTCCCCCTCTCCCAACCCCCTCAGCGCGAGCGAAGCTCGTCGCGGCCCCGCATCCGCCTTCGCCAGGGCTTCGGCGGACAAGAGCGGGTCGTGGGAGCGCGAGCGCCGTCCGTCCCTTACGACGCCGCCCCACGGGTTGTTGCCGGCTGCCGCCCATGACATCATCCGGATACCAAACCATCTCTGCCCCCTGGATTCCTGATGCCGAGCCGGAAATTTGCCTGGGAGAAGCTGTCAGATGACGAGTTGCTCAAGCAGCGCCTCTCCAGCCTGAGGGTGACCGTCAAAGGCACCTGGCTCGAGGACTGCGTCAGCACGCTCCATGAGGAGCTCGAAGAGCGGGGCATCCGGCTGCGGCCGCATACATGGATCTCGAGCGAATGGTTCAGTCCGGGCGATGTGCCGGGCATCGCCATCCCGTTCTATCTCGCTCATCCCCGTCTGATGAAGCTCGAGAAGAAGATGATGTTCGACGTCGAGGGCGGGACCTGGCGCGAGTGCATGGCCATCCTCCGTCACGAGGCCGGCCATGCCATGCAGCACGGCTATCAGTTGCAGCGCCGCCGGCGCTGGCAGCAGCTGTTCGGCCCGTCGTCGAAACACTACCCGCGCTACTACCGGCCCAATCCTGCCAGCAGGCGCTACGTCCAGCATCTGCGGCTGTGGTACGCGCAGAGCCATCCGGATGAAGATTTCGCCGAAACCTTTGCGGTGTGGCTGCGGCCGCGCTCGAACTGGCGGACGCGATATGCCGGCTGGCCCGCCCTGAAGAAGCTCGAATATGTCGACGAGCTGATGAGCGAGATCGCGGGAAAGCGGCCGCTGATCACGACGCGAGAGCGTGTCGATACGCTGGGCCGGCTCAGCCAGACGCTCGAAGACCATTACAAGAAGAAGCAGGAGTTCTACGCCTTCACGCCGCCGAAGACCTACGACCGCGACCTCTCCAGGCTGTTTTCAGCCGATCCACGGCATCACCGCTCAAAGCCGGCTTCGGCCCTGATCAGGCGCCACCGCGCCCAGATCAGGCAACTGGTCGCGCGGTGGACGGGCGAGAACCAGCTCACGCTCGATGCCGTGCTCGATGATATGATCTCCCGCTGCCGTGAGCTCGACCTGCGCGCCGTCGGCCTCGAACAGAAGCTCGTTCTCGATTTCACCGTCCTCGTGACCGCCAAGACGATGCACGCGCTGTTTGGCCCGTCTCGGCGCAAATGGATCGCGCTATGAGACGCTCACGCATTCTGGTCCTGATGCATCCGGACTTCATGCCTCCGGACTCAAGCGACGGATACACCGCGCAGGAAATCAACGCGTGGAAAACGGAATACGACGTGGTGAGCACCTTGCGCGCGGCCGGCCACGAGGTTCGCGCCCTCGGCGCGCAGGACGAAATCAAGCCGGTGCGCGAGGCGATCGAGGAGTTCAAGCCGCACGTGGTCTTCACGTTACTGGAGGAATTCCACAACAACGTTGCCTACGACCAGCACATCGCCAGCTATCTCGAGTTGATGAAGGTCCCTTATACCGGGTGCAATCCGCGCGGCCTGATCCTGGCGCGCGGCAAGGATTTGTCCAAGACGCTGGTGCATCACCGCCGGATCGCGGCGCCGGCCTTCGCCGTCTTCCCGATGCGCCGCAAGGTGAAACGCCCGACGCGCCTTGCGCTGCCGCTGATCGTCAAGAGCCTGAACATGGACGGGTCGTTCGGCATCTCGCAGGCCTCGATCGTCGATACCGACGAGAAGCTCGCGGAACGGGTCGCCTTCATCCACGAGCGGGTCGAATCCGCCGCGATCGCCGAGCAGTTCATCGAGGGGCGCGAGCTCTATGTCGGCGTGCTCGGCAACAACCGGCTACGCGTCCTGCCGGTTTGGGAACTGAAATTCGGCAGCATGGGCGGGCGCAGATCACGGCACATCGCCACGGAGAAAGCCAAGCACGACACCGACTATCAGGAGAAGCTCGGCATCGTCGACGGGCCGGCGAAGGACCTTGGGCCCGAAGTCACCGCGCGCATCCAGCGCGCCGCGAAGCGCATCTACCGAGCGCTTGGCCTCGACGGCTACGCGCGGATCGATTTTCGTCTCGCCGCCGACGGGACGCCGTATTTCATCGAAGCCAATCCCAACCCCGAGATCGCCAAGAGCCAGGAGTTCGCCACGGCGGCTCTACATGCCGGGCTCAAATATCCGGATCTCCTGCAGCGCATCCTGACTCTCGGAATAAGCCGGGCCAAAGCTGGGGTGTCGCTGGGGTGAGCGCGGGCTTGCGCGACTATCGTAGGGTGGGCAAAGGCGCGAAGCGCCGTGCCCACCGTCTTTGTTTGCGATAGAGAATGGTGGGCACGCTTCCGCCTTCGCTCTTCGAGCTACGGCGGACAAGTCGCTTTGCCCACCCTACAGCAGCTAGCCTGCCTCGGCCTTCGCGCTCATCACGTCGGCGAACGACTTGAAGAACTCCCCCGCCAGCTTCGTCGCGGTCGAATTGATCAACCGCGCTCCCAACTGCGCGAGCTTGCCGCCGATCTGCGCATCGACCTCGTAATGCAACACCGTCACGTCGGCACTCTCGGATTCCAGCCGCACCAGCGCGCCGCCCCTGGCGAAGCCGGCGACGCCGCCGGAGCCTTCGCCCGAGATGCGATAGGAGTTGGGCGGATCGAGATCGGACAGCGTCACCTTGCCGCTGAACGTCGCCTTCACCGGGCCGACCTTGAAGACCACGGTCGCCGTCATCTCGTTCGGCGCGGTCACATCGAGCGACTGGCAACCGGGGATGCACTGCTTCAGCACAGCGGGATCGTTCAGCGCCGCCCACACCTGTTCACGCGAGGCGGGAATACGCTGGCTGTCGTTCATCTGCATGATCGGTGTCTCACTCTCTGCTTGCTGTTTGATTGGCCGCGCGCTGGCCACGCCGGCGTTCCCTTGTGATCTCGGCGAGGATCGACATCGCGATCTCCTCCGGCGTGATGGCGCCGAGATCGAGCCCGGCCGGCGCTTTGAAATCGTCGATCGCGGCGCTACTGGCGCCTTCCGCGATCAGTTTTGCCCGGAGCGAAGCCATCTTGCGGCGGCTGCCGACGAAGGCGTGATAGTCGGCCCTGGTCGCGACTGCCGCGCGCAACGCCACTTCGTCGCCCTTGCCCTGCGTCGAGACCACGACGAAGCGCTTTGCGTCGTTGAGCTCGCTGAGGTGATAACCATCGATGACCGCGTCTACATCCGGCTGCGCCGTGAGATCGGCAGCGGGCGCGGCGAGCGTGACGTGATAACCGAGCACGCGCGCCTGCGCCGCAAGCGACAGCGCCACCGGGCTCGCACCGAGAATGACGAGCGAGGGATGCGGCAGCACCGGCTCGACAAAGATGTCCATCGTGCCCTTGCTCGGGCACATGTTGCTGGCAAAGCGGATGCCGTCGCGGCTCTCGCCTGCACTGACACCGAGCTCGGCCAGCAGGTTTTCCGGCTGCACCGAGACCATGCGCGGCTCGCCATCGGCGAGCGCCTCGCGCGCCGCCTTCAGCACCGCGCCCTTGGCGCAGCCGCCGCCGATCCAACCCGCGACGATGGTGCCGTCGGCGGCAATGATCGCCTTGGCGCCAGCCTTCGCCGCGGTCACCGACACCGTACGCACCACCGTCGCGAGCACGAAGGCACGCTCGGCGGCCTTCATCTGCGCAATGAGATCGAGTACTTCGACATGGGCGGTCATCGGCGTATCCTCAGAGCTTCGCCAGATAGGGTTCGAGCGCACGCAGGCTTTGCAACGAATTGGCGGGCGCATAGAGATCGACATGCGGCAGCGCCGCTTTGATGCCCCGCGCTTCGGGCGTGTAGCCTTCCCACGCCATCATCGGATTGAGCCAGACGATGCGGCGGCAGCGCCGGTGCAGCGCCGCCATTTCGCGACCGAGCAGCGCGGCGTCGCCGGTCTCATAGCCATCCGACACGAACATCACGCAGCTGCGCGAATGGATCACGCGCGCGGCGTGCCAGCGGTTGAAGGTCTGCAGGCTCTCGCCGATCCTGGTGCCACCACCCGCGCCCTGCGCCATGATCGAGAGCCGGTCGAGCGCACGGCCGGCGTCCTTCTCCTTCATCGCGTCGGAGACGTAGGCGAGGCGCGTGTGGAACAGGAACGCCTCGGCCTCGCGGAACTGGTCGAGCACACCGTGGATGAAGCGCAGGAAGACGGCGGTATACATGCTCATTGATCCCGAGGCATCGAGCAGCACGACCAGCCGCAACGGCTTGTCCTTGCGCTGCCGCTTCACCAGGCTGATCGGTACGCCGCCATGGCTGATGTTGCGATGAATGGTGCGGCGGAGATCGAGCCGGTAGCCGCGCCGGCGCGCCAGATCGCGCCGCGTCAGCCGTGTGCGCATCGCCCTGGCGAGTTGGGCTGCGGCCTCATGGGCCTGCGCGACCTGATCGGGATCGCTCAGCTTCCTGAAATCGACTTCCGCAAAATTGTCCGCCCGCGAGGCGCCTTCCATGCGGCCCTCGCCGGAGCCGCCTTCCGGCGCATCATCGGACGACAGAAGCTGGTCGGTGATGGACTGGCTACCGCCCTGCTCCGCTGCCGTGTCCTGCAAGCTCTTCAGCGAGGGATTATTGGCGCCGGGCGTCGAGCCGATGGTGCGGGAGCGCGAGCGCACGCGCTTGCCCAGCCAGAACGCGTCAAACAGGCCATCGAACTTGTCCCAGTCGGACTTGCGCGCCGAGAACAGATGCTTGAACGCCGCGCGCAGCAGACCTGGCCGCGCCGCATAGCCCGATGACATCAGCGTCGCCGCATCCTGTCCTTCGGCGAGCCCGACGCGAAAGCCGGCATCGCGAAGCGTGCGCAGGAAGGCGGCGAGACGCGCGGACACGAGACGAGAGACCTCATTGAGGTCGTCATATCCGGGGCTGGAGCCGCAACAGCTCATGCGACCTTCCCCAACAGACGCTGCGTCACCTCGGGCGTGACGCGGGCACGGTCCTCATGGGTCTTCAACAGACAGACCAGCGTCTCATACACGGTCTCGGGCGCGTCGTGGAGATCGCTGATCTCGAGGCCGACCAGGGCCGCCGCCCAGTCCAGCGTCTCGGCGACGCCGGGGACCTTGCGCAGCTCCTCCTTGCGCACGTTCTCGACCATGCGCGCGATCTGGAGTGACAGCGACGGGCTGGCGCCAGCGACGCGCGCCAGAATGATGCGGGTCTCGCGATCCACGTCGGGATAGTCGACATAATGATAGAGGCAGCGCCGGCGCAGCGCGTCGGAGAGCTCGCGTGTGCCGTTCGAGGTCAGCACGACATGCGGGATCGTGACCGCCGGAATAGTGCCGAGCTCGGGGATCGAGACCTGGTAGTCCGATAGCAGTTCCAGCAAGAAGGCTTCGAATTCGTCGTCGGCGCGGTCGATCTCGTCGATCAGCAACACTGGCGCCTGCGCGCGGCGGATCGCGGCGAGCAAGGGACGCTCCAGCAGATATTTTTCCGAGAACACCTGGTCCTCGATGCTGTCGGTGCCACGGTGCGCCTGGATCGCCAGCAGCTGGCGCTGGTAATTCCACTCATAGAGCGCGGAGGATTGGTCAAGACCTTCGTAGCATTGCAGCCGGATCAGCTCGGTCGCGTGCACCTTGGCGAGAGCCTTCGCCACTTCCGTCTTACCGACGCCCGCCTCGCCCTCTAGGAGCAGCGGACGCCGCAACAATTGCATCAGCGAGATCGCGGTCGCGAGGTCCGCATCGGCGATATAGCCCGACGCGGCCAAGGCATGCGCGATTTCGTCACGGCCTTTCATGCTTATGCTCTCCCGTCATTGCGAGCGAAGCGAAGCAATCCAGAAATGGTCCCGCGGAGACAGTCTGGATTGCTTCGTCGCTTCGCTCCTCGCAATGACGACAACACTACGCCACCGCCCCGAGATCCTTCGCCGCCTTCCAGTTGCGCCAGAAATCATGAGGCATCTGGATGTGCGTGGACCCTAAGAACGAGAACGCGTCGTTGACGGCATTGGAGAAGGCAGGCACGCCGCCGACATTCGGGCTTTCGCCGACGCCCTTGGCGCCGATCGGGTGATGCGGCGACGGGGTGACGGTGAAGTCGGTTTCCCAATGCGGCGTCTCCACCGCGGTCGGCATGAAGAAATCCATGAACGAGCCGGTGACGACGTTGCCGACGTCGTCGTAGCGGATCTCCTGGCCCATCGCGATCGCGAAGGCTTCGGTGAGGCCGCCATGCACCTGGCCCTCGATGATCATCGGATTGATGCGGGTGCCGCAATCGTCGAGCGCATAGAAGCGCCGGACCTTGTACACGCCGGTATCGACGTCGATGTCCATCACGCAAAGATAAGCGCCGAACGGATAGGTCATGTTGGGCGGATCGTAATAGCTAACCGCCTCCAGCCCCGGCTCCATGCCCGGCGGCACCGAATTGTAGGCCGCCCAGCAGATATCCTTCATCGACATGAATCTTTCCGGCAGACCCTTCACCCGGAAGCCGTCGATGTCGAATTCGAGATCGTCCTCGTGGACCTCGAGCTTGTAGGCCGCGATCATCTGCGCCTTGGCCTTGATCTTTCGTGCGGCCATGGCGATCGCGGCACCCGCGACCGGCGTCGAGCGCGAACCATAGGTGCCGAGCCCGTAAGGCGCGGTGTCGGTGTTGCCCTCCTCGACCATGATGTTGTCGGCGGGAATGCCGATCTCGGTCGCGATGATCTGGGCCCAAGTGGTCTCGTGGCCCTGGCCCTGGCTCTTGGTGCCCATCCGCGCGATGCCGGCCCCGGTCGGATGCATCCGGATCTCGCAGGAATCGAACATGGCGATGCCGAGGATGTCGCAATTCTTCGACGGGCCGGCGCCGACGATCTCGGTGAAGAAGGAGACGCCGAGCCCCATGATCTCGCGGGTCTCACCGCGCGCGAACGCGGCCCGCTTCTCCGCCTGCTCTTTCCGGAGCGCGGCGTAGCCGGTCGTCTCCATCATCTTGCGCATGGCGGTGTGGTAGTCGCCGGAATCGTATTCCCAGCCCAACGCCGAGTGATACGGGAACTGTTCCGGCTTGATGAAATTCTTCAAGCGCAGCTCAGCCGGATCCATGTTGAGCTTCTGCGCCAGAATATCCATGGCACGCTCGATGCAGTAGGCCGCCTCCGTGACACGGAACGAGCAGCGATAGGCGACGCCGCCCGGTGCCTTGTTGGTATAGACGCCATCCACCGCCAGATGCGCGGTCGGGAAGTCGTAGGAGCCGGTGACGATGTTGAAGAAGCCGGCCGGCCATTTCGACGGGTCGGCGCAGGCATCGAACGCACCGTGATCGGCGAGCACGTGAACACGAAGGCCTGTGACCTTGCCTTCTTTCGTCGCGGCGATCTCAGTCGTCATGTGATAGTCGCGCGCGAACGAGGTCGCGGTCAGGTTCTCGATGCGGTCCTCGACCCATTTCACCGGCTTGCCGGTGACGATGGAGGCCACCGCCGCGCAGATATAGCCGGGATAGGCGCCGACCTTGTTGCCGAAGCCACCCCCGATATCGGGCGCGATGACGTGGATCTTGTGCTCCGGCAGCTTCGCGATCAGCGCCACCACGGTACGGATCACATGCGGGGCCTGGAACGTGCCGTAGATCGTCAGCTCGCCCTTGATCTTGTCGAACGAGCAGACGCACTGGCAGGTTTCCAGCGGCGACGGATGGGTGCGGTGATAGGAAATCATCTCCTTGATCTTGACCTCGGCCTTGTTGAAGGCCGCGTCGGTCAGTTCCTTGTCGCCGACGGTCCACTCGAAGATGTGGTTGTCGTGCTTGCGCGGACCATGCGCGCCGGACATCTTGCCGACGAGATCCTCGCGCAGCACCGGCGCGTTCGCGTCCATCGCCTTGAAGGGATCGACCAGCGGGGCGAGAGGCTCGTACTCGACGATCACCGCGTTGATGCCGTCATCGGCCGCATAGCGGTCGGTCGCGACCACGAAGGCGACCTCCTGGTTCTGGAACAGCACTTTTCCGTCGGCCAGCACCATCTGCACGTCGCCGGCGAGCGTCGGCATCCAGGCGAGGTTGACGGTCTTCAGCGTCTCGGCGGTGATGACCGCGAGCACGCCGGGCACCTTCAGCGCCTCGCTGTCGTCGATCTTCTTGACGCGCGCATGCGGGTGCGGCGAGCGGACGAAGTCGCCATGCAGCATGCCCGGCAGCTTGACGTCGTCGACGTAATTGCCCTTGCCCTGCGTGAAGCGGATGTCCTCGACGCGCTTGCGCTTGCAGCCCATGCCTTCGAGTGCGGCGGTACGTTGTTCCCGCGTGGGAGTGAGGTCGTTCATTCTGCGGCCTCCTGGAATTCGACGCCGTTGATTTTTGCGGCGGCGTATTGAATGGCTTTGACGATGTTCTGGTAGCCGGTGCAGCGGCAGATGTTGCCGGAGATGCCCATGCGGATTTCCGGCTCGCTCGGCGAGGGATTTTCCTTCAGCAGCCGATGCGCGCGGACAATCATGCCGGGCGTGCAGAAGCCGCATTGCAGGCCATGCATCATGCGGAAGCCTTCCTGCAAAGCCGACAACGTGCCGTCGGCATTGGCCATGCCTTCGACCGTGGTGATGTCGCTGCCCTCGGCCTGCACCGCAAACATGGTGCAGGACTTCACCGACATGCCGTCGATATCGACGGTGCAGGCGCCGCAATGGGTGGTCTCGCAGCCGATATGGGTGCCGGTCATCTGCAGATTCTCGCGGATGAAATGCACCAGCAGCGTGCGCGGCTCGACGAGGCCTTCGACCTCGGCGCCGTTCACCTTCATGGTGACGTGTGTTTTGGCCATTGATCTCTCCCTTACTTCGCGACAGCAGCGGCGCGCTGCAGCGCGCGCGTCACCATGATGCCGCCGACATGTTTTCGGTATTCGACCGGTCCGCGCGCATCGGCGGCCGGTGCCATGATCGCTTCGGCGGCTGCTGCTGCCCTCTTCAGCGTGGCCGCATCGAGGCTGGTGCCGATCACGGCGTTGGCGGCATCAGTGGCGAGCAGCGGCGTTTCGTGGACGTTGGTGAGCCCGATCGAGCAGGTCGCGACCTTGCCGCCGGACATGGTGAGGACCACGGCGGCGGCGGCGGTGGCGTAGTCACCGACCTTGCGCTTGAGTTTTTCGTAGGCGGAGCCGTGGCCGGCCGCGGGCACGGGAACCGAGACGGAGGTCAGGATCTCGCCGGGCTCGAGCGCGGTGAAATAGGCGCCCTGGTAGAAGTCCGCGGCCGCGACGTCACGGGCACCGCCGGCGCTTTCGAGCCGGTAGCTCGCCCCCAAAGTCATCATCAGCGCCGGCATGTCATTGCCGGGATCGCCATTGGCGACATTACCGCCGATCGTGCCGCGGTAGCGCACCTGCGGATCGGCGATCAGCAGCGCCGCCTCGTGCAGGATCGGCATCGCCTTGGCGACGTCGTCGGAGGCCAGCAGCTCATGCTGGGTGGTCATCGCGCCGATGACGAGATTTTGGCCGTCGCGGCGGATGCCCTTGAGGGCGGCGATGCCGTGCAGGTCGATCAGATGGGCGGGGGTGGCGAGCCGAAGCTTCATCATCGGCACCAGGCTGTGCCCGCCGGCCAGGGGCCGTGCATCTTCGCCAAGGTCTGCCAAGAGCTTGACGGCATCGGCGACACTCGCCGGCCGGTGATAGCTGAATGAGCCTGGGATCATCATCTCCTCCTCGTCGTCCTCTGGCGCGTGACGGCGCGGACGTTGGAGGGGACGGTCACTCCCGGCAGGGCTGCCCGCAATCGTTGGGGCACGGAACATCGGATTTCGCACGAGTTGCGGCGGGGAACGCACGAATTGCGTCAGGGCTAGCGACGTTATGGCGCGGCGGCCACTTACCCTCCCCTGGAGGGGGACGGTAAGGAAGAGCGCGCCTCCCGTGCGGCCCGACTCTACGCCTGCCGCCTATTCGCCAGCCCCAGCCGCGCCTTCACCTCGGCGATCTTGGCCCGGCTCACCGGCACCCGGTGCGGCGACGGGCCGTCGAGCTCGAGCACGGCGCCATCGCCCTCTCTCCGGACCAGCGCGACATGGGGGATCGCGACGATATGGCTGCGGTGCACACGCAGGAACAGCGAGGGGTCGAGCTGGGCCTCGGCCTCCGAGATCGACCAGGGGCACATTCGCTCGCGGGTGCCGTCGTGAACACGGGTGTAGTGCGCATCGGCCCGGACGCTGCGGACATTGGCCGTCTCGATGAAGTGCGTGCCGTCGGCGCTCTCGACCGGCAACCGGGGAACCGGCGCGCGGGGCGGCTGGCCGAGACCGCCGAGCGGGGCCACCGGGCGCGGAGCTGCAGCCGGCGCAGCGATCAGTTCGATGGCGGCCGCCGCGACCGGCGAAGCAGGCGGTTCGGCAGCAACAGAGTTCGACGTCTGACGCCGTTGATCGGGAACCAGCGACAGCAGGAAGCCGGCTGCGATGACGAAGCACAGCACCGCAACGATGATCGACAGGATTTGCTGCGACGCGGCAAGACCGCCGCCGGCATGGTGATGCACCGCGCCGGTCAGCGGCTCGAAATGCATGCCGAGCATCGCCGTGTAATGCATGCCGGAGACGGCGATGCCAAACGCAACCGAGCTGACGATCAGCCGGACGCCCTCCTGCTGCGCCAGGAAGGCGCGCAAACCGCCATAGGCGGTGACGATCGCCACCACGACCGACAGCGCCACCATAGTCTTGTCGTGCACGATGCCGAAATGACCGGCGAGGCCGTGGATGCCGACATAATGCATGCTGGCGATGCCGACGCCGAGCAAAACGGCCGACGAGGCCACCCGCTTCAGGGACGGTTCGCCGATCGAGACAAAGAACAAGGAGATGCCGACCACCAGCGCGCAGATCAGGAACGAGATGATGGTGGGCAGGACGAGATAGACGGTGTCGGGCGGCAGCGGCGCGGCCAGCATGCCGACGAAATGCATGGTCCAGATGCCGACGGCCAGAAACGCAGCCGCACCCGCGAGCAGAACGCGGTTGCTGACGCCGGGCGTGTTGCGGATGCGAGCAGCAAGCGCAAAGCCGGTATAGCCACCCAGGCTCGCGATCACCACAGAGAGCGCGACGAGATAGGGATCGTGTCCTTCGAACATGATCTTGTCGGCCGCCCCGTCTCCACGGCCGGCCTCCTCCCGCCGCCGACTTTATAGGGACGGCGACGGGATTGACAATCAGCGGCGTGTGAGCGGACAGCTACACGATGCCCGCCGCGACCTGGCCGCGCAGGCGCTCAAGCCCGAGCAGTGTGTTGGCGCAGGCTTCCGCGACCTCGACGCCCTTGATCGCAAAGTGCCTGCGGAAGAAATCGTAGTGCACCTCGGTCTCGTGGAATTGCTGCGGCGTCAGCACGGCCGAGAACACCGGCACCTCGGTGCGGAGCTGCACGTCCATCAGCGCCTTGATCACGGTGTCGGCGACGAACTCGTGGCGGTAAATGCCGCCATCGACGACGAGGCCCGCCGCGACGATCGCGGTATAGCGCCGCGTCTTGGCGAGGATCTGCGCATGCAGCGGGATCTCGAACGAGCCCGGCACCTCGAACACGTCGACATGATTGAGGTGACGCGCGGCTGCCTCCTTCACGAAGGCGATGCGGGCCTCCTCGACCACGTCGTGGTGCCAGCAGGCCTGCACGAAGGCCACCCGCTGCGGTTTCGCGAAGCGCGGATGCTCGGGTGCCGGATCCTGCGGAACCGGCGGTTGGGTGACTTCGGAAGTTTCGGTTTGGGGGTCTTGCAACATCTGATTCATGGCTTTCCTTCAAAGGACCAGAATCAGGGCACACGGAACGACAAGCAGCCGCACCTTGCGATGCGTCTGCCACCGACCGTTCTCTTTCATCCGGACTTTAACCGTCGGCTTCGGAGTTGCACCGAATCTGCTGACCCTTCCCTTCGGCAAAATTCCTTTTCAGGAAGATCCTTGGGGGAAGGCGCTCGCGGGCTTGGGCCTTGCGACCCTTACCGCCGGTGGGGACTTTCACCCCGCCCTGAGAACATCGGCCGCCCGGGATGAACGGCCTGAGGCGAAATATGACGCCGGCCGGCGGCCGCAGCAAGCGTGTTCCGCATGAAAAACCGCATGGTCCCATGCCGCCATGACGGGTGTGACCTCGCCCGGCGGAATTAACGATTGGCGCGCCATCGGCGAATCCGATTCCGATTTGTTCTCATTCGTTAAGAATTGTGGCGGAGATGAGCTGTGGACGAACGAGTCCTGGCTTGTGGACGGACTCGGCAGCCAGTTGCGCAGATTCCGCAAATCACATCACTTGATCCGCGACAGGCTCGCGCTGATCCGAGGGGATCGCGACAGCGACGTTGAGGGAGCGCGCCGGGCCGACCGAGTGCGTATCAAAGACAACAAAAAGGCAAGAGGTCGAGACGGAATGTCCCTGCTCGAAGGCACTATCGATTCCAGAAATCACCCGCTCGCGGTGGTCGAGGACATCGCTGCCAGCAACAACTGGCCGTTCGAACGCTCCGGCGAAGACGAGCTCACGATTGTCTCCAAGGGACAATGGACCGACTATCAGATCTCCTTCACGTGGATGGGCGAGATCGAGGCGCTGCATCTGGCCTGCGCCTTCGACATGAAGATTCCGGTTGCGCGGCGGAGCGAAGTGCAACGGCTCGTCGCCGCGGTCAATGAGCAGCTATGGGTCGGCCATTTCGATCTGTGGACCAACACCGGCATGATCATGCACCGCCAGGCCCTGGTGCTGCCGGGCGGGCTCACCGCCTCGACCGCGCAATGCGAAGCCATGCTCGCCGGCGCCATCCATGCCTGCGAGCGCTACTTTCCCGCGTTCCAGTTCGTGGTGTGGGCCGGCAAGACCACCGCGCAGGCGATGGACGCGGCGATGTTCGACACGGTGGGAGAGGCGTAAGGCTCGCCTCGCCCTCCGCTGTCGTCCCGGACGAGCGCAGCGAAGATCCGGGATCCATACCGCGTGATGTCCCTTGTGGCATGCGGCTTGTTGCCACCACCTTCATCCACTAGAACCAACTGTGGTTATGCGACGAGCGCAAGCGCTCGCGCGGGGGTCCTCGCTTTCGCGGGGACGACAGCGAACGTGTGGCGGCAGCGATGGCAAACAGCACTCTCAAGAACATCACCGGCACCATCCTCCTCGCCGGCGCCGGCAAGATGGGCGGCGCGATGCTGACCGGATGGCTTTCGGGCGGGCTCGATCCGCGTCGCGTCGCGGTGATCGATCCGCACATCTCACCTGAGATCACCGCGCTTGCCGCCAACGGCGTTGCGCTCAATCCCGATGTCAAGGCCGCCGGCACGGTCGAGACTCTGGTCGTCGCGGTGAAGCCGCAGATGTTCCGCGAGGCCGGCGCCAGGCTGAAGCAATTCGTCTCGGACAAGACCTCGGTGGTCTCGATCATGGCGGGAACCACGATCGCATCGCTAGAAGAGGTCTGCGGTGGCGCCGTGGTGCGCGCGATGCCGAACACGCCGGCCGCGATCGGCCGCGGCATCACGGTGGCCGTCGCGGCGAAGAACGTCAGTGCCGCTCAGCGCGCCGTGGCCGATGCGCTGCTGCGTGCGACCGGCTCGGTCGAATGGGTCGAGGATGAAGGCCTGATGGATGCGGTCACCGCGGTGTCCGGCTCAGGCCCCGCCTATGTGTTCCTGCTCGCCGAAGAGCTCGCGCGCGCCGGCGTCGAAGCCGGACTGCCCGAGGCGCTGGCGACGAAGCTTGCACGCGAGACCGTCGCCGGCTCTGGTGAACTTCTGCATCAGTCGGAGCTTCCCTCCAGCACGCTGCGCCAGAACGTCACCTCGCCCGGCGGCACCACGGCCGCGGCACTCGGCGTGCTGATGGGCGAGCCGGGCCTGCGCGATCTGATGATCCGCGCGATCGCGGCCGCGACGAAGCGGTCGAAGGAACTGGCGAAGTAAACAAGTGCCGTAGGGTGGGCAAAGCGGCTTGTCCGCCGAAGCTCGACGAGCGAAGGCGGAAGCATGCCCACCAACTTCGTTCGCGATCCCGAAAGGATGGTGGGCACGGCGCTTCGCGCCTTTGCCCACCCTACGACTACAGTTTCGAGCCTGCGGCCAGCCGCTTGTTGAACATCTCGACATTCACGAGCCCGCGCGCATGGCGGCCTTCGCCGAGCCTGCGCGTGCCCTCGAACGCCTCGACCTCGAAGCGGATGACGCGGCGCTCGACTGCGACCACCTTCGCGGTGGTCCGCACCGTCGCACCGACGAGAGCGGCTGCGAGGTGGCGAATGTCGACTTCGGTGCCGACGGTGACCCAGCCCGGCTGAAGCGCGGCGCGGATCGCATCGCCCGACGTCATCTCCATCTCCAGAATCATCATCGGCGTCGCATAGACCATGGGCATGCCGGGCACGAAATGCCCGACCGTCCGCTCAGCCGGCACCACCAGCGTGCGTTCGGCGCTCATGCCGACCTTGATGAAGTCGCGTGCGTCCATGGGGGCCTCAAACTCCGCTGTCGTCCCGGACAAGCGCAGCGAAGCGGAGCGCTGATCCGGGACCCATAACCACAGGGAGTAGTTTGGCGAAGACTCGGAGTTACCAGCTCGCCAAATAACCACTCCCTGTGGTTATGGGTCCCCGCTCCCGTGCGCAATTGCGCACTAGGCGGGGACGACAGTTGTGTTTGCCGAACCAGCCGAAACTATTTCTTCGCAGCCGCCGCGCGCTCAACAAAGGTCTTGCCGCCCTTCATCTTGTGGCGGAGCGGGGCTTCGTTGATCTGGATGACGACGGCGTCGGCATCGACGCCGAGATTCTTCACCAGGGCCTGGGTGATGTCGCGCATCATGCCGGCCTTCTGCTCGTCGGTGCGGCCTTCGGCCATGCTGACGGTAATCTCAGGCATCGTCTTCTCCCTGCTGCGTTCGTCATGCCCGGGCTTGTCCCGGCCATCCACGTTCTTTCCCATCAAACAGGACGTGGATGCCCGGGACAAGCCCGGGCATGACGCTGCTTGCGAATGGCTAGCCCCAGCTCACGTCATGGCGCGCGAGGACTTCACGCACTTTTGCGACGAGGTCGGCTTCGCTGCACGAGAACTGCGCCGGGCGGCTCTCGCGCCACTCCTGGTTGGAGGCGATGGCGGCGGCGGCCTTGGCGCCTTCGATCAGATCCTTGATCTGCAGCTCGCCGCGCGCCTTTTCATCCGAGCCCTGGATGATCACGCAAGGTGAGTTGCGGCGGTCGGCATATTTGAGCTGGTTGCCCATGTTCTTGGGATTGCCGAGATAGAGCTCGGCACGAATGCCGACTGCGCGCAAGGACGCCACCATCTTCTGGTAGTCGGCGACACGGTCGCGATCGAACACGGTGACGACGACGGGGCCGAATTCGGGCCGCGTGTCGAGCTTGCCGAGCAGCGTCAGCGCGGCCTGAAGCCTGGACACACCGATCGAGAAACCGGTCGCCGGCACCGGCTCGCCGCGGAAGCGCGAGACGAGGCCGTCGTAGCGGCCGCCACCACCGACCGAGCCGAACCGCACCGGCCGGCCCTTTTCATCCTTGGTCTCGAGCAGCAGTTCGACCTCGTAGACGGGGCCGGTGTAATATTCGAGGCCGCGCACGACGGAGGGATCGATCTTGATGCGGTCTGCGCCATAACCCGACGCTGTCACCAGTCTGGCAATCTCTTCCAGCTCGCTGACGCCGGCCTGACCAATCTCGCTCTTGGCGAGGTAAGTTTCCGCCGCGGCGATCGCGTCTTTCCAATCGTCGCGCGGCTTGGTGATGGCGAGAACGACGTCAGCCTCAGCGGGGCTCAAATTGGCGCCTTTCGTGAAGTCGCCCTTGCCTTCTTCGCCGCCATCCCATCGTCCGGGACCGAGCAGCTTGCGCACTTCGTCGGCGGAAAACTTGTCGAGCTTGTCGATCGCGCGCAGCACGGTCAGCCTGCGCGCGGCGTTCTCGTCACCGCCGAGCCCGATGGCTTCCAGAACGCCGTCGAGCACTTTTCGGTTGTTGACCTTCACGACATAGGAGCCGCGCGCAATGCCGAGCGCCTCCATCGTGTCTGCGGCCATCATGCAGATCTCGGCATCCGCCGCCGGCGTCGCCGAGCCGACCGTGTCGGCATCGAACTGCATGAACTGGCGGAAGCGGCCGGGGCCGGGCTTCTCGTTGCGGAACACGTAGCCGACGCGGTAGCTGCGGTAGGGCAGGACCAGACCGTCGGTGCCGTATCGCTCGCCGACATAGCGGGCGAGCGGCGCGGTCAAATCGTAGCGCAAGCTGATCCACTGCTCGTCATCGTCCTGGAACGAGAACACGCCCTCGTTCGGCCGGTCCTGGTCGGGCAGGAACTTGCCAAGCGCATCGGTGTATTCCATCGCCGGCGTTTCCACGGGCTCGAACCCGTAGAGCTCGTAGACGGCGCGGATCTTCTCGACCATCTCGCGCGTCGCCCGGATCGCCGAGGGATCGCGATCCTCGAGCCCGCGCGGCAGGCGCGCCTTCAGTTTCTGGGGTTTTTTGGGTTTCTCGGCCATGCGCGGCGTTTACCAGCCGACGCGGGAGGCGGCAACCGGAGTTCGCTTTACCTCGCCCCGCTTGCTGGGAGAGGGTAAGAGACTTACGGCTGCTCCATCCGGGCCCTCAGCGCTTCCGCATCCGCCTTTGGCAGCGACTTCAGCGTCGGCTTGATGGTCTCGCCGCCGACGATCTTGCCGTTGCGCATGAACATCCAGTCTGAAATGTCCGCTTCGCTGAACTTGACCGCGTCGCCGGCCCGCTTGCCCGGCAGATCGCGCGGCTCGTTGGCGAAGAGGCCCGAATAGGTGCCGTTCGGCAGCTTTTTCACTTCGCCGATCCAGATATGCTCTCCGCCTCTGCGGGTCGAAAAGCGCACCTTCAAGGCGTGCCCGGTCTCCGACGGCTTTGGCGCGTCATAGGACGCCCAGAAGGTCGGAAGCGTGCCGCGGGCGCGCGCGATCGCGGTGTTCATCTCGGGATCGGTGGTGCGCACGTCGACGATCGGCGAGCGGTCTTGTGCGACGACCTCCGGCATGGGCCCGATGGTCAGGATGCCGAAAACGCTGACGCCGGTGATTGCGGCGAGAACGATCCACTTCAGCGGTTGGGAGAGTTTTGTTGCCATGTTCACGATGTCCAGGATGCTTCGATGTCTCCTGGCTTTGTCGCGTGTCGGCAGCCACACGTTCATGGCGCGAAAAGCCACAAACATTGCGCGTTTCCCCTCTCCCTCGCGAGAGAGGGGAAATAATCTCAAAGCGTCTCAAAGCACCTTCTTGATCCAGTTGTGCGGATCGTTGGTGCGGCCGTACTGGATGTCGATGAGCTGCTTGCGCAGGCCCGTGGCGACGGGGCCGGCGGCGCCGCCGCTGATCTCGAAATCGCCGCTCACCGAGCGCACCTTGCCGATCGGCGAGATCACGGCAGCGGTGCCGCAGGCGAACGCTTCCTTGAGCTTGCCGCTCGCCGCATCCTTGCGCCACTGGTCGAGCGAGTACGGCTCCTCGCGCACCGTCTTGCCGGCATCCTTCGCGAGCGCGATGATGGAGTCGCGGGTGATGCCGGGCAGGATCGTGCCGAGCGGCGGCGTCGAGAGCGAGCCGTCGTCGAACACGAAGAAGACGTTCATGCCGCCGAGCTCCTCGATGTAGCGGCGCTCGACCGCGTCGAGGAAGACGACCTGATCGCAGCCGTGCTGGATCGCTTCGGCCTGCGCACGCAGGCTCGCGGCATAGTTCCCACCGCACTTGACGGCGCCGGTGCCGCCGATCGCGGCGCGGGTGTAGTTCTCCGACACCCAGATCGAGACCGGCGCAGGTCCGCCCTTGAAATAGGAGCCAACCGGAGAAGCGATCACCGCGAAGATGTATTCGGACGACGGCTTGACGCCGAGGAAGGTCTCGCTCGCGATCATGAAGGGGCGCAGATAAAGGCTGCCCTCGCCGCCCGGCATCCAGGCGCGATCGATGCGCACGACCTGCTCGACCGCCTCGATGAAGACGTCCTCTGGCAGCTGCGCCATCGCCATGCGGTCGGCGGAGTCCTTGAAGCGGCGCGCATTGGCGTCCGGGCGGAACAGGTTCACGCCGCCGTCGTCACGCTTGTAGGCCTTGAGGCCTTCGAAGATTTCCTGGGCGTAGTGCAGGACCGCGCCGGCCGGATCGAGCTGGAAGTTGGCGCGCGCCTCGACGCGTGCTTCGTACCAGCCGCCCTTGGCCTGGTTGTAGCGGACGATCGCCATGTGATCGGTGAAGACCCGCCCGAAGCCGGGATCCACCAGCTTGGCGACGCGGTCCTTCTCGGATGTCGGATTGGATGCGGGCTGGATGTCGAATTTCATACTCATGTCCTTGCCTCCCGCTGCCGGTAGCGGCGCTGTTCTGGCGCCCGCCTGCCCTGTTCGGGCCCGGCTGGCTTGATTAGGTTGTGGCTGGACCGCCGCCAGCCTTGTTACGGCCGGTTTCCGTGGCCAGCATGTCGCCGAGGACATGCTTTTGCGGAAGGCGGAAGTCCAGTATGTTTTGCCGAAATGCCGCTCGACAATCGCACGGTAGATCTGCTTCGGCCGTCGCCGCCTGTCCGGCTCTCTCCGGCCGCTCCTAGAACTGCCACCCGACGCGAAGCGATCTAAAATTTCGTGCGGGCTGATCGTTTTGTAACATTGAACCCAAGATACGTCAATATGCCTGACATAAATTTCGCAACTCCCCCTCAAGACGCAGCCGAGCCGCGGCCGGCCGCAGGCGATGGAGGCAATTTGCGCTGGGATATCATTGAACTGCTGTTCTTCGCCTATCGTGATTTCGTCGGCGATCCCGACCAGGAGCTGGAGGCTTTCGGCTTCGGCCGGGCCCACCACCGGGTCATGCATTTCGTCTACCGCTATCCCGGCCTCAAGGTCGCCGATCTCCTCGACGTCCTGCGCATCACAAAACAGTCGCTCGGCCGCGTGCTCAAGCAGCTCCTGGACGAGGGCTATATCGTGCAGAAGACCGGCGACAACGACCGCCGCCAGCGCCTGCTCTACGCGACGCCGAAGGGCGAGGCGCTGGTGCAGAAGCTCGCCGGGCTCCAGACCACGCGGATCACCAAGGCACTCGCCGAGATGGCGCCGCAGGATGCCGAGACCGTCAAGCGCTTCCTGCGCGCGATGATCGACCGCGACGATCCGGACAAGGTGCTGGAGACGATCTTCGCCAACGTCAATCAAGACGGAAAGGAGTGAACGTGCCACTCGCTGCCACGCTAGCCCGCCCGCCGGTAGAACCGGCCGACGATGCGCCGCATCTGCTGCTGGTCGACGACGACCGTCGCATCCGCGATCTGCTGTCGCGCTTCCTCGCCAGCGAAGGCTATCGCGTGACCACTGCCGCAAGCGCCGGCGATGCACGCTCGAAGCTCATGGGCCTGCATTTCGATCTCCTGATCCTCGACGTCATGATGCCCGGCGAGACCGGCTTCGACCTTGCCCGCTTCATCCGGACCTCCTCCTCGGTGCCGATCGTGATGCTGACGGCGCGGCACGAGGCCGAAGCCCGCATCGAAGGCCTGCAAATCGGCGCCGACGATTACGTGGCAAAACCGTTTGAGCCGCGCGAGCTTGCGCTGCGCATCAACAATATCCTCAAGCGCGCCGCGCCACCGCCGCAGGCCGCGGCGGTCGAGAAAATCGCATTCGGCCCCTACGTCTACCATCTCGATCGCGGCGAATTGCGCCAGGGCGAGGAGGTCATCCACCTCACCGACCGCGAGCGCGAGATGCTGCGGATCCTGTCGGAGGCACCGGGCGAGACCGTGCCGCGCAGCGCGCTCACCGGCAATGGCAGCGTCAACGAGCGCGCCGTCGACGTGCAGATCAATCGCCTCAGGCGCAAGATCGAGACCGATCCCGCCAATCCGCTGTTCCTCCAGGCGGTGCGCGGCATCGGCTACCGCCTGGTGGCGTCGCCATAAAGCAGTGAAGCGCGACCGATGAGCACGATCGATACCGGCCTGACGCTGTTGAAGAGCGCCGCCGGCCGCGTCTCCGCCGCCAATGGCTGGATGGGCAACGCGTTCAAGGGCTGGATGCCGACCGGCCTCTATGCGCGCGCACTCCTCATCATGATCGTGCCGATGGTGATCCTGCAATCGGTCGTCGCCTTCGTGTTCATGGAGCGGCACTGGAACACGGTGACGCGCCGCCTGTCGGCTGCTGTGGTGCAAGACATCGCCGCGCTGATCGACGTCTACAAGGGCTATCCGCAGGACAAGGATCGCAACGAGATCCGCCGCATCGCCCAGCAGCGCCTCGGCCTCGTCGTCGATTTCCTGCCCGCCGGCGACATGCCGCCGCCGGGGCCGAAGCCGTTCTTCTCGCTGCTCGACCAGACGCTGTCCGTGCAGCTCGGCCGCCAGATCGGACGCTCGTTCTGGATCGACACCGTCGGCCGCTCCAACCTCGTCGAGATCCGGATCCAGCTCGACGATGCCGTGATGCGCGTGTTCGCGCAGCGCAGCGCCGCCTATGCCTCGAACTCGGAGATCTTCCTGTTCTGGATGGTCGGCACGTCCTCGATCCTGCTGATCGTCGCGGTGCTGTTCCTGCGCAACCAGATCAAGCCGATCCTGCGGCTGGCGGACGCCGCCGAGAGTTTCGGCAAGGGCCGCGAGGCGCCAAACTTCCGGCCGCGCGGCGCGCGCGAGGTGCGGCGCGCGTCGGTCGCCTTCCTCGAGATGAAGTCACGCATCGAGCGCACGATGGAGCAGCGCACCGCGATGCTTGCCGGCGTCAGCCACGATCTGCGCACCATCCTGACCCGGTTCAAGCTCGAGCTGGCGCTGATTGGCGACAACCCGGAGCTCGAGGGCATGCGCAAGGACGTCGACGAGATGTCGATGATGCTGGAGGACTACCTTGCGTTTGCCCGCGGCGATTCCGGCGAGCAGTCGCAGCCGACCGACATGGCGCAGGCGCTCGAGGAACTGCGCAGCGACGCCGAGCGCCACGGCCACACCGCGACCGTCGCGTTCCACGGCCTGCCCGTGGTCACCGTGAAGCCGGCCTCGTTCAAGCGTTGCCTCGCCAACCTCGTCACCAACGCGGCGCGCTACGGCAAGAGCATCGCCATCAACGGCCAGCGCGATCACCGTTATTTGACCGTCACGGTCGAGGACGACGGCCCCGGCATTCCCACGCATTTGCGCGAAGAGGTGTTCAAGCCGTTCCTCCGGCTCGACAACGCCCGCAACCAGGACGAAGGCGGCACGGGCCTCGGCCTCGCCATCGCCCGCGACATCGCGCGCTCGCATGGCGGCGACATCACCCTCGGCGACAGCCCGATGGGGGGACTAAGGGCGAGTGTGCGGATTCCGGTGTAGCTTTGCTCTTTCTTCTCCCCTTGCAATGGGAGAGGGGAGGCTCACCCAACCCTACTTCGGCAGCAGCGCCTTCAACTTGTCCATGTCACGCACGTTCATCTTGAAGCCGCCGGGCATTACGATGTCGCCGGGCTTCTGGTCGGGCTTGCAGGCCCCCAGCCACTTGGCTTCGAGCTGCATCGTGGTGTCGCGGCCTGCTGCTCCGGCGGCACCGCCTTGCGCATGCGACGAGGTCTTCACCGTATAGGCCGAGTTGAAATCGCCGGTGATCTCGGCATGCGAGGTCGTGCTGATGCCGGCGACGCTGCACTCGGAATCGCTGACATAGCCGGTCGCGGTCTTCTTGATGTCCTGCTTGGCGCAGATCTGCTTGGCCATCGGGGAGACGTTGTTGTTCATCTCCTTGTCGACGGTCTCGTCGGTACAGTGCTGCATGGTCATCTCCGGCATGGGCGTGCCGGTCCTGACCATCTTCATTTCCCAGAGACCGGCCTTGCGCACCGGCAGATCGTCAGCGCTGGCGCTGCCTGCCTGTAACACAAGACAAAGGGCCGAGCCGAGCAAAGCGAGCTTGCGCGTCATGTGGGAAGCTCCCGGCTGAGAGATTGCGACGTTCCGAAAGCGCCTCAGTACAGCGTGCGGATCGGCTGTTGGGCGGCGCCGTAGGGCACCCAGCGGCAGGAGAACGAGATATAGCCGCCCTCATAGGCCTGCACCGCGAGGAATTTCACGACCTTGCCGTAGCGCGCGCAGTGATCGACCGCGACCTGCCGCGCATCGGTCTGGGTCGCCAGCGAATAAGCGATGATGCCGCCGGTGTCGTTGCCCTTGAACGGGGGCACCGGAAGCATATCGGCGCGTGCCGACTGGCTGGCCATCATACCCAGGGCAAGAAGGCCCGCGGCCGCAATGATTCGCATTCCCGTCACTCCAATTGGTTGGCGCCAGTTTACGGTGCCGGGATGCCCATGAAAAGAACTGATGCCCCGCCGGCTACGAGGTTAGGGTCAACTCTTGGCCAAGTGTTGCCGCGCTGCACTTGACCTGCCCCGGCCTTCGCGGCACCGTCTAGTCTTCGCAAGACCCAGCAGTCCGGATTGCCCATGCGCGCCCTCACCCTGAAATCGCTCCGCTTTGCCGCCTTGCTTGGCCTCATGTTCGGAGCGCTGTCGCTCGGTGAGGCCAGGGCCGCCAATCCGCTGGAGTTGAACTTCTGGCTGAACGGGCCGCGCTATGACGGCGCCGTCGTCGATTGCGACAAGGCGCTGCCGACCATCGCCACCCAGTTCTGGGAGAAGGAAAGCTCGTTCTGGAATTCCTCGTTGAAGATCACAGGCTTCGCCGCCGTTCACGAGATCGCGTTCCGGCCCTGGCAGTCCGACAACATTCCGCGCCGCTATTGCACCGGCGACGCCATGCTCAATGACGGCAAGGTGCGCAAGGTGCATTTCTCGATCATCGAGGATGGCGGCTTCGCCGGCTACGGCAATGGCGTCGAATGGTGCGTGGTCGGGCTCGACCGCAACTGGGCCTACAATCCGGCCTGCCGCGCCGCCAGGCCTTGATAGACGAGCCTTGATCGGAAAGGCCTGAATCGGACTGATCAGGCGGCTGACGGCCATCTCGCATTTTGTTCTTGAAATGTTCTTGTTGCCTGCTAGGCTGATTGCACAGTCTAGTTGAGGGGCGTCGCCATGTTTCATTTTAGATTGCATTCGTTCTCCCGTCTCGTGATCTCACTGACCCTTCCCCTGGTTCTTGCCGCCGGGCTGGTCGCGCTGCCGGGCGGCGCGAAGGCCCAGGACAAACGGCAGAACGCGCCCGGCGAATTCGATTTCTATGTGCTGTCGCTGTCATGGTCGCCCTCGTTCTGCGAGGAGGCGTCCGAGCGCAACCGCGGCGGCGGTCGTTCGCAGATGCAGTGCAGCGGGCGGCCCTACGCGTTCGTGGTGCACGGGCTTTGGCCGCAATACGAGAACGGCTTCCCCGAATATTGCCAGCGGCCATCGCCACGCCTGAACCGCAACATCGTCTCTTCGATGCTCGATTTGATGCCGGCGCCGGGGCTGATCTTCAACGAGTGGGACAAGCACGGCACCTGCTCCGGGCTCGACAGCCGCAATTATTTCGAGACGATTCGAAAGGCGCGCGCTGCGATCAAGATCCCGGCGGAATATCTCGAACTGTCGCAGGCCAAGACCGTGGCACCGGGCGAGGTGGAGGAAGCCTTCATCAAGGCCAATGCGGGCCTGAGCAACGCGGCCATCTCGGTCACCTGCAACCGGACCCGGCTCTCCGAGGTCCGCATCTGCCTCAGCAAGGACCTGCAATTCCGGGCCTGCGAGGAGATCGAGCGTCGCGCCTGCCGCCGCGACCAGGTGACGATGCCGCCGATCAGGGGTGGATAGACTGCGTCGCCGTCATTCCGGGGCACGCGAAGCGTGAACCCGGAATCCATTTACCCGCGTAACGGGTGGCGAAATGGATTCCGGGTTCAGTGCTGCGCACTGCCCCGGAATGACGGCAGTTACTTTCATCGCGCGATGTCGTAACTCTCCACCATGAACTACCGTCACGCCTTCCACGCCGGAAACTTCGCCGATGTCATCAAGCACATCGTGCTCGCGCGCATCATTACTTACCTCCAGGACAAGCCGGGGGCATTCCGTGTCATCGACACCCATGCCGGCACCGGCCTCTACGATCTCGAAAGCGACGAAGCGCGCCGCAGCGGCGAATGGCTGACCGGCATCGCGCGGCTGATGCAGGCGCGCCTGTCGAACGACGCCGTGGCGCTGGCCAAGCCCTATCTCGACATCGTTCGCGCCTTCAATCCGAAGGGCGAGCTCAAGGCTTATCCGGGTTCGCCGCTGATCGCGCGCGGCCTGCTGCGGCCGCAAGACCGCCTCGTTGCCTGCGAGCTTGAGCCGAACGCGCGCAAGGCGCTTATCGGTGTGCTGCGCCGCGACGAACAGGCGCGCGTGGTTGATCTCGACGGCTGGGTCGCGCTGCTGGCCTTCGTGCCACCGAAGGAACGGCGCGGGCTCGTGCTGATCGACCCGCCGTTCGAGGCGAAAGACGAGTTCGAAAAGCTCGGCGACGCCTTCTCGGCGGCTTTCACGAAATGGCCGACCGGTATCTATGTAATCTGGTATCCGGCCAAGAGCCGACGCGCCACCGACACGCTGGTGCAATCAGTGGCGCGGCTCGCGGCCGCAGCAAAACCACCGGGAAAATGTCTGCGTCTCGAATTCAGTGTCGCGCCGCAGCTTGATGGCGCTGCCCTCACCTCCGCCGGATTGTTGATCGTCAATCCGCCGTACACGCTGCACGGCGAGCTCAAGACGCTCCTGCCCGAGCTGGAAATGCCGCTCGGACAGGGCGGAGCTGCCAGATTCCGATTAGAGGTGCCGAAGCCGTAACACCCCGGCATTCTTGGGAAAAATATGCAGGAGCGGTAGTCAATCTGCAGAGAACCGTATTATGCTGTTTCCGTGACTGGCTTTACGTTCCGCTTCCGCGAATGGTTGCGGCGGAGTGAAGGCCTAAGAAAGATCCGATCGGACCGAAAGAAATGGTCCGCCCAAGGATGGCCAGCTCCCGGGCTTCGTAAGGCCCGGTCATGTCGTGACGTGAGTCTGCGTCGCGACGGAGGAGCAATGAGGGGGAGTTTTTCCCGATGGCCATGACGGGAACGGTTAAGTTTTTCAACGGTGAGCGAGGCTACGGTTTCATCAAGCCCGACGACGGCGGCCGCGACGTCTTCGTGCACATTACTGCTGTAGAGCGGGCGGGACTGAAAGATCTCGCCGAAGGACAGCGCATTACTTTTGAGGTCGAGCCGGACAAGAAGGGGAAGGGACCAAAGGCGGTCAATTTGGTCATCCTCTCCTAGGGCGTTTTCGAGCGAACACCTAGCGAAAAAAAATCCCGGCCGCGAGCGGCCGGGAGGTTGTTGTCCGGTATTTTCTTCTTCAGCTATCAGAAGTGATAGTTCACGCCTGCGCGCACAACGCTGGCGCTATAGCCGTTTGACACGCCGGTAATTGCGAACTGGCTCGTCGACAGATCGATGTAGAGATATTCGAGCTTGGCGCTCCAGTTCGGCGCGAAGCCGACTTCCGCGCCGGCACCGATGGTCCAGCCTGCGGTGGTGTGCGATTCCGTCCAGCCGAATGTCTGCGCGCGCAGCTCGCCGAAGGCGAGGCCGGCGGTGCCGTAGAACAGCACGTTGCTGAACGCATAGCCGGCACGGCCGCGCAGCGTGCCGAACCAGGGATTGGAGAACTTCCACGGCGCGAAGGTGTCATCAGCGCCGGCGGCCTGGATATCGCCCTCGACGCCGAACACCCATGGACCGTTCTGGAAATTGTAGCCGGCCTGCACACCGCCGACGAAACCGGAGGGCTTGACGGGCGAGTTACTCACCGAGCCCCACTCATAGCCGAGATTGGCACCGAGATACGGACCGGCCCAGCTATAGGCATTGAGCGGCTGATTGACGGTGTAGGGCGCACCCTGCCCGTAATTGAGATCGGCGGCCTCTGCCGAAGCTGTCCAGCCGGCTGCAACCAACACGGCCGCGCCTACAACGAACCCCCTCATCGGTACTCTCCAACGCAACTGCCGCTCCCCGCGATGCCTGCGCCGCCGCGCGAGGCAAAATCGCATGGTTACGGAACCTCCTCTTTTTCGCGTAAGATTTATCGAGAGTTTTAGGTTAAAGGCCTGTTAAGCCGGGTTACCGCGCTGTTAACAGGCTTAAGCAAGCGTTACCGGGAACTGCGCCGCCATCCTGTGTGTGCCGCAAGGCTGGAACTTCAAATCGGCACCCCCAGCGCTTAAATTCGCATCATGGCTCACGATTCCACCGACAATCCGGACGACGCGCGCGCGCGCAAACCGCCGCGCGGCACGACGGCCGACGCCCCGCCGGAGAGCCTGGCGCCGCCGGACCTCGATCCCGCCACCACCGCTGGCGAGGACGAGGACGATGCGCTGCTGCCTGACATTCTGGAGGAGAGCGGCGCGGTCGGCGAAGAGCCGCTGGCGACCGGCCACGAGGCGATCGAGCGCGCGGTGCGCCTCGCGCCCACCTCGCCGGGCGTCTACCGCATGCTCAGCGCCAATGCCGACGTGCTCTATGTCGGCAAGGCCAAGAACGTCAAAAAGCGCCTGTCGAACTATGCGCGCCAGAGCGCGCCGCAACCGGCGCGCATCCTGCGCATGATCGCGGCCACGGTGACCGTGGAGATCGTCTCGACCAACACCGAGACCGAAGCGCTGCTGCTGGAAGCCAACCTCATTAAGCAGCTCCGGCCGCGCTTCAACGTGCAGCTGCGCGACGACAAGTCGTTTCCCTACATCCTGATCACCGGCGACCATTGGGCGCCGCAGATTCTGAAGCACCGCGGCGCGCAGACCCGGCCCGGGCGCTATTTCGGCCCGTTCGCTTCCGCCGGTGCGGTCAACCGCACCATCACCGCCTTGCAGCGCGCGTTCCTGATCCGCTCCTGCACCGATTCCTTCTTCGAGAGCCGCTCGCGGCCCTGCCTGCTCTACCAGATCCGCCGCTGCGCCGGCCCCTGCACCCGCGAGATCGACTTCCCCGGCTATACGACGCTGGTGCGCGAGGCGACCGACTTCCTCTCCGGCAAGAGCCACGCGGTGAAGCAGGAGCTTGCCGCCGAGATGGAGAAGGCCTCCGGCGAGCTCGAATTCGAGAGCGCGGCGCTCTACCGTGACCGCCTCGCCGCGTTGTCGGCGATCCAGTCGCAGCAGGGCATCAATCCGCGCACGGTGGAAGAAGCCGACGTGTTCGCGGTCCACCAGGAGGGCGGCTTCTTTTGCGTCGAAGTGTTCTTCTTCCGCACCGGCCAGAACTGGGGCAACCGCGCCTATTTCCCGCGCGCGGAGAAGACCTATACGCCGGAGGAAGTGCTGGGCTCCTTCCTCGCCCAGTTCTACGACGACAAGCCGCCGCCGAAGAACATCCTGCTCTCGCACGAGATCGAGGAAAGCGAGCTGCTCGCCAATGCGCTGTCGATCAAGGCCGGCCACAAGATCGAGGTCACGGCGCCCAAGCGCGGCGAGAAAAAGGAGCTGGTCGCCCACGCGCTGACCAATGCGCGCGAGGCGCTCGGCCGCAAGCTCGCGGACACCGCGACACAGAGCCGGCTGCTCGACGCCATGGCCACGACGTTGAGCCTGCCGCATTCGCCCAAGCGCATCGAGGTCTACGACAACAGCCACATCCAGGGCACCAATGCGGTCGGCGCCATGATCGTCGCCGGTCCCGACGGCTTCGTGAAGAACCAGTACCGCAAGTTCAACATCAAGTCGGAAGGGATCACGCCGGGCGACGATTTCGCCATGATGCGCGAGGTGCTGGAACGCCGCTTCAAGCGCCTGATCAATCCGCCCGAGGACGCCGCCGGCAAGGCCAAGGACGACGACTTCCCGCAATGGCCCGACCTCGTGATCATCGACGGCGGTCGCGGCCAGCTCAACGCCGTCCGGGAGATCTTTGCGAATCTCGGCCTGACCCAGGTGTCGCTGATGTCGGTCGCCAAGGGACCGGACCGGGATGCCGGCCGCGAAACCCTGTTCATGCCGGAGCGCGAGGCGATCAAGCTGGAGCCGCGCGATCCCGTGCTTTATTTCATCCAGCGCCTGCGCGACGAGGCCCATCGCTTCGTCATCGGCTCGCACCGCAAGCTGCGCAAGAAGGACATCCGCGAGGCCGGTTTGCAGGAGATTCCGGGCATCGGCCCGTCACGCAAACGTGCCTTGCTGCACCATTTCGGAACCCTGAAGGAGATCGAGCGGGCCTCGATCGCCGATCTCGGCAAGGTTCCGGGGGTAAGCGCCGAGAGCGCCCGCAGGATTTTCGACTATTTCCATCCCCAGCCGGGGTGAACTAAGGGGGCCCAAAGGGAGCCCTGGTCATATGGTCGTCGCATGCTGCACCCCAATTGGGGAGCGGGACGGTTGACCTTCAGGCACGAGCGGTATTGGTAGGACGAATGAACATCGCCACGACACGAGGGACGACCAGCCGCGCGATGTCCCTCCCGAACATCCTGACCTATGGCCGGATCGCCGCGATCCCGGTCGTGGTCGGGTGCATCTATGCGCAGTCGATTCTGGATCAGCCGCTGTGGCTGCGCTGGGTCGCGGTCGCCATCTTCATCGCGGCAGCAGTGACCGATTACCTCGACGGCTATTACGCGCGGATCTGGAATCAGCAATCGGCATTCGGTCGGATGCTCGATCCGATCGCCGACAAGCTGCTGGTGGCCTCCTGCCTGCTGATGCTGGCTGCCGACGGCATCATCCATGGCTGGTCGCTGTGGGCCGCCATCGTGATCCTGTGCCGCGAGATCCTGGTCTCGGGCCTGCGCGAATATCTCGCGGCGTTGCGGGTGAGCGTTCCCGTGACAAAGCTCGCGAAGTGGAAGACGACCGTTCAGCTCATCGCCATCGGCTTCCTGCTCGCGGGCCCGGCCGGCGATGAGGTGGTGCCCGTGGTCTCGATGATCGGGCTGGCGCTGCTCTGGGCCTCGGCGATCCTCACCATCTACACTGGCTACGACTATTTCCGCGCCGGCATCCATCACCTCATCAAGGAGGATGAGGCATGAAGGTGAAGTACTTCGCCTGGGTGCGCGAGCGCGTCGGCAAGGCCGAGGAGACCATCGAGCCGCCGGCGACCGTGCGCACCGTCGAGGAGCTGATCGCCTGGCTGTCCGGCCAGAGCGAGGCCTATGCCTACGCGTTCGAGAAGCCGAAGGTGATCCGCACCGCGATCGATCATGCCCACGTCAAATCGGACGCCGCGATCGCGGGCGCCCGCGAGATCGCCTTTTTCCCGCCGATGACCGGCGGCTAGGCCATGACCGCCCCCGTAAGCACCGCCCCCGTCAGCCCCTGCCCCGTCACCATCCGCATCCAGCAGGACGATTTCGACATCGCGCGCGAGATCGCGATCCTGACCGGGAGCCGCACCGACATCGGCGCGGTCGTGAGCTTTTCCGGCATCTGCCGCGGCGACGAGGACAGCGCGAAGATCGCCGCCCTCACGCTCGAACATTATCCCGGCATGGCGGAAGAAGAGATCAAGCGCCATGCCGACGAAGCTACATCGCGCTGGCCGCTGAACGGCGTCACCATCATTCATCGCGTCGGCCGGTTCATGCCGGGGCAGAATATCGTGCTGGTGCTCACGGCGTCGCAGCACCGCCAGGCGGCATTCCAGGCAGCCGAGTTCCTGATGGATTATCTCAAGACCAGCGCGCCGTTCTGGAAGAAGGAAGAGAACGCCACCGGCACCGGCTGGGTCGAAGCCCACGCCCGTGACGACGAGGCCGCCGCACGCTGGACCCGATCCTGATGGCAAAAGCATCCAAGAAGACCACGCGCGGCCGCGCGGCACCGAAACTCGCGAAGGTCGGCCGCGGCGAGCTGCTCACGCTGATCGATTTCGTCCGCTATGCCGTGAGCCGCTTCGTTGAAGCAAAACTTGCCTTCGCCCATGGCACGACGGATCCGGTCGCCGAAGCAGCCTTCCTGGTCTGCGAAGCCCTGCATCTGCATCCCGACCAGTTCGAGATCTTTGCCCATGCCTGCGTCACGTCGGCGGAAGGCAAGACCATCGTCGACCTCATCCATCAGCGCGTCACCACGCGCAAACCGACCGCCTATCTCGTCAACAAGATCTACATGCGCGGCCTGCCGTTCTATGTCGACGAGCGGGTCATCGTTCCGCGCTCCTTCATCGGCGAGCTGCTGGAGTCGCATTTCGGCGGCGAGGGCGAGGCCGGCTCGCTGATCGACGACCCCACGGCCGTCGAACGTGTGCTCGATCTCTGCACGGGCTCTGGATGTCTCGCCATCCTCGCCGCGCACCATTTCCCGAATGCCACCGTTGATGCCGTCGACATCTCCAAGGGCGCGCTCGAAGTCGCCACGCGAAATGTCGGCGAATTCGGGCTCGATGACCGGATCAGCCTGCATCGCGGCGACCTGTTCGCCCCACTCGGCGATGCGCGCTACGACCTCATCATCACCAATCCGCCTTACGTCGACGCCGAAGGCATGGCCGCGCTGCCGCCGGAATGCCGCGCCGAACCAAAACTCGCCTTTGACGGTGGCCCCGACGGTCTCGACGTGGTGCGCCGGATCCTGCGCGATGCGCCCGATCACCTGACGCCGGATGGCGGCCTGATCTGCGAGATCGGCCGCGGCCGCGAACTGGTCGACGAGGCCTTTCCGGAACTGCCGCTGCTCTGGCTCGACACCGAGGACTCCGAGGGCGAGGTGTTCTGGATTTCGGCCGCCGATCTCGGCTGATCCGTCCCGGCACCCGCGCTCCGCGCGGAACAAGTCAAATTCCGCCACGTTCATCCCCCGACGAATTTTTCGTTCTCGGAGGATGTCCGCATGCTCGCGCCATCGGGCGAATTGCTGCGCGCCGGAATGGCGCTCAAGATCAATCATCTCAAGCGCGCCGCGCGATCGTACCTGCGCGACCGCACCAATCAGGCCACGGGCCGCGTAACGTCCTATGCGGTCGCGGCAGGATTGTTCGCAGTGGCCGGGCTGTTCCTGATCGCCACCTTCTTTGTCGGCCTGGTGGCCCTTTATCGTTGGGTCGCAATCACCCACGGACAATTCTGGGGCTTTGGTGCGGTCGCGGCCGTGCTCCTGGTGCTGGCCATATCCTGCGCCGGCGTGGCTCTGGCCCAAATGAAGCGTCGGGACAAGCCGATCGTGCCGCTTGCCAGCCGCATGCGCGTTGCGATCGCCACCCCGCGGATCCCGCGCGGAACCGTCAAGCAGGCGGTGAAAGAGGTCGCAACGACGATTCCGCTGGTGCCGCTCGCACCGAGCGAACGTGGCCGTGGCGGCAACGCCCTGTCGAGCCGGACCAACCGGCCCGTGCAGCTGGGTCTGATGCTCGCAGCCGTCGGGCTGCTGGGCTTCACGGCCGCACGGCGGCGGCGGCACGGCCACAGATTGGACGCTTGAAATGCGCGCGCGGCACACCGAGCACTTCGACAGTTGGTTGCTGGTCGCCGCCACGGCCGTCTTCGTGCTGTCTGCGGAACGCTACTTTCAGGAGTCCGGCCCCATCCGGTCGGGGCCTCCGCAAGACCATCGCAATAATGAAGCAAACTCGCCGGAAACGAGCCCGGCCGGCGCAGCCATGCAGCCCGGCCACGGCCGGCGCGCGAAAAGCCCTTTCGCGATCCCGTGGGCGGGCTGGAAAGACATCTTCTGGCGCACCTATCAGCGCATCGACGACGATCGCCTGCTCGCGACCGCGGGCGGCGTCGTCTTCTTCGGGCTGCTCGCGATCTTTCCCGCCGTGACCGCGCTGGTCTCATCCTACGGCCTGTTCGCCGATCCCTCGACGATCAGTTCCAACCTGCATTCGCTCGCGATGATGCTGCCCGAGGGCGCGTTCCAGATCGTCGAGGACCAGGTCGCGCGCGTGGTGTCCCACGGCAATACTGCCCTGGGTGTCACCTTCCTGTTTGGCCTCTTGCTCGCGATCTGGAGCGCCAATGCGGGCGTCAAAGCCATCTTCGACGCCCTCAACGTCGCCTATGAGGAGCGCGAAAAGCGCAGCTTCGTCCGGCTGAACACGGTGTCGTTGGCTTTCACGGTCGGCGGCATCGCGGCGCTGCTGCTGATGGTGGGCACCGTGGTCGCCTTCCCGCTCGCGCTCAACCATCTCGGCATCGCGCCCGAGAGCAAGCTGATCGTCGCTCTCGCGCGATGGCCGGTGCTGTTCGTCATCCTGCTGGCGGCGCTTGCGGTCCTCTACCGTTTCGCACCCAGCCGCGACGCGCCGCGCTGGCAATGGCTGAGCCTGGGCGCAGTAACGGCCGCCATTCTCTGGATCGCCGGCTCGGCGCTGCTGTCCTGGTATCTCTCGGAATTCGCCAATTACAACGCGACCTACGGCTCGCTCGGCGCGGCGATCGGCTTGATGATGTGGATGTGGATGTCGGCGATCGTCATCATGTTCGGGGCCGAGCTGAACTCGGAGATCGAACGGCAGACCCTTCGGGATACGACCACCGGGCCGCCCAAGCCGCTTGGCACCCGCGAGGCCGTCTCGGCCGACACGGTCGGCGCCGCCGCGCCATCCTGATTGCCGGCGGTCAGGCCGGGGCTCGGCCTGACCGGATCACGACGGCAGTTCAGCGCTTGCTGATCACGACCTCAAGATACTCGCTATGCACCACCACCGTACCGTCGTCGGCACGGTTGAATTCGCCGAGCAGCGCCATGAGATCGCGCCGCAGCGCAGCCTGGCCGGTCTCCTCCAGCGCCACGAACGCTTTCAGCATCGGCCCGTAATAGGATTTGAAAACCTCGAGCCAGTGCTCCGGCGAGCGATAGCGGAAAGCGAACATGCGCGGCTCGGCGGCGATCTCGGAGGCCTGGCCACCGAACATCTCTTCGAGCCGCCCGGGGGTGCCCCACAAGGCCGGCGACTTCACGCCCGCCGGCGGCGGCACATGCCTGCCGATGGTCTTGAAGAGCTGACCGATGAAGCCCTGGGGCGTCCAGTTGGCGAGACCGATCTTGCCGCCGGACTTGCAGACCCGCGCGAGCTCGGACGCCGCCTTGTCCTGATCCGGCGTGAACATGACGCCGAAGGTCGAGAGCACGACGTCGTAGCTGGCATCCGCAAACGGCAGCGCTTCGGCATCCGCTTCACGGAATTCGACCATCAGATGCTCCGCCGCGGCCCGTTCGCGTCCCCGCTTGAGCAACGCGGGAACATAATCGGTTGATGTGACGTCGCACCAGCGGCGCGCGGCGGCCAGCGTCGCATTGCCGTTGCCCGCGGCGACATCAAGCACCTTGCTGCCGGCGCGCAAGTCGAGCGCCTCGCAGAGTTGCTCGCCGACGATCTGCAAGGTGGTGCCGACAATGGCGTAGTCGCCGGATGACCAGGCGCCGTGCTGGCGTTGCTTGACGGCGGCGAGATCGGGTTGGGCGATGGCCGGCTTGAGCGCGGCGGATGTCGACATGGCAATTCTCCTGCGGTTGAAGACGCCGGGACGATAGGGCGCATGCGGCTCGCTGGCCTTGAGAGTGGCGTTATTTTACGCTGAGAACACCTTGATTTCCCCGCGCGAGCCGAGGGTGGCGTGACATTTCATTTCGAGGATTTCGTGCTCGACCCCGCGCGCCGCGAATTGCGGCGGGCGGAGACGCTCGTCGCGCTCGAGCCCCAGGTGTTCGATCTCCTGCTTTATCTGGTCCGCAACCGCGAGCGCGTGGTCACGCGCGACAATCTGCTCGACGCGATCTGGAACGGCCGCGTCGTCTCGGAATCGACGCTGACCAGCCGGATCAACGCGGCGCGGCGCGCGGTCAATGACAATGGCGAAGATCAGCGGCTGATCCGCACCGTCGCGCGCAAAGGCGTGCGGTTCGTCGGCGAAGTGACCGAACGCTCCGCCGCGGCCTCATCGTCGGCGCCGGGCAAGCCGCCCGACGCAACACCGACGGAATTGCCGCTGCCCGATCGTCCCGCAATCGCCGTCCTGCCCTTCACCAACATGAGCGGCGAGGCCGAGCAGGATTATTTCTCCGACGGCATCAGCGAGGACATCATCACCGCGCTGTCGAAGCTGCGCTGGTTCTTCGTGATCGCGCGCAACTCCTCCTTCATCTACAAGGGCCGCACGGTTCACCTGCGGCAGGTCGCCGAGGAGCTCGGCGTGCGCTATGTCGTCGAGGGCAGCGTCCGCAAGGACGGCGACCGCGTCCGCATCACCGCGCAGCTCAACGATGTCGCCACCGGCAGCCATCTCTGGGCCGAACGCTACGACCGCGAGCTCGCCGACGTCTTCGCCGTACAGGACGAGATCACCGAACGCATCGTCGCCGCGATCGAGCCGCAGCTCTATGCCGCGGAGAATTTTCGCGCCGAGCGCAAGCCGCCCGACAGCCTGGACGCCTGGGACCTTCTGATGCGCGCCCTCTCCCACTACTGGCGCGTGACGCGGCAGGACCACGTCGCGGCGCGAGCCCTGCTCGAAAAGGCCATCGCGCTAGACCCGAACTACGGCAAGGCGCTCGGGCTGCTCGGCACCAGCTACATGTTCACGGCGCATATGGGCTGGATGGAGATGGCCGCGGCGCTGCCGGTGGCCGAGCGCGCGGCGCGGGCCGCGATCCGCGCCGACGACCAGGATGCCTGGGCGCATAATGCGCTCGGCCATGTCGATCTGTTCGCACGCCGGTTCGAGGATTCGCTTGCCGAATTCGAGACCGCGCTGCGGCTCAATCCGAACTTTGCGCTGGCGCAGGGCTACTATGGCCTGACGCTCAGCTATTGCGGCCGCTGGCGGGATGCCGACGACGCCGCGCGGCGGGCGATCCGCCTCAGCCCGCGCGACCCCTACGCACCCGTCTATTTCGGCATCGCCGCCTTTGCCCGCTTCCTCGGCAGGGACTATGCGGAAGCGATCCGGCTCGCACAGGAAGCCCTGCGCCAGCGCAGTGACTTCGTCGGCGGGCACCGGGTGCTGACCGCGGCCGCGGCGATGGCCGGGCAAGCCGAGACCGCCCGCGCGGCGCTGAAGGAACTCCACCGTGCCCAGCCCAACGTCTCGCTCGCCTGGATCGCCGAGTTCATGCCGATCAAGCTCGCCGCCGACCGCGAGCACTATCTCGAAGGCTTTCGCCGGGCCGGCCTGACCTAGACTGTCTGGGCATAATCTCCGCGCAAACGCGTTCCGCGTTTGTCGCGAGGGAAAACCGCTGCACACTTTTCCGGATCATGCTCCATCTCCGCGAACAGGCCGCTATCCCCTCGAATCAACAATGATGATAAGGTTGCCTTGCTTGGGGGAGCACGAGGCGTGACGGGTTCGCACACTGACCCGTGTTTTCCCGGATGAGGCAGTCAGCTCTTTGAGGCGTAACGCGCGGCATGATTCGCATTTCGACGATCTTCATCGCCATCTGCATGGTTCTGGTCGCGGCCTCGCTCGGGCTTGTCCTCTACTCGGTCGCCGGCATCAGCGGAACCGAATCCGCCATCGTGGCGCTGACCGCGCTGACCTTCCTGATCCTCTACAACGCGGTCTCGATGCGGCTGCGCGACCGCAGTGACGTCGGCGGCCAGATCGCCGACCTCTCGCGCGGCACCGCCGACCTCGCCCGCCAGGTCGCCGAGTTCGGCCGCCGGCTCGCGGCGATGGAGGGGCGCATCGCCTCGGCCAATTCGACCAACTCCGACCGCATCCAGTCAGTGGTCGGCGAGATCAACGAGCTCGGCGGGCTGGTCAGGCAGCTCGCCACCACCGTGTCAGCCCATGAAGACCTCCTGGCCGGGGCCGCGCCGACGCCCGCCCCCGCTCCAGTCGCCCGGCCAGAGCCGGAGGCGCCGCTCGACCTGATTGCGCCCTTCGAGGAGCGGCCGGCCGCCCCTCCGCCACTGCCCGCACCGCCGCCGCGGCCAACACCGGCGATCCAGACCCAGGCCGCCGTTCCGGTTCAGACGGCCAATGGCCGCAACCAGACCCAGTTACTGGCGACCCTGCGCAACGCCATCGACGAGAACCGCATCGACATCTTCCTCCAGCCGATGGTGACGCTGCCGCAGCGCAAGGTGCGGTTCTACGAAGCCGTGACGCGCCTGCGCGACGAGCGCGACCAGCTGATCGCCGCCGAGGAATTCATCAGCATCGCCGAAGCCTCGGGTCTGATCGGACGCATCGACAACATGGTGATGCTGCGCTGCGTGCAGGTGCTGCGGCGCCTGATGGTGCGCAACAAGGATGTCGGCGTGTTCTGCAACGTCGCGGCCTCCACGCTCGGCAATTCCACCAGCTTCGCGCAGTGCCTCGACTTCCTCGAAGCCAACCGGGCGCTGGCGCCCTCGCTGGTGCTGGAGTTCAAGCAGTCGACGTTCCGCAATCTCGGTCCGGCCGAGACCGAGAATCTCGCGGCGCTCGCCCAGCGCGGTTTCCGCTTCTCGATCGACCATGTCACAGACCTCAGGATCGAGCCGCGCGAGCTCGCCGATCGCGGCGTGCGCTTCATCAAGGTGCCGGCGTCCCTCCTGCTCGACCCCAGGCAGGCCTCGACCTCGGACATCCACCCTTCCGACCTCTCCGACCTGCTCGGCCGCTTCGGCATCGACCTGATCGCCGAACGGATCGAGGGCGAGCGCGCAGTGGTCGATTTGCTCGACTATGACGTACGGTTCGGTCAGGGGTTCCTGTTCGCCCCGCCCCGGCCATTGCGGCCCGAGGGGGCATCTGCTACCGGCGGGGCCTCGCCGAACCCGGCGCAGGAAATTCAGGGATCCAATGGCTCCGCTTCTCCCAGCCAAGGCGCGACATCTGGCGCGACGTCTTCAGCGCCTCCAGCCCAACGCATCACCGGCAACGCGGCGCTCGCGCGCCGGATCTGATCGGCCGCACGCATCATGACCACGCTGCATTTCGCCGAAAGCCTGCGCGAGCTCGTGGGCGGCGTTGACGTTGTGCTCAGCGACATCTGGGGCGTGGTCCACAACGGCCTGGAATCCTTTCCCGAGGCCTGCGAGGCGCTGCATACCTATCGCAGCCGCGGCGGTACGGTGATCCTGATCACCAACGCCCCGCGCCCGGCCGACTCCGTCCAACGGCAATTGCGCAAGCTCGGCGTCGCGGACGAGACCTATGACGCGATCGTCTCGTCGGGCGACTTGACGCGGCTCTATGTCGCCGAGCATCCCGGCCGCAAGATGTTCTGGCTCGGACCCGAGCGCGACAACTCGATCTATCGCGGCCTCGATGCGACGACCGCGCCGCTGGAAGAAGCCGACTACATCGTCTGCACCGGCCTCTATGACGACGAGACCGAGACGGCGGAAGACTATCGCGGCATGATGCTGAAGGCGCGCGAGCGCAAGCTGACGCTGGTCTGCGCCAATCCCGATATCGTGGTGGAACGCGGTGACCGGCTGATCTATTGCGCCGGCGCGATCGCGGAACTCTATCGCGAACTCGGCGGCGAGGTGATCTTCTACGGCAAGCCGCATCGCCCGATCTACGAGCGCGCGATGATGCTCGCCGGCGAACGCCAGGGTCACATGATCGACCGGAAGAAGGTGCTGGCGATCGGCGATTCCGTCCGCACCGACCTCACCGGCGCGCGCGAATTCGGCATCGACTGCCTGTTCGTCACCCGCGGCATCCATGCCGAGGAGTTCGAGGGCCTCGACCAGCTCGACCCGAAATCGGTGATGGAGTTGTTCGGTCACCCGCCCAAGGCGCTGATGCGCGAATTGAAGTGGTGACGGTGGAGCCCACGCAGGTGCTGCGGGCTTAGACCAATTGCTTAGACCCAAATGCCGTCATGGCCGGGCTTAGCCGTCCGGAGGACGGTGTCGCTTCCGCTCGCCTACGCCCTGGCCATCCACGTCTTCATTTGCAGGATCCAAGAACGTGGATGCCCGGGACGAGCCCGGGCATGATGATCTCTATAGAGAGCTGCTATGCGGTCAGGCGGCGCTTACGCGCTCGCCATGTCCGGGAAGACCGCTTCGATCTTGGTCTTCAGCGTCGCCGCGTTGAACGGCTTGACGATGTAGTTGTTCACGCCGGCCTTCTTGGCCGCGATCACGTTCTCGGTCTTCGATTCCGCGGTGATCATGATGAAAGGCGTGGTGGCGAGGTTCGGATCCGCGCGCACTTCGCGCAGCAGGTCGTAACCCGTCATCGGCTCCATGTTCCAATCGGAAATCACGAGCCCGTACTTCTTGCCACGCATCTTGTTCAGCGCCGCCGAACCGTCGCTTGCATCATCGATATTCTCGAAGCCAAGCTGCTTCAGGAGATTCCTGATGATACGGATCATGGTGCTGTAGTCATCAACCACCAGAACCGACATCGACAAATCAACCGCCATCTCGACTCCCCCAACGCAAACCCAGGAAATATTACGATCGGACCTACCGGGGCCGGAGCCCCGCTGTTCCACATTTCAAGGACTAGCACCAAGGCGTTAAACAGCGCGTTAACTGGGGGCGCCTCCGAAGGACTGAAATCACGTTCAATGCGGCCGCTCCCCCTGCCGCTTGACTTCGTCCGGCCGGTCAAGCCACGGTCCGCAGGTCCTGCCGCTTCGAGAATTCCCCTGATGGTCCCGCATTTTACCGTTATCCGCGACACAACGCCGGATTCCGCGATTTTGAGGGGCGCCGTGGTCGCCATGGGCAATTTCGACGGCGTTCATCTCGGCCATCGCGCGGTGATCGCCGCCGCCCTGGAAATGGGCCGGGCGCATGGCCGCCCTGCGCTGGCATTGACCTTCGAGCCGCATCCGCGCCGGTTTTTCAGCCCGAACACTCCGCAATTCCGGCTGACGGACGAGCCGGCCAAGCTGCGGCTTCTGGCCGGAACCGGGCTCGCCGGCGCCGTGGTCATGACCTTCGACAAGGCCAGGGCCGGGACCAGCGCGCAAGACTTCATTCACCATGACCTGATCGGACGCCTCGGCGTCAGCGGCATCGCGGTCGGCTACGACTTCCATTTCGGCAAGGGTCGCGTCGGCTCGCCGAGCCTCCTGGTCAACGAGGCGCCCCGGCTCGGCATCGAGGTCGACGTGCAGGCCCATGTCGACATCGACGAGCGGCCGGTCTCCTCCAGCGCCATCCGGATCGCGCTCGCGGAGGGCCAGATCGACGAGGCCACCACCATGCTGGGCGCGCCCTGGTTCATCACCGGCGAGGTGATCCACGGCGAGAAGCGTGGCCGCGACCTCGGCTATCCCACCGCCAACATCCGCCTCGATGCCAATTGCGGCCTCAAGCACGGCATCTATGCGGTGCGGGTCGGCCACGGCGCCGAGCGGCTGGACGGGGTGGCGAGCTTCGGCCGCCGTCCGACCTTTGATAATGGCGCGCCGCTGCTGGAAATCTTCCTGTTCGACTTCAAGGGCGACCTCTACGGACAAGCGCTCGACTGCGCCTTCGTCGGCTTCATCCGCGAGGAGCTGAAATTCGACAGCCTGGAGGCCCTGATCCGCCAGATGGACGACGATTCCGCCCGCGCCCGCGCCATGCTGGCCGCCGCCCCGGACGCGTTTCCGCGGCTTGGCGTGATCGATTGAGGCCGAAAACCGGTCCCGCCGAACCTTTTGCGCTTCCCCCTCCCGGCTGCTATGGAGAGCCCATGTTTGCGCGGCGCATCATAGGGATTAGCGGCCCGGCTTCCGCCTGAGCCTATAGGTTCGGCGCAAGACCGGGATGTTGTCGTTTCACCCCGCGATTCCAGTCGCTATCCGTTTCCGCGCCCTTCCGAGCCAGTCAGCCCCATGTCCGAAAAGCCGCAAAAGTCCCAAAAGTCTGAAGTCAAAGACTATTCCAAGACCCTTTATTTGCCGCAGACGGATTTCCCGATGCGCGCTGGCCTGCCGCAGCGCGAGCCGGAACTGCTGAAGTATTGGAACGACATCGGCCTCTACGACAAGCTGCGCCGGGAAGCGGAGGGCCGCGCCAAATTCGTGCTGCATGACGGCCCGCCTTACGCCAACGGCAACATCCATATCGGGCACGCGCTGAACAAGATCCTCAAGGACGTCGTGACCAAGAGCCAGCAGATGCTCGGCTTCGACTCCAATTACGTGCCGGGCTGGGACTGCCACGGCCTGCCGATCGAATGGAAGATCGAGGAGGAGAACTACCGCAAGAAGGGCAAGCAGAAGCCCGATTTCCGCGACTCCGCCGCGATGGTGGCGTTCCGCAAGGAATGCCGCGCCTATGCGACGCATTGGATCAACGTGCAGCGCGAGGAGTTCAAGCGGCTCGGCATCATCGGCGATTGGGATCATCCCTATCAGACGATGAGCTATCCGGCCGAAGCGCAGATCGCCCGTGAGCTGATGAAGTTCGCGGCCAACGGCACGCTCTATCGCGGCTCCAAGCCGGTGATGTGGAGCGTGGTCGAGAAGACCGCGCTTGCGGAAGCCGAGGTCGAGTACGAGGACTACACTTCCGACATGGTGTGGGTGAAGTTTCCCGTCACGTCACCGGCACATGGCGCACTCGCCAGTGCCTCGGTCGTGATCTGGACCACCACGCCTTGGACGCTGCCCGGCAACCGCGCGATCTCGTTCTCGCCGAAAATCGCCTACGGCCTCTACAAGGTGACGGATGCGCCCGCCGACAACTGGGCCAGGAACGGCGATCTCCTGATCCTGGCCGATGCGCTCGCCGCAGAGGTGTTCAAGCAGGCGCGCGTCACGTCCTATGAGAAGGTGCGCGACATTCCCGGCGACACGCTGGACGCCGTGGAATGCGCCCATCCCCTCCGCGGCTTCGGTGGCGGTTACGAGTTCATCGTGCCGTTGCTCGCCGGCGAGCATGTCACCGACGACACCGGCACAGGCTTCGTGCACACCGCGCCGAGCCACGGCCGCGAGGACTTCGACGTCTGGACGGCCAACACCCGCGAGCTCGATGCGCGCGGCATCCCGACCGCGATCCCCTACACCGTCGACGAGAACGGCGCCTACACGGCGCAGGCCCCCGGCTTCACCGGCAAGCGCGTGCTCAACGACAAGGGCGAGAAGGGCGATGCCAACGAGGCCGTGATCAAGGCGCTGATCGAGGGCGGCAAGCTGCTCGCCCGCGGCCGCCTCAAGCATCAATATCCGCACTCCTGGCGCTCGAAGAAGCCGGTGATCTTCCGCAACACGCCGCAATGGTTCATCGCGATGGACAAGGACATCAGCGAGGACGGCCATGCGAAGAAGGGCGACACGCTGCGCGCCCGCGCGCTGCATGCGATCTCGGTCACGCAATGGGTGCCGCCGTCGGGCGAGAACCGCATCAACGGCATGATCGCCAACCGTCCGGACTGGGTGATCTCGCGCCAGCGCGCCTGGGGCGTGCCGATCGCCGTGTTCGTGCGCGAGAAGAGCGACGGCTCGGCCGAGATCCTGCAGGACGAGATCGTCAACCAGCGCATCACCGAAGCCTTCATGGAGGAAGGCGCCGACGCCTGGTACATGGACGGCGCCCGCGAACGCTTCCTAGGGTCCCGCGCGAGCGAGGACTGGAAGAAGGTCGACGACATCTGCGACGTCTGGTTCGATTCAGGCTCCACGCACGCCTTCGTACTCGAGGATCGCCAGAACTTCCCGCAGCTCGGCAACATCGTCCGCAAGATCGACGGCGGCAACGACACCGTGATGTATCTGGAAGGCAGCGACCAGCATCGCGGCTGGTTTCATTCCTCGCTGCTGGAAAGCGCAGGCACGCGGGGCCGCGCGCCCTACGACGTCGTGCTCACCCACGGCTTCACGCTCGACGAGAACGGCCGCAAGATGTCGAAGTCGCTCGGCAACACCGTCGAGCCGCAGAAGGTGATCAAGGATTCGGGCGCGGACATCCTGCGCCTGTGGGTCTGCGCCACCGACTATGCCGACGACCAGCGCATCGGCCCGGAGATCCTGAAGAACACGATCGAGACCTATCGCAAGCTGCGCAACTCGATCCGCTGGATGCTCGGTACGCTGCATCACTTCAAGGCGAGCGAGAAGGTCGCCTATGCCGAGATGCCCGAGCTCGAGCGGCTGATGCTGCACGAACTGGCCGGCCATGCCGAAACCGTTCGCACGGCCTATGCCGCCTTCGACTACAAGACCGTCGTCGCAAGCCTCGCGGCCTTCATGAACTCCGAGCTGTCGGCGTTCTACTTCGATATCCGCAAGGACACGCTCTATTGCGACCCGCCGTCCTCGCCGGCGCGCAAGGCCGCGCTCACCACGATCGACCTGTTGTGCGATGCGCTCCTGAAATGGCTTGCGCCGATCCTGAGCTTCACGACCGACGAAGCCTGGCGCATGTTCCGGCCAAACGCGGAGCCTTCCGTCCATCTAACCCTGTTTCCCGAAGGCATCGAGAAGCTCCGTGACGACAGGCTCGCCGCGAAGTGGGAGACGATCCGCAACGTCCGCCGCGTCGTCACCGGCGCGCTGGAGCTCGAACGCGCCGCCAAGAACATCGGCTCGTCGCTCGAGGCCTCGCCGGTGATCTATGTCGCCGACCGCGACATGCTGGCGACGCTGTTCGACACCGATCTCGCCGAGGTCTGCATCACCTCGAACTACGAGGTGCGTGAGGGCGAGGCGCCGGCGGGCGCATTCCGTCTCGATGCGGTGCCCGGCGTCGCGGTCGTCGTCGAGAAGGCGGTCGGCACCAAATGCGCCCGCTCCTGGAAGATCTCGCCGACGGTCGGTGAAGACCCTGAATACCCCGACGTCACCCCGCGCGACGCCCAGGCGCTGCGCGAATGGAAGGCGCTGGGGGTGGGGGTCTGATCCCCGGCCATGACCCCGCTTCGCGCCGGCATCCTCGCGGCCGTGGTCACGCTGGTGGCCGACCAGGCCTCAAAGCTTTGGCTCCTGAACGTGTTCGACCTCGCCCGTCGCGGCGTGGTGAAGGTGACGCCGTTCTTCGACCTGGTGCTGGCCTGGAACATCGGGATCAGCTTCGGCTGGCTCCAGAACGATGGCCAGTCGGCGCAGATCGCGCTGATGGCGGTCAAGGTCGTCGCCGTGGTCGCTCTCGCCATCTGGATGGCCCGCTCGCACACCCTGCTTGCCACGATCGCCCTCGGGCTGATCATCGGCGGCGCGATCGGCAATGGCATCGACCGCTTCGCCTACGGCGCGGTGGTCGATTTCGCCCTGTTCCACATCGAGATCGGTGGAAATACCTATAATTGGTACGTGTTTAACCTCGCTGACGTGGCCATCGTTGTCGGGGTGGCGGCGCTATTGTATGATTCCTTCCTGGGGGTACCCGCCGCAAAAGCGCCCTGATCCCGGCCGATACGGACCGGCAGGTGGAACCCTGCTTTTTGCGAGGATTGGCCGCGTACGAGCGGCAAAGTGCAGCAATCTGCCACAATATGGAACAGGTACAGTGATGCGCAGCTCCGAGACCAGCGGTTCGATGGTTCGAGATCCCAAAGCGGGGTTCTGGCGGGCGTTGAAATTGTCCGCTGTCATGCTCGGCATCGGCCTCGTCATGACGGCTGGCCCGGTCCGCGCCGGTGACGACGACGAGGATGATGACGGGATGACCTTCGAAGAGAAGATCATCGACAATCTGATGTCCGGCATCGGTGCCAAGAGCATGGAAAAGCCCGGCATCGAATATCGCGAGCGCTCCCCGCTGGTCGTGCCGCCCAAGCTGGACCTGCCGCCTCCCGCGACCCAGGCCAAGAATGCACCGAACTGGCCCAAGGACCCCGAGGAGAAGCGCCGCAAGGAAGCCATTGCCGCACGCAAGAAGGCTACCAAGGCAACGGAAAACTGGCAGGCCGCCCAGCCTCTGACGCCCGCTGAGATGAAGGCCGGCGAGGTCGCCGCAGCCCCCCGTACAAGCAATGACCCGATCCAGCCGGGTACCAACGGCAACCCGTCGCTCAGTCCCGCCGAACTCGGCTACGCCGGTGGTCTGTGGAACATGATGAAGGGCGGCAACAGCTCCGAAGAGAAGAAATTCACCAGCGAACCGCCGCGTTCGTCGCTGGTCGAGCCGCCGCCGGGCTACCAGACGCCGTCCCCGAACTACGCCTATGGCGCCGGGCCGGACAAGTCGCGCCGGACCTATTTCGACATCATGTCGGGCAAGGACAAGGAATAATACCGCTCCTGCCCCACCGCGACATCCTGACAGGCGCATCCTGGCACCGGCGGCTTACGCACGCCGGACGCAGTCTGCATATTGCTTATCAGTAACTTGCCTAAGCGTTGAGTTCTCTGCTTCGTGACGCGAAGCCTCAGCCGCACGGTGTAGCATGCCGTGCCTCCGAGCCGGACATCCGGGCTCGGCCTTTTCATAAGGATCATGATGTCCTCTTACCGATCGGCCGCCTGCCTCCTTGCCGCGCTGCTTTCGACGAGTGTCCTCTCAGCGAGCGCCGCCCTCGCCCAGACCACGGTGACATCGGCTCCGCCCGCCAGCTTCACGCTCGCCAACGGCATGCAGGTCGTGGTGATCCCGGACCATCGCACACCCGTGGTCACGGAGATGATCTGGTACAAGGTCGGCTCGGCCGACGAGACGCCGGGCAAATCTGGGCTCGCGCACTTCCTCGAACATCTGATGTTCAAGGGCACCTCGAAGCATCCGGTCGGCGAATTCTCCCAGACCGTGCTCCGCGTCGGCGGCAACGAGAACGCCTCGACCTCGGTCGACTACACCAACTACTACCAGCGCGTGCCGAAAGAGCAGCTGCCGACCATGATGGAGTTCGAGGCCGATCGCATGACCGGCCTGATCCTCAAGGACGAGAACGTGCTGCCCGAGCGCGACGTCGTGCTCGAAGAGTACAACATGCGGGTCGCCAACAATCCGGATGCGCGGCTCAACGAGCAGATCATGGCCGCGCTCTATCTCAATCATCCCTACGGCCGACCGGTGATCGGCTGGCACCAGGAGATCGAGAAGCTCGACCGCGAGGATGCGCTCGCCTTCTACCGCCGCTTCTACGCGCCGAACAACGCGATCCTCGTGATCGCCGGCGACGTGGAAGCCGCCGACATCCGCCCGCTGGTCGAGCGGAATTTCGGCTCCATTCCGGCCCAGCCCGCGATCCCGGCGCGCCGCGTCCGCCCGCAGGAGCCGGAGCCGGCGGCGCCGCGCACGGTCACGCTGGCCGACCCGCGCGTCGAGCAGCCGAGCCTGCGCCGCTACTATCTCGTACCGTCGGCGACGACCGCCGCGGCCGGTGAAAGCGCCGCCCTCGACGTGCTGGCGCAGCTGATGGGCAGCGGCAGCAATTCCTATCTCTACCGCGCGCTCGTGGTCGACAAGCCGCTCGCGGTCTCCGCCAGCGCAAGCTATTCGAGCATCTCGCTCGACCCGACCCAGTTTGCGATCTCGGCCTCACCGAAACCGGGCGTCAGCTTTGCCGATGTCGAGCAAGTGGTCGACGGCGTCATCGCCGACATCGCACAAAACCCGATCCGCGCCGAGGACCTCGAGCGGGTCAAGACCCAGCTCATTGCGGAAGCGATCTACGCCCAGGACAACCAGGCGGTGCTGGCGCGCTGGTATGGCGGCGCGCTGACCACGGGCCTCTCGATCGAGGACATCAGGAGCTGGCCCGACCGCATTCGCGCGGTCACCGCCGACCAGGTTCGCGCTGTCGCGCAGAAATGGCTCGAGAAGAAGCGCTCGGTGACGGGCTATCTGATCAAGGACACCAGTGCCGCCAAGCGCGAGGAGAAGCGTTCGTGACCTATCCCTTCCTTCGACGCGTTGCATTCTCGCTTGCCACCGGCGCGGCACTCGCGCTGGCTACGGTCTCGCCGTCACAGGCGGCTGCAAAAATCCAGCACCTGACTTCGCCGGGCGGCATCGAAGCCTGGTTCGTACAGGATGCGACCGTGCCGCTGATCGCCATGGAATATTCCTTTGCCGGCGGCTCGGCGCAGGATCCCAAGGACAAGTCCGGCGTCGCCAATCTGGTCGGCGACCTCCTCGACGAAGGCTCCGGCGATCTCGACTCCAAGACCTTCCATGAGCGGCTCGATCGCCGCGCCATCGAGCTCTCCTTCAGCGCCACCCGCGACACCTTTCGCGGCAGCCTGCGGATGCTGCGCGACAACAAGGACGAAGCCTTCGACCTGCTCAGGAGCGCGCTGACCTCGCCGCATTTCGACACCGTCGACGTCGAGCGCATCCGCTCACAGGTGATCTCGGGCCTGCGCCGCGAGACCACCAATCCGTCGTCGCTGGCGAGCCGCAAATTCCTCGAGGTCGCGTTCGGCGACCATCCCTATGGCCGGCAGACCAATGGCACGCTGGACAGCGTGCCGACCATCACGGTCGCCGACATGAAGGATTATGTCGGCCGCGTGATTGCGAAGGACGGGCTGAAGATCGCGGTGGTCGGCGACGTCGATCCGGCCACGCTCGGCAAACTGCTCGACCACACTTTTGGTAGCCTGCCCGCAAAGGCCAATCTCACGCCGGTCGCCGACGTCGAGGCGGCAAAACCGCCGCAGCGCGCCTTCGTGCCGCTCGACGTGCCCCAGACCGTGATCACCTTCGGCGGCCCCGGCGTGAAGCGCAGCGATCCGAACTTCATGGCCGCCTATGTCGTCAACCACATCCTGGGCGGCGGCGGATTGTCCTCGCGGCTCTATCGCGAGGTGCGCGAGAAGCGCGGGCTGGCTTATTCCGTGTTCGAATCGCTGCTCTGGATGGAGCATTCGGCGGTCTTCATCGGCAACACCGGCACCCGCGCCGACCGTGCCGGCGACACCATCGACGCCATCGACAAGGAAGTGCGCCGCATCGCCGAGGAGGGCCCGACGCAGAAGGAGCTCGACGAGGCCAAGTCCTACCTCAAGGGCTCCCAGATGCTGGCGCTGGATACCTCCTCGAAGCTCGCGCAGGCGCTGCTGCAATACCAGCAGGACAAGCTGCCGATCGACTATATCGAGAAGCGCAACGCCATCGTCGACGCGGTGACACTGGACGACGCCAAGGCCGCCGCCAAGCGCCTCTGGGGCCAGGGCCTCCTGACCGTGGTCGTTGGCCGCGCCCCACAGGCCGCCGCGCAACCGGCCGCGGCACCGGCGACGAAGTCGAACTAACGTCCCCTGACGTTTTCCTGAAATGGCCGGGCTCGCCCGGCCATTTGCGTTTCCAGGATGCGCCATTGCCGAACGTGGACGTCCGCGATATGTCCGGACATCACGAATGGTGCCATCATGCTGCGGATATCCCGCGATCTCGTCATCGACGAGGACGATATCGAGATCGGCTTTGTCCGCGCCTCCGGCCCGGGCGGGCAGAACGTCAACAAGGTCTCGACCTCGGCCCAGCTGCGCTTCGACACGCGCAAGCTGACCTTGCCGGAGGATGCGGCGATCCGGCTCGCCCGCATTGCCGGCCAGCGCATGACCAAGGACGGCGTGATCGTGATCCACGCCCAGCGCTTCCGCACCCAGGAGCGTAACCGCCAGGACGCCATCGACCGGCTCGTCGAGATCCTGACCGAGGCGATGATACGGCCGAAGCCGCGCCGCGCCACGCGGCCGACCTTTGGCTCCAAGCAGCGCCGGCTCGACGGCAAGAAGCGCCGCAGCGACATCAAGGCTGGGCGCGGCGGCGGCCGCTTCGACGACTAGCAAAGCCGATCCAGTCAAAAAAACTCCGGCCGCAGGGCGACCGGAGTTTGCTTGCTTCACCCGACGGGACTAGTAACGCTTGCCCGGCGCTGCACCGCCCGTCGCGGAATCGTCGGCGGTTCCCTTATGCGCAGCGCTACCGGTGGTGCCGACCGTGCCCTTGGTGCCTTTGGTCGACTTCATACCCGTCTTCTCGCCCGCCGCGCCCGGCTGAGCATTCATCTCCTCATCCCCGCTGCCCATTGTGCTGCCTTGCATCGGTTTGCCTTGCACGGTGCCGCCTGTTTTGGCGGGTGGCGCGCCTTGCGCGAGAACGGGCGTCGCAATGAGAGCCGACAGGGCGCATGCGATCATCGAGGTCTTCACCAACTTCATCCATTTCTCCTGGATTATTCCGCGACGAATGGCTCGGCTGCATCCTGCGCCGCTCACCTGCACCGGGTCATTGCATCGCGTAGAGAGTTCAAGCGGCGCGGTCGTCATGCAATGCGCATGGTGTGGTGATCGTTTAGGGATTTGACGGCGGTTTCGCGGAATTGTGCTCCGCATATAAGGCATTGCGGAACACACGCAGCCACCAGTGTCTCCGCGCGCAGCGAAACAGCCCGCTACTACCACCGCATCTTTGACGCCGCCTAGAGTTTGCGCACGTTGATGTGGATGGGCGGATTCTTGGCGATGCGCGCAATCGTGCTGGGATTGTGCACCGCGATGGTGCTGGTGGTGCGGGTTGCCGATGCGCAAATGCCCTTGCCGGCCGCCAAGCAGCCGGATGGCGCGACACTGTTCAAGCAGCAATGCGCGGTGTGCCACACACTCACCCAGTCGGAACCGATGCGGCAAGGCCCGCCGCTGGTGAAGGTCGTCGGCCGTCCCGCCGGCAAGAGCGAAGGTTTTAAATACTCGGAGCCGCTATCGAAAGCGGACTTCGCCTGGGACGAGACCAAGCTCGACGCCTGGCTGAGCAATCCGCAAGCCGTCATTCCCGGCGTGACCATGGTCTACCGGCAGGCGAAGCCGGAAACGCGCGCCGCCATCATCGCTTTTCTCAAGGAGCAGAACTGAATGGCAAAGCCCGTTCATTCCATGATCCGCGTGCTCGACGAGGCCCGCTCGCTCGACTTCTACAAGCGCGCCTTCGGCCTGGAGGTCGCCGGCCACCTGAAATTTTCCGACTTTGCCCTGATCTACCTGCGTCACCCCTCCTCACCTTTCGAGGTCGAGCTGACCGTGAATTTCGACCGCAAGGAGCCGTACCAGCTCGGCGACGGCTACGGACATATTGCCGTGGTGGTCGAGGATCTCGATGCCGAACATGCCCGATTCGAGCGCGAGAAGCTCGCACCGGGACCGCTGCGCGACTTCAAGCACGATGGCAGGACGCTGGCGCGCTTCTTCTTCGTCAGCGATCCCGATGGCTATAAGATCGAGGTGATCCAGCGAGGGGGTCGTTTCGGCTGATCAAAATCACAAGATCCAAATCACAAAATCTACGGAGGAATGCCATGAGAGAAGTCGATCGTCGAAGCAAGCACAGCCGCCGCGTCTTTCTCAAGGGCGCGGCGACCGCCGTGCCGGTCGTCGCTGTCGCGACCAGCGTCGCCGTCAGCATCGAAGATGCCTGGGCCGATGATGCCAGCACGCTCTCGCCGGCGACGATGAAGACGCTGCTGAAGGTCGCGCGCGACATCTATCCGCACGATGTCCTCGGCGACAGCTACTACATCACAGCGATCAAGCCGTGGGACGGCAAGGCGGCCAAAGACCCCGCCGTCAAATCACTGATCAGCGACGGCATCACGCGGCTCGACCAGAATGCACGGGATCGCCACAAGCTCGCTTACGCCGAAGTGCCATGGGAAGCCGACCGCGTGGTGCTGCTGACGGAGATCGAGCAGAGCGACTTCTTCCAGAAGGTGCGCGGCGATCTCGTCGTGTCGCTCTACAACCAGAAAGAGGTCTGGCCGCGCTTCGGCTACGAGGGCTCCTCCGCCGAGCACGGCGGCTACATCAACCGCGGCTTTGCCGACATCGACTGGCTGCCGAAGGCTTAAGACTCACCCAACGGTTCAGGAGAACGCATATGGCAAAATTCGATCTGAACGACTCCAGCGTTGTGGTGATCGTCGGCTCCGGTGCCGGCGGCGGCACGCTGGGCAACGAGCTCGCGCAGAAGGGCGTCAAGGTGGTGATCCTCGAAGCGGGTCCCCGCATCGAGAACCAGGATTTCGTCAACGACGAGTGGGAGAGCTTTTCCCAGCTCGCCTGGACCGATGCCCGCACCACGTCGGGGACCTGGCGCGTCGCCAAGGATTTCGCGGGCCTTCCCGCCTGGATCGTCAAGGCGGTCGGCGGCTCGACGACGCATTGGGCCGGCGCGTCGCTGCGCTTTGACGAGCACGAGTTCAAGGTCAAGAGCGCCTACGGCAACATTCCAGGCGCGAACCTGCTGGACTGGCCGGTCACGCTGGCGGAGATGGAGCCGTGGTACGCCAAGGCCGAGAACAAGATGGGTGTAACCCGCACCAACGGCATTCCCGGACTTCCCGGCAACAATAATTTCAAGGTGCTGGAGGCCGGCGCCAAGAAGCTCGGCTACAAGACCGTGCACACCGGCAACATGGCGATCAACAGCCAGCCGCGCGACGGCCGCGGCGCCTGCCAGCAGATCGGCTTCTGCTTCCAGGGCTGCAAATCCGGCGCGAAATGGTCGACGCTCTACACCGAGATCCCCAAGGGCGAGGCGACCGGCAATCTCGAGGTGCGGCCGAGCAGCATGGCGGTCAAGATCGAGCACGACGCCGGCGGTAAGGTCACCGGCGTCGTGTATGCCGACGAGAGTGGCGCGATGCAGCGCCAGAAGGCGCGCATCGTTGCGGTCGCCGGCAATTCGATCGAGAGCCCGCGGCTGCTCCTAAACAGTGCCTCGACCATGTTCCCCGATGGCCTCGGCAATTCATCGGGCCAGGTCGGCCGCAACTACATGCGGCACATGACCGGCAGCGTCTACGCCGTGTTCGAGAAATCCGTGCACATGTATCGCGGCACCACCATGGCCGGCATCATTCGCGACGAGGCCGCCAACAATCCGAAGCGCGGCTTCGTCGGCGGCTACGAGATGGAGACGCTGTCGATCGGCTTGCCGTTCATGGCGGCCTTCCTCAATCCCGGCGCCTGGGGCCGTCCGTTCACCGCCGCGCTCGACGGCTATCCCAGGATGGCCGGCATGTGGCTGGTCGGCGAGGACATGCCGCAGGAGACCAACCGCATCACGCTCGACCCAAGCGTGAAGGACAAGTTCGGCCAAGCGGTCGCGAGCGTGCATTTTGACGACCATCCCAACGACCTCGCGATGCGCGCACATGCCTACAAGCAGGGTGCGGCGGTCTACGACGCCGTCGGCGCCACCGTGACCTATCCGACGCCACCCTATCCGAGCACGCACAATCTCGGCACCAACAGGATGAGCGAGAAGCCGCGGGATGGCGTGGTCAACAAGTTCGGACAGAGCCACGACGTCAAGAACCTGTTCGTCTCCGACGGCAGCCAGTTCACCAGCGGCGCGGCCTGCAACCCGACCCTGACCATCGTCGCACTCGCGATCCGCCAGGCGGATTACATGGCGGGTGCGATGCAGAAGAAGGAGATCTGACGTCGGGCGTTATCGGCTCCGCATGGAGCCCACCGCTCTCTCCCCGTCATTGCGAGCGAAGCGAAGCAATCCAGAATCCCACCGCGGTGACGGTCTGGATTGCTTCGTCGCAAGAGCTCCTCGCAATGACGGCGGAGAGAGTATCGTAGCCCGGATGGAGCGAAGCGTAATCCGGGCTAAGCACTTTCGTTGGGATAGCTATTCGGCCGCATCAAGGATCGGCGTGACGTTACCCTTGAACTCCTGCACCGGCACCATGCTCCGGGAGCGGTAGATCAGGCAGGAGCAGCGCAGCAGCGAGGCGAAATTATTGACCTCGCCGTGATGGTCGAGCACCTCGTTGTAGAGCGTGGTCAGGAATTTTCCGACGCTCATGTTCTCCTTGGCCGCGATCTCCTCCAGCGTGTCCCAGAACGCCATTTCCAGCCGGATCGAGGTGCAGTGCCCGCCGATCCTGAGCGAGCGGGTCTGGGATTCGTAGTCGCGTTGGGGCTGGTGCGCGAAGAGATGGCACATGGCGTCCTCCCGTCCTTTTGCCATTTTTTCACGATGCTACACCGCTGTCCGGCCCCCCACAATCAGGACGGCAGCAGGACGACCGCTCCGTCCCGGTTGCGCGATTTTCTCGAACGTCCAATCCCTTCAATGTGATAGGCATCCCTCGTCCCCAAGCCGCCACACGGTTGTTGCCCAACACATGCTTTTGACGCAACACGGCCTAGAATAGCGCCGTCAGCGAATCCAGATCGAAAGCCCCATGCCCGTCCGCCAACTGCCAGAGCAAGTCGTCAACCGCATCGCCGCCGGCGAGGTGGTCGAACGTCCGGCGAGCGTGGTCAAGGAACTGGTCGAGAATGCCATCGATGCCGGCGCGAGCCGGATCGACGTCTTCACCGATGGCGGCGGCCGGCGGCGGATCGGAATCACCGACGACGGCGGCGGCATGACCGCGAAGGACCTCGCGCTCGCGGTCGAACGCCATGCCACCTCCAAGCTCGACGACGAGGATTTGCTCCAGATCCGCACGCTCGGGTTCCGCGGCGAGGCCCTGCCCTCGATCGGCTCGGTGGCGCGTCTCTCCATCACGACGCGGCATGCGAGCGAACCGCATGCCTGGGCGCTGTCAGTCGAGGCCGGCGACAAATCCGAGATCATGCCGGCGGCGCTGGCGCATGGCACGCGCGTCGAGGTCAACGACCTCTTCTATGCAACGCCCGCGCGGCTGAAATTCCTGAAGACCGATCGCACCGAGGCAGAGGCGATCCGCGAGGTGGTCAGGCGCCTTGCCATGGCGCGGCCCGACGTCGCCTTCACGCTCGCGGGCGAGGACCGCGCGCCGGTGACCTGGACCGCCGCGCTGCCCGGCGCCGCCGGACGGCTGACGCGGCTCGGCGATATCCTCGGCGCAGAATTCCGCAGCCACGCCATCGAGGTCCATGCCGAGCGCGAGGGCGTCGTCGTCGCCGGCTATGCCGCAGCGCCCGCGCTGACCAAGGCCAACGCGCTCGGGCAATATCTCTTCGTCAACGGCCGTCCCGTGCGCGACAAGCTGATCCTCGGCGCCGTGCGCGGGGCCTATGCCGACTATCTGCCGCGCGACCGCCATCCGGTGCTGGCGCTGTTCGTCACGCTCGATCCGCGCGAGGTCGATGCCAATGTGCATCCGGCCAAGACCGAGGTGCGCTTCCGCAACGCCGGCCTCGTGCGCGCACTGATCGTGCACGGGCTGAAGGAAGCGCTCGCGCGCGAGGGCCGGCGCACGGCCGCCAACAGTGGCGAGAGCGCGTTGTCCTCGTTCCGGCCGGCCTTTGCGCCGCGCCCGGCAAGCTGGGACTGGCGCGCCTCGCCATCCGCCCCGGTCGCGCCGATGCCGTCATTCGAAGGCTCCGCCGCACCTGCCTTCGCCGAGCGCGCGCAGGCCGCGTTCGATGTCGGCGCGCCCAGCGCGGACGTGCGGTTCGAGACGCAGCCGGTGGCGGACCTCGTCGACCGCCCGCTCGGTGCGGCGCGCACCCAGATCCACGAGACCTACATCGTCTCGCAGACCCGCGACGGCCTGATCATCGTCGACCAGCATGCCGCGCATGAGCGCATCGTCTACGAGCGGCTGAAGGCCTCGCTCGCCGCCAACGGCGTGCAGCGGCAGATCCTGCTGATCCCCGAGATCGTCGAGATGGACGAGGCGACGGTCGAGCGCCTGCTCGAGCGCAGCGAGGAGCTTGCGTCGTTCGGGCTGGCGATCGAATCCTTCGGCCCCGGCGCGGTCGCGGTGCGTGAGACGCCGTCGCTGCTCGGCAAGACCAATGCAGGCGGACTGCTGCGCGATCTCTCTGAGCATATGGCCGAATGGGACGAGGCGCTGCCGCTGGAGCGCCGCCTGATGCACGTCGCCGCAACCATGGCCTGCCACGGCTCGGTGCGCGCCGGCCGCCGGCTGAGGCCCGAGGAGATGAACGCCCTGCTCCGCGAGATGGAGGACACCCCGAACTCCGGCCAGTGCAATCACGGCCGCCCGACCTATGTCGAGCTGAAGCTGAGCGATGTGGAGAAGCTGTTCGGGCGGCGGTGAGGCCGGTGTCGTAGGGTGGGCAAAGGCGCAACGCGCCGTGCCCACCATCTTTCCACGATTGCGATAGAAGTGGTGGGCACGCTTCGCTTTGCCCACCCTACGGCAGCGAGACTACGGCTTCTTCAAAAACACGAACTCCGTGTCATCGTAAGCCCGCCGCTCCAATTCCTCGAAACCTTCCGGCGTCGCAAACTGCGCAGCCTTCGCCTCTTCGACCACGAGCAGCGCACCCGGTGTGAGCCAGCCACCATCGCGCAAGCTCGCAAGCGCCTTCTCCGCAAATCCCTTGCCATAGGGCGGATCGAGGAACACCAGCGAGAATGGCTCGACGGGATGCGCAGGGCCGAGATCGGTGGCATCGCGGCGATAGACCTTGGTCACGCCGCCAAGGCCGAGCGTCTCAACATTGTTGCGCAGCAGCGCGCGCGCTTCCGCGCCGTTGTCGACGAACAGCGTGAACTTTGCGCCGCGCGAGGACGCCTCGATGCCAAGCGCGCCGGTGCCGGCGAAGAGATCGAGCACGCGCGCATCCGCAATCGGATCGTCATAGGCGTGCACGAGAATGTTGAATACTGACTCGCGTAAGCGGTCCGCCGTGGGGCGGATGTCGCGCGAGGACGGTGAGGCGAGATTGCGCCCCTTCAAACGACCGCCGACGACGCGCAATTAGTCCTCCCGCGGCGTCAGATCGCGCTTGCCGTGATAGCCGCGCTTGGGGCGGCGCGGCGGGCCGTAGCCGTTGGCCTCGGACTCGTTGCGCTCGCGTGCCTCCTCGCTGCCGGTGCGCTGTACCAGGACACGACGGCCCTTGCGATCGTTGATCACGTCACGCTTGCTGGCAGGCTTCTTCTCGCGAGGCACTTCGCCGTCGGGTGAAGACGATTTCTTCGGCACGTCGAACTGCGCGCCCGACTTCTCGATCACCTTGTCGCCGAGCTGATCACGCAGCACGCGCGACTTGATCTCCTCGACCTGGCCTTCGGGAACCTCGCCGAGCTGGAACGGCCCGTAGGACACGCGGATCAGCCGGTTCACCTCGAGCCCGAGATGGGCGCAGACGTTGCGCACCTCGCGGTTCTTGCCTTCGCGGATCGCGAACACCAGCCAGACATTGGCACCCTGGTCGCGCTCCAGCGTCGCCTCGATCGGACCGTATTTGACGCCCTCGACCTCGATGCCGTTCTTCAATTCGTCGAGCTGCGCCTGGGTGACGTCGCCATGGGCGCGGACGCGGTAGCGGCGCAGCCAGCCGGTGTCCGGCAACTCGAGCGTGCGCGCGAGCCCGCCGTCGTTGGTGAGCAGCAGCAGGCCTTCGGTGTTGAAGTCGAGCCGGCCGATCGAGATCAGCCGCGGCAGGCCTTCGGGCAGATTGTCGAACACGGTCGGACGGCCCTCGGGGTCGTCATGCGTCGTCATCAGGCCGCGCGGCTTGTGATAGAGGAACAGCCGCGTGCGCTCGCGCTCCGGCAACGGCTTGCCGTCGACAGTGACGACATCGTTCGAGGTGATGTCGAGCGCCGGCGAATTGATGACGCGGCCGTTGACGGCGACGCGCCCCTGCGTGACCATCTCCTCGGCATCGCGGCGCGAGGCGAGGCCCGCTCGCGACAGCACTTTTGCGATACGCTCGCCGGCCTTCTTCGGCTTCGGTGCTTCGTCACGGCGCGGACGGCCCTCGAAATCCCGATCACGGTCCCGATAGGCGCCGCGGCCACCGAAAGCGGGGCGCTTCTCGAAGATCCTGCTCTCATCCTCGTTTTCACGGCGCGGACGGTCGCCGAAGCGACCTTCGCTGCGCGGATGCTCGTGCCAGTCGGAGCGGCCTTCGCTGCGCTCGCGCGGACGATTGAATTTCGGGCGGTCACCGCCGCGTTCGCCATCGCTGTCACGACGGGGCCGATCGAATTTGGGACGATCGTCGCGCGAGCGATCAAATTTGGGCCGATCGAACTTCGGCCGATCGCGGAACGGACGATCGCCGGACGCGCGATCGTCGCGCGAACGCGAGAAACGCGGACGGTCATCGCCGCCACCCTGCCGATCGTCGCGCTTCTGCCAAGGCTTGTCTTCGCTGCGGTCACGGCCGCCGAAATCCTTGCGCGGACCCTTGCCAAAATCCTTACGCGGCGGACGATCGCCTCGCGGACCCGCGTCGCGCTTCTGCCAAGGCTTTGAATCGCTGCGCTCGCCACGATCGCGCGGACGATCGCTGCGATCCGGTGCCCCCCTCGAAAACTTCCGCTCGCCGTCGAACTTGCGTTCCGGGCGGTCGCCACGCGGCGCATACGGCCGCTTGTCGCCGAACTTCTTGTCACCGAATCGGCCGGCGGGACGGGAATCGTCGCGATCCCGGCTGCGCGGCGGACGGTCGTCTCGGCCATAGGACGGGCGATCACCGCGCGGCTTGAACGGCCGCTTCTCGCCATCGCGCGCGCCGCGATCGGAGAACGGGCGGTCGCCGCGCGGCTTGAAGCTGCGCTCGCCGCGCTCCTCACCACCACGGTCGTCGCGCTTGAATTTCGGACGGTCGCTAAAATCGCGGCGCGGGGCATCGCCCTCCTCGCGGCGGCGGAACGGACGGCTGTCGCGGTCGCCGCGAGGCGGGCGGCTGTCGCCCCCGCCCTCAGAGCCGCGCTTGGCGAATTTCTTCTCGGGGCCGCGCGGCTTGCCGGACCGGCCCTTGGGCGGGCCACCCCTGCCCGGGCCTCGATCACGCCGGCCGCGGGAATCGTTGTCTTTGTCGCTGTCGCGAGGCATGAATAATCTCACTTAGGGGGTGGCCAGAAGCATTATGCGCGCTCGCTTCGAGCCGCATGCTCAGGCAAATCCGGTATTCACTCTTGCTGAAGGCGGAGCTACTAGCAGGTTTCTGGCGATGATACGAGGCTTGAAAGCCCCCTCTTTCATGGATTTGGCGCTCAAAACGGCCGAAAATGCCGGAAAGGCGGGCGAAGTTCCGATCGGATGCGTCGTGGTCCGCAATTACGAGGTGATCGCGACCGCGGCGAACCGGACGCTGACCGATTACGACCCGACCGCCCATGCCGAGATCATTGCGCTGCGCGAGGCCGCCAAAAAGATCGGCAGCGAGCGCCTGGTCGACTGCGACCTCTACGTGACGCTGGAGCCCTGCACCATGTGTGCGGGCGCGATCTCCTTTGCAAGGGTGAGGCGGCTCTATTACGGCGCCGCCGATCCCAAGGGCGGCGCAGTCGAGTCCGGCGTGCGGTTCTTCGCTTCCCCCACCTGCCATCATGCGCCGGATGTCTATTCCGGGGTCGGCGAGAGCGAGGCGGCGCGGCTGCTCAAGGACTTCTTTCGGGAGCGGCGGTAGATTCACATATTCCGCCGTCATGCCCCGCGAAGGCGGGGCATCCAGTACGCCGCGGCCTATCGATCAACCCCCACCGTCTCGGAGTACTGGATCGCCCGGTCAAGCCGGGCGATGACAGTTGTGTGTGTCGCGACAGCGTAGTTCAGCCTGCGAAGAACTCGCGCAGCGCCTTTGCGGTGACGTCCGGGTTCTCTTCGGTGAGGAAATGGCCGGAGTCCACCGGCATGCCGTCGACGTTGGTCGCCCATTGCTTCCAAATATCGAGCGGCGTCGCGGCGGCCTGGGCGATGCCTGCGCCACCCCACAGCGCCAGCATCGGCACCGTGATCTTCTTGCCGGCTTCGAAATCGCCCTTGTCGAGGTCGTAATCGAAATAGGCGCCGGCGCGGTAGTCCTCGCACATCGCATGCACGCGGGCGGGATCGCGGAACGGGGCGATGTAATGTTCGAGTGCACGCGGGTCGATGGCGTCCAGCGTCTTCGACTTGGTCTGGCTCGCCATTTTGAAGCGCAGGAAGAACTCGCCATTGCCCGAGATCAGCGTCTCCGGCAGCGGCGCGGGCTGCGCCAGGAAGGTCCAGTGATAGATCTTCAACGCATAGGCGCGGTTCATCCGCTCCCAGTAATTATAGGTCGGCAGGATATCGAGCACCGCGAGCTTCGACAGCCGGCCGGGATGGTCGAGCGCCAGCCGATACGACACCCGGCCACCGCGGTCGTGGCCGGCGAGCGCGAAGTGGACGTGGCCGAGCTGCTCCATCGCTTCCACCGTGGCCTTGGCCATCGCGCGCTTGCTGTAGGGGACGTGCAGCGCATCGCTCTCGGGCATGTCGGACCAGCCATAGCCCGGCAGATCGGCGATGATCAGCGTGAACTGGTCCGCGAGCTGCGGCGCCACGCGATGCCACATCACGTTGGTCTCGGAGAAGCCGTGCAGCAACAGCAGCGGCGGGCCCTTGCCGCCGACGCGGGCGAAGATGCGGCCCAAGGAGGTGTTGATCCATTCGGAGGCGAAGCCGGGGTAGAGGTCGGCGAGATCGGACATCTTCGGCATCCTTATCTGGTCAGTCCTGGGCCGCCTCAAACAAAAATGTCGAAAACAACCCCATGCACAGTAGCTAAGTTCAAGTCCTTCTTGAGAAATTTTGGAAAGCCGCGGGAGCAGCCGAAAATCGCGCGCCGAGCCAAAAAAACGCTGTCAGCCCCGGGCCTTCTCGGCTTCCACCGCCTGCCAGCCGATGTCGCGGCGGCAGAAGCCTTCCGGCCAGTTGATGCGGTCGACGGCCTGATAGGCGCGGCTCTGCGCCTCCGTCACGGTCGCACCTAGCGCGCAGACATTGAGCACGCGGCCGCCATTGGCGAGGATCGCGCCGTCCTTCTCAACCGTGCCCGCATGGAAGATCTCGGCGGTCTCGACCTCTGAGGCGTCATCGAGGCCCTCGATGCGCGTGCCCTTCTGATAGTCGCCGGGATAGCCCTTCGCGGCCATCACCACGGTGAGCGCGGATTCCGGATACCAGCGCAGATCAAAATGCTTCAGCTCCCCGTCGCAGGCGGCGATGAACGCCGGCACGATGTCAGACATCATGCGCAGCATCAGCACCTGGCACTCGGGATCGCCGAAGCGCACGTTGAACTCGAACAGTTTTGGGCCCTGCGTCGTCAGCATAATCCCGGCGTAAAGGATGCCGCGGAACGGCGTGCCGCGCTGCTTCATGCCGGCGACCGTCGGCAGAATGATCTTGGCCATGATCGCGTCGTGGATCGCCGGCGTCACCAGCGGCGTCGGCGAATAGGCGCCCATGCCGCCGGTGTTCGGGCCGAGATCGTGGTCGAACACCCGCTTGTGGTCCTGCGCGGAAGCGAGCGGAATGGCGGTCTCGCCGTCGCACAGCGCGAAGAAGCTGATCTCGCGGCCCGGCAGAAATTCCTCGATCACGACCTCGGCGCCGGCTTCGCCAAAGGCGCCCTCGAACATCATGGCGATGGCGTCCTCGGCCTCGCGCACGGTCTTGGCGACCACGACGCCCTTGCCGGCGGCAAGGCCGTCGGCCTTGACCACGATCGGCGCACCCTGGCTCTGGACGTAAGCACGCGCATCATTGGCGTTGGTGAAGCGCTTGTAGGCGCCGGTCGGAATGCCGAATTCGGTGCACAGCGCCTTGGTGAACCCCTTGGAGCTTTCGAGCTGCGCAGCCACCCCGCTCGGCCCGAACGCCTTGATGCCGGCGGCGGTGAGGTCGTCGACGATGCCGGCGGCGAGCGGCGTCTCCGGACCGACCACCACCAGCTCGACCGCATTCGTCTTGCAGAAGTCGATCACGGCGGCATGGTCGGCGACATCGAGCGCCACGCATTCCGCCTCCCGCGCGATGCCGGCATTGCCGGGCGCGCACCAGAATTTGGTCACCAGGGGGGAGGCTGCGATCTTCCACGCCAGGGCATGTTCGCGGCCGCCGGAACCGAGCAGGAGAATGTGCATCGAAGGCTCGAAATGAGGGGTTTTGCTGGGGGCGGAGGTCGCACGAATCGCGGCGGGTCTCAAGGGGAAACGGGCTGAACTCCCCCGTCATTCCGGGGCACGGCGAAGCCGCCTCCCCTTCTCCCCTTGTGAGAGAATGAGGTTCTATCTACCCCGTTAAAGGGATTGCAGAAGCCGGAATCTGCGTCCGTCCTGCGTCCCTTGCAGCTGATTCCTGCTGCTCGTCACGTAGAGCGATGGCGAGCGGCCGAAGCCGCCCGCCGGGTCGCGATAACTATGCCGTGCGGCCTACGCGCCTTGCGGCCTCTTGCTCGCTACCGACGTGAGTGATCCCCTTGAGGACTTGATTCACTGCACGCGGGTTGATCACATACGCGGCTGCGATCTCATGCTGAAACTGCCCGCACCAGCGGCGCAGCCAGACGTCAACAGCTTCTTCGAATGTGAACTTGGTCTTGCGGGGTTGGTTGTCTTGAACGACCGGACTAGTCACGCTAGGGTCTCCTCGTGGTTACGGACATGCGAAAGCATCTCCTGTGAGAAACGCCACGGAAAGCCGAGCCCGCCGTCCAAAGTGTGCTCGGCTTTTCCATGTTTGATTCGGGGATCACTACCCCCATTAGGCCGAAGCCGTCAGGGTCGCGCAAGGTGGCGCGGAAAGCCCTCCGTTTCAAGGGATTGGGGGTCGTTCCCCACGATTTACCGGCGATTTCACCTGATGCCCAAGACCCTGCTCGCTTTTCTGATAATCCCAATGCTCACCGGCGTGACGTCGGCGCAGTCGTCGCAATCGAAACGCTACTTCGACCTCTCCGGGCGAAGCGGCGGCGCGTCATCGACCGATAGTCAAGGTACGACCACGATCTATGATGCGCGAGGCAAGGTGATCGGCCGCGAGAGCAGCAATAGCAATGCGACGACACTGTACGATGTAAGTGGGCGCGTTATCGGAAGACGACAATGAGAACACCATACATCCCCCACACTTTCGGTGAGGACGTAGATCGCAAGCTCCGGGGTCGTGTAGGCTGGCTGACGGCAGGGGTCGCCTCGTCCATTCCGTGGCCTTCACTCGACGTATGTGTCAAATATGCTGGCGACGAGTACTTTCTGCGCGGAAGCGAACGCAGTGGCAAACCGTCTCCGCCCGGCATAACCATTGCTTGCGATCCCGGCACCGGCGGAGCCGATGCAGCGATAGCAAAAATCTATAGATTTACTTCTGTCCTAAGCTGGTTCGCGAACGGTTACGTTGACGTCTCAGGCTACATACATGGCACCCATCCGGCCCTGTATGGCGATCCCCGGACCGTCTACTCATCGATGGGTACTGCCGGCACCAAATCCTTTAACTGCAATCACTTGCCGATTGTCGAGGACGATAATGTCCGCAAAGCGCTTGCGTTTTGGCGTGAAGGAAAGCGGCTCGATGAAGTACACGACAGTTATGCCTTCCTGAGCTTTTACAAGGTAATCGAATCGCAGTTTCGCGATGGAAGGGTAAGGGGCAGATGGATTGCTGCGAACATCGACAAGCTCTCGGACAGGGCGGCCAACCGAGTTGTGGAATTGCGCGCTGCGGGCATCGATGTAGCCAGCCATTTGTTTGAGAGCGGACGTTGCGCGGTAGCTCATGCCTCGCTCGAAGGCGAAATAGTCGATCCCGACATTCCCGCTGACAGAAGGCGCTTGTCCGCAGACCTCGTCATCATCGAGGAGCTTGCTCGAATCTATATCCGCGATGAGCTGGGCGTCCCAACCGCACGCACTCTCCATCGGACGCGAGATCGATTAGCACCGTGGGACCCACTGTTACCCGCTGCAACCTTGGAAGCTCTTAGAAGAGGAGATCATCCGCCTCCTGATGTGTCTGCCCTTGTTGGCCGAATTGTTTCCATCGGCTTGTGGCCGGATGGACCGATACCGGGTCTAGAGCGAATGACCATGCACGTCGATGCGCTCGATAGAGGCGTCGTGAAAATTGTTCTACTCAATGAGCGAAGGACAATCCTGTTGGTATTTTTTCTGGACTACAATAGCGGACGCGTACACACGAACCTTGAAGATGGTGGACTTGTCCATGGCGAGAACGATCCTGACGAAAATGATGTGAGGGCCTACGCGACCTTCTTCTACAAAGTCTTCGGTAACGCCATCGCGGAACTGACGTGCAACGCTATCGAGCCAATCGATTGCGAAGTCGTCGTTCCTGTAAACATGAGGATGACAGTGTCTCCCAACGAGGCCATTGCGGACACAGTAGAGCGGTTCAGAAAGGAGCGTGCCGCGAAGAGCGAACAGTGATCAGCCTACGCCTGATTTCGTCTTTCGGGACCGACCGACGCTTGCCGTGCGAGCCCACCTCAGCGCACGGCAGCAAGGGGAGAGGGCACTGCAATCGGCATCGCAGAGCCTACCCCTGCCTCCCCGCAATAATCTCCTGCAATGTCGCGACATGCCGCGCGAAGGCGCCGCGGCCTGTGGCTGTCGCAGTCACTGTCGTCTGCGGCTTCTTGCCGACAAAGGCCTTGTCGACCGAGACGTAGCCGGCCTTGGCGAGGGTCTCGATATGGGCACCGAGATTGCCGTCGGTGGCGCCGGTCAGCTTCTTGAGCCGGGCGAACTCCAGGCCGGCGGATACGGGCAGCGCGTTCAGCGCCGCCATGATCTTCAGCCGCAGCGGCTGGTGGATGATGTCGTCGAGCTCGGCCATGCGCTAGATCCGCCGCATCCAGAGGCCGCCGAGGATCAGTCCGCCGCCATTGACGAAGGCCATCCAGAGCGGGAACGCCTCGCCGATGTAGAAGAAGCCGAACAATGTCAGCGCGGCGATGCCGAGGCCGATCGCCACGAAGGCGTAGCCGAACCAGAGACCGGCCAGCGTATAGAACAGCATGAAATAGAGCGGCCAGAACGTCCCCAGCTGGCGCGGACCGAAATGGCCGATCACATTGGTGCAGAGATAACCGAAGACGAAGAACAACACGAGCACCAGAAGCATCCTGATGCTGGCAGCGGTGCCATTGGCGTGTTGCGGCGGATTCAGCAAACGGAGCACGACCAGACCGCCGACGCCCACGACATCCGTGGCGACCCAGGCGTAGACCGCATAGAACGGCCAGAGCCAGGTGACGAAATTGGCTGCGAACACCAGCACGCCCCACCACACCGCTGCGAGGCTTGCGAGCTCGTAGAGCTGCGATTGCTTCACGCGCTGGACGATGTCGTCGATGTCGGCCAGCGCTGCGGAGGCCTCCTTGCTGTCGATCATGACTGCCCTGCCCCGCGCGTTGCCACGTCGTCGGCGATCACGGAGACCGCCTTCGGATCGGTGACCAGGCCCATATGGTTGATGCCGTCGATCATCTTGACGTCGATCGATGGTTTGATCGCCTGGACGGTCTCGGCATATTTGTCCGAGATCATCATCTCGTCCTCGGCGCCGGCGATGATCGTGATCGGTCGTGTCGTTGCCGGTAGATCGAGCCGGTAGCCGCGCGTCGCAAAGTTGCGCATCAGGCGATCGGAATAGGTCGAGGTGAGGTATTTCGCCGAATTCGCCGGCACGGCGAAAGCCAGCACCGGAAGCTGCGCGCAGCAGTCGATCCCAAGCTTGCGCAGCGCCGTGAGCCCCAGGAAACGCGGAATGTCGGCACTGACCCAACCACCGTTGCTCGGCCGGTTAGTCGGCGCGTCATAGCCGAGATAGGGCGCGAGCAACACGGTGCGCACGAACATGTCCTGCATGATCGGGGTTGCAGCGAGCCGCAGCGAGAAGCCCGCGCCGGCGGAATGGCCGATGAGGGTAAGCGGCAGGTCGGGCGCGCCCTTGCGAACATGGGCGACGAAATCGACGAGGTCGTCCTCGAGCTGGCCGACATAACCGATATCGCCGCGCGTGCCGGAGCCGCCGTGGCCGCGGATGTCGAGCGCCCAGGTCTCCACCCCGCGCGATGCGATCGCATGGGTCAGCGCGTGATTGACGGTGCCGCTGGAGCCGGAGGAGCCATGGATGAAGATCGCGCCACGGCCGGTCGCGGGTCCGTTCGGCGCGTAGTGGCGATAGCCGATCCAGGTGCCGTCGCGGGCCTGAAAGCGCTCGAGCGGTGGCATGGTCGAGAAGTCGACGAGCTTCACGGACTCCGAGACCGATCGCATCTCAGGCGGCCGCTCCAGCGGCGTCGCGATCATCGCGGCCAGGATCAGCGCCACAGCGCCGACCGCACACAGGGCCCATTTCAGTCCATGCAAGACGCCGCGCAGCAGCCGGATCGCCATGGCTCAACTCCCTTGAATTCATCAATCAATAGAGAACTCTATATTACAGAGTACTCTCCGCGTCAATTCCCGGATTGGCGCCGCGCGGCGAAAATCCTTAACGTCGGGTCCGACCCCAAAATGCCGAATCGTTTGCCGATGCCTTCAGCGGAACCCCTGCTCAACGCCCCCGAATTCACCGTCTCCGAGCTCTCGCAGTCCCTGAAGCGGACGGTCGAGGACGCCTTTGGCCATGTCCGGGTCCGTGGCGAGATCTCAGGCTTCCGCGGCGCCCACTCCTCCGGCCACTGCTATTTCGCGCTCAAGGACGAGAGTGCCAAGATCGAGGCGGTGATCTGGAAGGGCGTGCACGGCCGCATGCGCTTCAAGCCCCAGGAGGGGCTCGAGGTCATCGCCACCGGCAAGCTGACGACCTATCCGGGATCCTCCAAGTATCAGATCGTGATCGAGGCGCTGGAGCCGGCCGGCATCGGCGCGCTGATGGCGCTGATGGAGGAGCGCAAGAAGAAGCTCGCCGCCGAGGGCCTGTTCGACGAGGCGCGCAAGCAGTTGCTGCCCTGGCTGCCCGAGGTGATCGGCGTGGTGACCTCGCCGACCGGCGCCGTCATCCGTGACATCCTGCATCGGCTGGAGGACCGCTTTCCCCGCCACGTGCTGGTGTGGCCGGTCAAGGTGCAGGGTGAAGGCTCGGCCGAGCAGGTCGCAGCCGCGATCCGCGGCTTCAACGCGCTGCCGGAAGGCGGCAAGATTCCGCGGCCCGACGTGCTGATCGTCGCGCGCGGCGGCGGCTCGCTGGAGGACCTCTGGTCGTTCAACGAGGAGATCGTGGTGCGGGCGGCAGCCGAGAGCATGATCCCGCTGATCTCGGCGGTCGGCCACGAGACCGACATCACGCTGATCGACTTCGTCGCCGACAAGCGCGCGCCGACGCCGACGGCGGCGGCCGAGATGGCGGTGCCGGTGCGCAGCGATCTCTTCGTCGAGGTCGCCGATCTCGCGCGGCGCACCCGCGCCTATTGGCAGCGCGCCCATGAGAGCCGCCGCAGCGAGCTGCGCGCCGCCGCGCGCGCCCTGCCCGCGGCAGGCGACCTGCTCGCGATCCCGCGGCAACGGCTGGATTCGGCGGGCGCGTCGCTACCCCGCGGGCTCAAGGCCAACACGCATGCGCATTTCCGCCGGTTTACCGCGGCGAGCGCAAAGCTGACGCTGCGGGTGCTGCACGGGCAGATTTCGCAGGCCGATCACCGCCTCACCGTGTGCGGCGAGCGGCTCGGCCTGTCCGCGCGCTCGCTGCTGCGGCAACGGCGCGACCGTTTCGCCGGGCTGGAGGTGCGCTTGCGCGCCTCGAAACTTTCGAATGCGCAGGCGCAGCGCAACGCAATTGCCCGCCAGCGCGAGCGCACGCATCGTCTGGCCGAACGCGCGGGCCGCGCGGTTGTCACGCTGTTGCAGCGGCTGGATGCCCGCGTCGAGAACAGCGGCAAGCTGCTCTCGGCCTTGTCGTATCGCGGCGTGCTCGCGCGCGGCTTTGCCTTGGTGCGGGATGAAGCCGGCCATCCCCTGCATGCGGCGGACGCGATTGGTCCCGGCGCGCGCGTCGAGATCGAGTTTGCAGACGGCCGTGTCGGCGCGACGGCGGATGCGGATCGCCCGGCACCGACGGCAAAGCGTGCGCCTGCGCAAGCAAAGCCGGCCGCGCAGGACGCAAAACCTGCCCCGAAGCGCGTGGCCAAGCCGGTGGATCAGGGCAATTTGTTCTGAGGCGCGAGGGCGGCGTTTCCGCCCTCGGTGTCATTCCCCGCCTTGTGCGCAATTGCGCACTGGAGCGGGGCATCCAGTACGCCGCGGCTCATCGATTGAACCACAACCGTCTCGGAGTACTGGATCGCCCGGTCAAGTGTTTAGTCGGGAGACATGGCTGACACCTGTTCGGACACATCACTGACAGGTTGGCGATTGGTCAAGTCGATCG
>NZ_JCAMOP010000029.1:0-130030 GCF_059512345.1 Bradyrhizobium sp. Unk1
GCCGGCATGGAAGAGAACCCCGTCAACCTCGATCCCCGCATGGCCAAGCTCGCCGGCGGCGTCCACCGCCTCGACGGGCAGCTCATGGTCGTCCTCGACGTCGATCGTGTCCTCGAGCTCGCGCCCGAGATGATGGCGGCCTGATACGGCGGCATCGCCGCCGACGGACTCGCAATTAGAAGTACCCCCACAAGGGGGTAGGAAGCAGAGGTTCACATGCGCACTTGTCTCGTCGTTGATGATTCCAGCGTCATCCGCAAGGTTGCGCGCCGGATCCTGGAGGGCCTCGACTTCCAGATTCTCGAAGCCGAGGACGGTGAGAAGGCACTGGAGGCCTGCAAGCGCGGCTTGCCCGATGCCGTGCTGCTCGACTGGAACATGCCGGTCATGGACGGCTACGAATTCCTCGGCCATCTCCGGCGGATGCCCGGCGGCGACCAGCCCAAGGTGGTGTTCTGCACCACCGAGAACGACGTCGCGCACATCGCCCGTGCGCTGCACGCCGGCGCCAACGAATACATCATGAAGCCCTTCGACAAGGACATCGTGACGGCGAAATTCCAGGAAGTCGGGCTTATCTGAGCGAACATCCGGAGGCTGAACGGATCCTTCGGCGATTGTTTCAACTGAACCGTTTCAGTCTGAGTTGGTGAGTAATGAGTGTTGCGTTCGCAGGTAATTCGACCACGGGTCCGTCGCGCGACGCCGGGCCGCTGCGGGTGATGGTCGTCGACGACTCCGTCGTCATACGCGGTCTGATCTCGCGCTGGATCGGTGCCGAGCATGACATGGAGGTCGCGGCCTCGCTGCGCACCGGGCTCGAGGCGGTCAACCAGCTCGAACGCATCAATCCCGACGTTGCCGTGCTCGACATCGAAATGCCCGAGCTCGACGGCATCTCGGCGCTGCCGCAACTGCTGGCGAAGAAGCGCGATCTCGTCATCATCATGGCCTCGACGCTGACCCGCCGCAACGCGGAGATCAGCTTCAAGGCGCTGTCGCTCGGTGCAGCCGACTACATTCCGAAGCCGGAGTCGACGCGCGAAGCGTCGGCCGCGGACATCTTTCATCACGACCTGATCCAGAAGATCCGCCACCTCGGCGCGCGGCTGCGCCGCAGACCCGCAGTCGCGAGCCCGCCGCTGGCGCCCGCGACCCCGGCACCGGCTGCACGTGCACCGGCTGTCGTGCGGCCCGCCGCGCCCGCACCGGCCCTGCATGCGCCGTCGTCGGGGGCGCTGTCCACGCGCCCGTTCTCGGCCCACGCACCGAAGGTGCTGCTGATCGGCTCCTCGACCGGCGGTCCGCAGGCGCTGATGGCGCTCGTCACCGAGCTCGGCCCGGTGATCGACCGCTTCCCGGTGCTGATCACCCAGCACATGCCGCCGACCTTCACCACCATTCTCGCCGAGCACCTGGCGCGCGCGAGCCGCAAGCCGGCGGCCGAGGCGGTCGACGGCGAACCGGTGAAGCCGGGACGGATCTACCTCGCGCCCGGCGGCAAGCACATGCGTGTCGTGCGCAGCGGCGCGGACGCGGCGATCGCGCTCGACGACGGTCCCGCCGTCAATTTCTGTAAGCCCGCGGTCGATCCGCTGTTCACCTCCGCCATCGACATCTGGCACGGCAACATCCTCTCGGTGATCCTGACGGGCATGGGCTCGGACGGCATGCGCGGCGGCAAGGACATCGTCGCCGCCGGCGGCAACGTGATTGCGCAGGACGAAGCCTCCAGCGTGGTCTGGGGCATGCCGGGCGCGGCGGCCAATGCCGGCATCTGCGCGGCGATCCTGCCGCTCAACCAGATCGGCGCCAAGGTCAATCGCCTGTTCGCGGGAGACCGCTCGTGACGCCGGTCGACTACGAATATCTGCGCAAGTTCCTGAAAGAGCGCTCCGGCCTCGATCTCTCCGCCGACAAGCAATATCTCGTCGAGAGCCGGCTGCTGCCGCTTGCCCGCAAGGCGAGCTTGCCCGGTATTCCCGATCTCGTGCTGAAGATCAGGAACGGCGACGGCCGGCTTGCGACCGACGTGGTCGAGGCGATGACCACCAACGAGACCTTCTTCTACCGTGACAAGATCCCGTTCGATCATTTACGCGAAACCATCCTGCCGGGCCTGCTCCAGGCGCGCGCGGCGCGTAGGTCGCTCCGCATCTGGTCGGCGGCCTCGTCGACCGGGCAGGAGCCCTATTCGATCGCGATGTGCGTGAAGGAGATGGGCGCGGCCTTCGCCGGCTGGCGCATCGAGATCGTCGCCACCGATCTGTCGCAGGAGGTGCTGGAGAAATCCAGGGCCGGGATCTACAGCCAGTTCGAGGTGCAGCGCGGCCTGCCGATCCAGCACCTGATGAAATACTTCACGCAAGCCGGCGAGCTCTGGCAGCTCAATGCCGACATTCGCGCGATGGTGCAGTTCCGCCAGCTCAATCTGTTGCAGGACTTCTCCCATCTCGGCACGTTCGACGTGATCTTCTGCCGCAACGTACTGATCTATTTCGACCAGGACACCAAGGCCGTGATTTTCGAGCGCATGGCGAAGGGACTGGAAGCCGACGGTACGCTGCTGCTTGGTGCGGCCGAATCCGTCGTCGGCATCACCGACGCGTTCCGCCCGATCACCGAGCGCCGCGGTCTCTATCAGCTCAACCCCGCGCGCTCTGGCCGTCCGATGGGCGGATTGATGCCGCAGCCGCTGAAGGTCGCCGCGGCGAGGTGATTCGCCGAACGACAGGCAATCTCACTGAACGCCGTCGTCGCGAATGATCGGCAACAACTGGCGGATATCGTTCCGTCAGAGTGCGTGACGCTTCACACGCGGTTGAGCATTGCGGATTACTCGACTACCGCGCAATAGAGCGCGTGCCGCGATGCAATGCAATCGCGGCGCTAATCAGCATCTGACGGTTGTGCTATGCTGGCGATGGTCCCGCCGAACCGAGGCGGGATTCCATTCCATCATGAATTGTACTGAGGAGGACATACCATGCGAATGTCTTGTGCCTCGTATTTCTTGTTGGCGGCGCTTTCGTTGCCCGCCACTGCTCTCGCTGGCGAGCAGGTCCTCGAATTCAAGCTTGTCACCAAGCCGATGGACTTAAAGGTCACCGAGGTCGCGAACGTCGAAGGTCAGACGGTCATGTCTGGCAAAATGTTTGGCGTTGCCTTCTTCAAGGACGGCCGCGTTGCGGTGAAGGACTTCGTCCACTCCGCCGACCTGATCAAGGGCTCAGGACCCATCTACGGCTACAGCACCTACACCTTCGACGACGGATCCTCGATCACGGCGCGCTACGCCGGCGCGATCAAGGATGGTCGGGCGAAAGGCGAATACACGATCCTGTCGGGCACCGGGGCGTATGCAAACGCGACGGGCACGGGCGGCTTCGAAAGTGCGCAAGCCGGCTTCAAGGGCGCGGGCCTCTACGACGGGAGATTCATCGTCAAGACACCCTGAGTAAGCACGCAAGTCTCTGCGCTCGCGTGCCGTTCCGATGAGGTCGCGAGCGCATTTCACAAAATCGCATGCGGCAGAAACCGCGAGCGGTTGCCCGTGATCGGGCTCTCGTCCTCGCGGATCGACAGGCCGCACGGCTCGTGGTTCACCAGCCAGCTTCCCACCACCACATAGAAGCCCGAGAAATTCGGCAGCGGCGACAGCGCCTGCCGCACGAAACCTTCGGCGCCGTAGGGGCCTGCCTGCTCGTCGAGCGGCGTGCCTCCGGACACCAGAGTGACATTGGCACCTTCGCGCGACAGCAGCGGCTTGCGGACGTAGGAGCTGCCGAGCTCGGCTGCCCGCGCGTCGTCCTCGAAGAAGGCCGGCAGCAGATTGGGATGGTTCGGAAACATCTCCCAGAGCAGCGGCAAAATGCCCTTGTTGGAGAGCACCGCCTTCCACGGCGGCTCGATCCAGCGTGTCGGCGCGCTCATCAGCTTGGCGCCGAAGGCGTCGTGGAACATCCATTCCCAGGGATAGAGCTTGAAGGCGAACGCGATGTCGCCGTCGTCGAGATCGACGAAGCCGCCGGGCTCGTCGCGCCAGCCGATCTCCTCGATGTCGAGCAGCCTGGTCGAAAGCCCCGCCTGGCGCGCGGTGTCCTCGAGATAAGCGAGCGTGCCGGCGTCTTCCTCGTTGCCGGTGGTGCCGGTGAGATGGACATGGCGGCCCGCGGCAATCTCCTTCCACGCCGCGATCAGCCGCTCGTGGATGGAGTTGAACTGGTCGGCGCGCACCGGAATGATGCGGCGTTCGATCGCCTGTTCGAGCCAGGTCCATTGAAACACCGCGGCCTCGAAGATCGAGGTCGGCGTATCCGCGTTGTATTCGAGCAGCTTTGCAGGCGACTGTCCGTCGAACTTCAGATCGAGCCGGCCATAGAGGCTGCGGTCATCGCGCTCCCAGCTCTCGGCGATCAAGCTCCAGAACGCCTCCGGAACCTTCAGGCGTCGCAGATAGCGCTCGTCACCGATCACGCGGCCGGCAAGCTCCAGGCACATCGCGTCGATCTCGGCTGTCGGCGTCTCGATGCCGCGCTCGATCTCGTCGAGCGTGAAGGCGTAATAGGCGCTCTCGTCCCAATAGCGTTCGCCGTCGATGGTGTGGAAGGCGAAGCCGCATTGTTCGGCGGTCTGCCGCCAGTCGTCGCGCTCGGGGCAGACGATGCGTCGCATGGATCAACCACCCCCCGAGAAGCCATGGCCGAACGAGCCGAAGCCGCCACGGCTCACGCTGCTGGAGCCTGAGTCCGAAGAGCTTCCCGAAGAGGAATGGCTCGAGGAATCGCTGCTGAAGAAGCTCGATCGCGACGACCAGCGCGAGCTGCTGCCGCCGCTGCCGCCGGATGAACTGCTGCTACTGCTGCACGTCGTGGTCGTCTGGCCCGGCACGGCTCCGGGCGAGGGCTCGCAGTGCTGCCGCGGCATCAGCGTGTAGGCGGTGGTGCCGACCGCAATCGTGCCCATCACCAGCAGCGCGACATGGCCGGAGCGCTTCACCGGCGGCCCCGATGGCGGCGCCACGGGCGCCGGCCGGCGCTTGCCGAACTCCTTTTTGGAGGGTTTGGCCATGTCAGTAGATCATGCAGGCGGCGTTCAACAGGCCCGCCGCGAGCGAGGACAGCCCGAGCCAGATCGCCGGCGCAAGCTCGCCTGCGGCAATCCGCGCCGACAGATTCGGCACCGGGACCTTCACCAGAAAGAGCACGATGATCTGCACGATCAGCGCGATAATCGCCCAGATCAGGCAGTCCAGCACATTGGCCGAATGCGCGATCGCGCTGACCAGCGGTGCCACGAAGCCGAGCAGGCTGAGACCGAGCGCGATCGCGGCCGCCGGCTCGTTATCGCGGATGAGCTGAAACTCGTTGTGCGGGGTGATGCGGGTGTAGACGAGCAGATACGCCACGATCGCGATCAGGCCGGTGCAGAAATAAACCAGGAAGGCGGGCAGGCCGGCCAGTGATTGCAGGATCATCGTTCCCCCATCGTGCAGCGACCATTCGTCGGCGGGGGGAAGATAGCGGTTCAATGGCGCAAGGACGATGAGGCCGTGTTGGCGTCCCCCAAAAAACAAAACCCCGCCATTTGCGGCGGGGTCCAGGCTGGGAGGAGCGAGCCCCGGGGGCTCGCGACGTAAAGCCTAAGATCAGGCGGGAATGCGCTCTTCGTGCTCGTGCGGCTCGCGCAGCACGTAGCCGCGGCCCCACACGGTCTCGATGAAGTTGCGGCCCTCGGAAGCGTTGGCCAGCTTCTTGCGGAGCTTGCAGATGAAGACGTCGATGATCTTCAGCTCCGGCTCGTCCATGCCGCCATAGAGGTGGTTGAGGAACATTTCCTTGGTGAGGGTCGTACCCTTGCGGAGCGAGAGGAGCTCCAGCATCTGGTATTCCTTGCCGGTCAGATGCACGCGCTGGCCGCCGACTTCCACCGTCTTGGTGTCGAGGTTGACGACGAGGTCGCCGGTCTGGATGACCGACTGGGCGTGACCCTTGGAGCGGCGCACGATCGCGTGGATGCGGGCCACCAGCTCGTCCTTGTGGAAGGGCTTGGTCATGTAGTCGTCGGCGCCGACGCCGAGACCCTTGACCTTGTCCTCGATGCCGGCGAGGCCGGAGAGGATCAGAATCGGTGTCTTGATCTTGGAGACCCGAAGCTGCTTGAGCACGTCGTAGCCGGACATGTCGGGCAGGTTGAGGTCGAGAAGAATAATGTCGTAATCGTATAATTTACCGAGATCGACGCCTTCTTCCCCCAAATCGGTCGTGTAGACGTTGAAGCTCTCAGACTTCAGCATCAGCTCGATCGACTGCGCGACGGCGCTGTCATCTTCAATCAGCAAAACGCGCATGCCAGTTCCCCATAGTCGCCGCTCCTGGGCGTCAGGTCGGCCGCATTCGCGGCACTCAACAAAACGCCTTTGAACAACTGATTCGGATCCTGACAACAGATGGTTAACAAACTCTGATTCTGGAACGCAAGTCCCCCCGGTGCAATTTTTGTCGAATCGCCCTAAGGTCTTGCGCGCGAAGCAGCTTTCGTCACCCCGTACCGTTCAAGTTCCACTTTAAGAGACGGGCCTAACCGACTCCCGCGACTCAGCCTTCTTCTGAAGGGGAGTCACGCTCAGTCACAAAGACAGTGACGCAATGATTAACGATGCGGGTAAACACGAAGTTAAGCGCCGTTCAGAAATATGGCGAAACTTAAGTCTTTCGCCATGAAGCCCGGGATCGAAGGCGATCGCCCTATGAACGTCCTCTTATTGAAGGCGCGCCTTTCATGAAGGCTCTTGCCGAACAGATCGGCGACATCGACGGCGTCAACATTTATGGCCGCGTGGTCGGCGTTCGTGGCCTGATGGTCGAAGTGGCCGGACCCATTCACGCGATGTCGGTCGGTGCGCGGCTCGTGATCGAGACCGGCGCGAACCGTTCCATTCCCTGCGAGGTGATCGGCTTCTCCGGCAACAACGCTGTCGTGATGCCGTTCGCCGGCCTGGACGGGGTGCGCCGCGGCTGCAAGGCCGTCATCGCCAATGCCGCCAACCAAGTGCGTCCGTCATCGGCCTGGCTCGGCCGCGTCGTCAACGCGCTGGGCGAACCGATCGACGGCAAGGGGCCATTGCCGCAGGGCCCGGCGCCGATGCCATACCGCAATTCGCCGCCGCCGGCGCATTCGCGCAAGCGCGTCGGCGCCCCGCTCGATCTCGGCGTGCGCGCGATGAACACATTCCTCACCTGCTGCCGCGGCCAGCGCATGGGCATTTTCGCAGGGTCCGGCGTCGGCAAATCGGTGCTGCTGTCGATGCTCGCGCGCAACGTCGATGCCGCGGTCAGCGTGATCGGGCTGATCGGCGAACGCGGCCGCGAGGTCCAGGAATTTTTGCAGGACGATCTCGGCGAGGAGGGCCTTGCGCGCTCGGTCGTGGTGGTCGCGACCTCGGACGAGCCGGCGCTGATGCGGCGCCAGGCGGCGTATCTCACGCTCGCGGTGGCGGAGTACTTTCGCGATGAAGAGAAGGACGTGCTCTGCCTGATGGACTCGGTGACGCGCTTCGCCATGGCCCAGCGCGAGATCGGCCTGTCCGCCGGCGAGCCGCCGACCGCCAAGGGTTATACGCCGACCGTGTTCACCGAGCTGCCGAAGCTTCTGGAGCGCGCGGGGCCGGGCCTCGGTGAGGGCGCGATCACCGCGATCTTCACGGTGTTGGTCGACGGCGACGACCATAACGAGCCGATTGCGGATGCCGTCCGCGGCATCCTCGACGGCCATATCGTGATGCAGCGCTCGATTGCCGAGCGCGGCCGTTACCCCGCCATCAACATCCTCAAATCCGTCTCCCGCACCATGCCGAAATCGGCCGATCCGCAGTTCTGGCCGACCATCCAGCGGGCCCGCCAAGTGATGGCGACCTATGCCGACATGGAGGAATTGATCCGGCTCGGGGCCTACCGGGCCGGTTCCAGCCCCGAGGTCGACGAGGCGATCCGGCTGCACGAGCCGCTGGAGGCGTTCCTGCGCCAGCGCAAGGACGAAAATGCATCACTGGCGGACGGCTACCGCCAGTTGGCGCAAATCCTCGGTGATTTGGAAACGGAACGCTAACTTTGTCAGGTCATCATCCGCTCTCACAGAGTAGCAGAGCCGGTCTTGGCCCTATTAGGGCCTGTGGGGAGACCGGTGACGTCCCACGTGCAGCCAGGGGACTTCTGGGGAGTATGAGTCGATGAAGTCACGTGATACCCTCATCCGCCTGAAGAAATTTCAGGTCGACGAGAAGCGCCGCCGGGTCACCCAGATCGAGACCATGATCGCCGACTTCCAGCGGATGTCGACCGATCTTGAACGCGAGATCACGACCGAGCAGGAGCGTGCCGGGATCAACGATCCCTCGCACTTCGCTTATCCGACCTATGCCAAGGCCGCGATTCAGCGCCGCGAGAACCTGACCCGCTCGGCCGACGAACTGAAGGGCCAGCTCGACGAAGCCAAGGCCGCGCTGGCCGAAGCCTTCGAGGAACTGAAGAAGGTCGAGCTCCTCGACGAGCGTGACCAGGCCCGCGAGCGCGCCGAAGAAAACGCCCGCGAGCAGGCCGATCTCGACAGCATCGGCCTGATGCGCGCCCGCATCGGCGCCGTCGCCTGACGGCGCAGCCAGCGGTCCAACAGCCGAGAATTCGTCGAACCCGGACCCGCAAGGTCCGGGTTTCGCGTTTGCTATCCACAGCGTGGCGCGCCGCCCCTTGGTGATGGGCTTTGCCGCGCGCTATGGTAGCGGAGTGCCAGGGCCTGCGCGGAACGCGACAGGCCGTGTGTGGGGGGCAGAATGCTGACGCCAGCAGAGCTGGTCGGGCTGATTGGGGAGGTCGCCAGGGGCGATCAGGCCGCGTTCGAGCGCCTCTACGTCGCCACGCGCGCGAAACTCTATGGCGTCGTGCTCCGTATCTTGCGTCGACAGGATCTCGCAGAGGAGGTCATTCAGGAGACCTACGTCAAGATCTGGAACGGCGCCGGCCAGTTCAATCCGGCCTTGTCGTCGCCGATCACATGGATGGCATCGATCGCGCGCAACCGCGCCATCGACATCGTGCGCAAGAAGACGGAAGTCTCCATCGAGGAAGAGCCGCAGGCGATGGAAGTCGCTGCCGACAGCCCCGATCCGCTGGCGCGGAGGGAGATGACCGAGGAGTTGAAGCGGCTCCTGGAATGCATCGGCCGGCTCGAGCCGGATCGTCAGAGGCTCGTGCTTCTCGCCTATTACAACGGCTGGAGCCGCGAGCAATTGGCGGAAAAATTCGCTGCGCCCGTCAACACGGTGAAGACGTGGCTCCGGCGCAGCATGTTGGATATCCGCGAGTGCCTCGGACTATGAGGGCTTGCATTGTGAGGGTGGTTCTGGACTGCAAGTGATGGCCTACACGGAGGACCATATCGCGCTCGCCGCGGAATATGCGCTCGGTACGCTCGACGCCGACGAGCGCGCGCAGGTCGAGACCATGATGGCCGTGGACAAGGCGTTCGCCGATGTCGTGCAGGCCTGGGCTTACCGGCTCGGCGTCCTCAACCAGATGGTCGGCTCGGTCGAGCCGCGCCCGATCGTGTGGGAGAATATCCGGTCCGAGCTTGCGCGGACGGACTTTGCACAGGAGACCCCTGCGCCGGAAGCTTCGCCGCCGCCACTACCTGTGCCGGAGTTCTCCCCGATCGAAGCTGCACCGCCCGAGCCGTCACCGAACGCCGCGCCGCAACCGGAGCTGCAGCCTTCCGAAGCAGAGCAGCCGGGGACGGCGCGGCCCGCATTCGATGCGCTTCCCGACATCGCGCCGGTATTCATGCCGCAGGTCCATGCGCCCGATCCTGACGTCGCGCGCGCGCCGCAGGCGCCGGTCGCCGACAACAGCAACGTCATCCGGCTCGAGAGCCGCGTGAAACGTTGGCGCACCATCGCCTCCGCCGCAGGCGCGCTTGCGGCCGCGCTGCTGGTGACGCTGTCGCTTCAGATCTTCCGGCCCGATGCGCTGCCGGGCGGCTTGCGTCCGGCGCCGCGCATCCAGACGGTGGAAGTGAAGACGCCGGCGCCGCTCACGGCTGCTTCGCAATATGTCGCGCTGTTGCAGGGCCAGGGCGGCGGTCCCGCCTTCATTCTCACGGTCGACGGCGCGACGCGGAATTTCACCGTGCGTAAGGTCGGCGCGACCCCGGAGGCCGGCAAGAGCTTCGAGCTCTGGCTGATCTCCGACAAGCTGCCGCGTCCGCGCTCGCTCGGCGTGATCGGCGCGGGCGATTTCACCGCGCGCCCGGTGCTCGGCTCCTTCGATCCCGAGGTCGTCAACGGTGCGACCTACGCCGTGACCGTCGAGCAGGCCGGCGGCTCGCCCAACGGCCAGCCGACCTCGGCTCCGGTGTTTTCCGGCAAGCTGATCGAGACCGTACCGCCGTCTCAGCCGCAGGCGCCCGCGAAGAAGTAAGTGTCGTGGCGCCGTGGCCCGGATGGAGCGCAGCGCAATCCGGGCTACACGGCGCTCGACCGTCGCCAAGGTCCGTCCAGCCGTCGCAACCCGACAAGTCCTGCCGAATCCGCTCCCGCTTTGAACCTCCCCGCAATCCGCGGCGTCAAATGCCCGGAATTTGCAGTCGGCGCTGCACATCATGGTGCCGGAGAGGGGCTAGAAGTCAGATGGATGCAGCAAAGACGCCGGGCATCTTCGTCCACCAATATGCGGGTCTTCCGCATGGTCCGGCCTTCGAACATTGGCGCGAGCGGGCCTTCGGTCCCTGCGGTCTCGATGTCGGGCCGAGCCATGGCGACAGCATCGATTGCCGGCTCCAGGTCAGCGTGGTCGACAATATCGCGTTGGCCATTCCCGAAGGTGCCTCCGCGCAATATTCGCGCACGCAGAGCCATCTTGCTGATGGCAGTGACGATCTGGTCCTGATCGCCGCGCATGCGGGTCTCGTCCGCGTCGGGCAGAACGGCCACACCGTCGAGCTTGCGCCCGCGCAGATGGTGCTCGTCGACATGGGCGTCACCGGCACCGTCGGCCACACCCAGGAAGATCGCTTCACCAGCATCCGCATGCCGCGCCGCGCGCTGCTCGACATCAATCCGCGTGCCGAGGACAAGCTGTCGCAAGTGCTCTCGGATGGCGCGGTGGCCGAGACGATCTTCCGCTACCACGCACTCGCCGCCAATCACGCGCCGCATCTCGACGCCGTCGGCCAGCGCCTGACCGCGCAACACGTGATCGATCTCGTCGGCCTGCTGCTCGGCACCGATGCGGAGCATGCAAGCCTTGCGCGCGGTCGCGGACATGCGGCGGCCCGTCTCGATCTCATGCGTGCCGACGTGATGGCCGCGCTCGGCCGCAACGATCTCTGTCTGTCCGAGATCGCGACGCGCTCAGGGCTCAGCCCGCGCCAGGCGCAACGCCTGTTCGAGCAGGCCGGCACGACCTTCACCGAATTCGTGCTGGAGCAGCGCCTGGTGCTGGCGCGCAAGCTGCTCGGCGATCCCCGCGCGAGGGCACGCAAGATCAGCGACATCGCGCATTCCTCGGGCTTCTCCGACCTGTCCTATTTTAACCGCGCCTTCCGCAAGCGTTTTGGCGCGACGCCATCGGAGCTGCGCGAGGCCTGAGCCGCGATTTTATGCAGCGGAGCGGCGCCGCCGCAGTTGGTCGATCCGGGCAAATGAGCTATATCTGCCTGCGCGGGCAGGCCGCCGGAATTCTTGGACAAAGCAGTATACGGACATGGCGCGTATCGTCGTGCTCGGCGCGGGGTTTGCGGGTCTATGGGCGGCCATCGGCGCCGCGCGCAAGCGCGACGAGATCGGCGCAGCCGGCCGTGACGTCGAGATCCGTGTTGTCGATCGCAATCCTTATCACAACATCCGGGTGCGCAATTACGAGGCCGACCTCAGCGAGGTCGCACTGCCGTTGCCGCAACTGCTCGATCCGATCGGCGTCACTCACGGCATTGGCGAGGTCGAAGCCATCGACCCGGCAAGGCGCGAGATTTCTCTCGTCACGAGCAGCGGCGAGGAGACGCTGAGCTACGACCGCCTGGTGCTGGCGCTCGGCAGCGAAGTGATGCGTCCCGCCATCCCCGGCCTTGCCGAGCATGCTTTCGACGTCGATACCTATGCCGCCGCGCTCAGCCTCGAAAATCATCTCGTCTCGCTCGGACACAGCGCGCCCTCGCCGGGGCGCTCGACGGTCGTGGTGGTCGGCGCCGGATTCACCGGCATCGAGGTCGCGGCCGAGATGCCGGACAGGCTGGCGCGCGCCGGCATCACCGGCAGCCGCCGCATCGTCCTGGTCGATCCCAACCCTGCGGTCGGCGCCACCATCGGCGCGCATGCGCGTCCCGTCATCGAGACGGCATTGGCCTCGCTCGACGTCGAGACACGGCTTGGCGTGCGCGTCGTGTCCGTCGAGGCCGCCGGCATGCGCCTGAGCTCGGGCGAGTTCATCCCGGCGCAGACCGTCATCTGGTGCGCCGGGATGCGCGCGAGCCGGCTGGCCGAGAGCTTTGCGGGCGCGCGCGATCGCCTCGGCCGCCTGCTGGTCGATCCTTTTCTGCGTGTTGCCGATGTGCCGGGCGTGTTCGCCGCCGGCGATGTTGCCTCGAGCGTGGTCGACGGACTGCATCCGACGGTGATGTCCTGCCAGTTCGCCCGTCCCATGGGCCGCTTCGCCGGTCACAATGTGGTGGCCGATCTCGCGGACCTGCCGATGCTGCCGCTGCGGATCGACTGGTACGTGACCGTGCTCGACCTCGGCGGCTGGGGCGCGCTCTATACCGAAGGGTGGGATCGCGAGGTTCGCGCCACTGGCGCGGCGGCAAAGGCGACCAAGCAGACCATCAACTGCAAGCGCATCTACCCGCCGCTCACCGGCCGCAAGGCCGAGCTCTTCGCTGCGGCAGCACCGACGGTCCAGGCGCCGCCGCCGACTTATGGGGCGCGGTAGCTGGGGCACGGTAGCGCCAAACACTCGGTGTCATCGTCCGCCTTGTGCGCAATTGCGCACTGGGGCGGACGATCCAGTATTCCAGAGACGGCAGTGGGATACGGAGAAGCTCCGGCGTACTGGATTCCCCGCTTTCGCGGGGAATGACAGTGGTGTTCGGGGCGACGTCCCACGCTACGTCCGCAGTGAAAACATGCCCCAGACATGAGAAAGCGCCCGTGGGGGGCGGGCGCTTTCCGTAGTCGACTTGGGGTTGGGGTCGTCTACATATCCACGTGGCGACTTTGGGGGGCTGGTAAAGAGCCGCGTGAATTCACAAAACTCGTCAAATCTCCTTATCGAACGAGGGACGCGTTCGAGCTGGTGATAACAACCGGCTTGCCGGCCTTGATGACGCGGGCAGTCTGGGTCAGGCCTTCGTCCGAACCCGTGCGTGCCGCCGTGATGCCGAAGCCTGCCACCGCGATCCCAGCGACGAGGGCTACGACCACGATTTTCAAGTGGGTCGAGCGATCAGCGCTGTAAATCGAGTGGTTCATGGAAGGCTCCTGCCGCCATCTACCCGAAGTAGTCGCTACCCTGTTGGGGGAGGTTCATGCTTCCGGTCCCCAACAACCTAGTATTGGGGGGATTCGTTCCCAAGGGGCGATCACAAGAGCGTGACAGGACGTGAAAGGTCGCGATCAAAAGCGACCCCTCGATCGTGCGATTATATAATTATTTCAAGGTGGTAATGTGCTTGCGAGGCGGCTTGTTTGCATGTGGTCGACAAGGCGCCAGGAACTCAAAAACCATTTGCCTGTGGCTGAAAAACATACGGCTTCTTAAGGCAAATCAGATGCTTCCGACCGTTTTCAATCTCGCCCTGGGGTGGATTTCAGCCTGCGACAGCACCGTCGTCTGGGCGCGGAACCGCTCGACGAGGGAGCGTACGAAGGGACGAATTGCCGCAGACGTGACCAGCACCGGCGCCTCACCTTCGCGCGCGGCGCGCTCGAAGGCCTCGCGCACGCCGGTCATGAATTCCGACAGCTTCGAGGGTTGCATCGCGAGGCTGCGTTCCTCGCCCTGGCCGATGATGGATTCGGCGAAGGCCTGCTCCCACCGCGCCGACAGCGCTATCAGCGGCAGATAGCCGCTGTAGGAGGTGTTCTGGGCGCAGATCTGCCGCGCGAGGCGGGCGCGGACATGCTCGACCATGGTCGCGGGATTGCGCGAGAAGGCGAGCGAGTCGGCGATGCCTTCCAGGATGGTCGAGAGATCGCGGATCGAGATGCGCTCGGCGAGCAGCAGCTGCAGCACGCGCTGGATGCCGGAGACCGTGACCTGGCCCGGCACGATGTCCTTGACCAGCTCGCTCTGCTCCTTCGGCAGCTCCTTGAGCAGCTTCTGCACCTCGCCATAGGAGAGCAGGTCCGACATGTTGGCCTTGAGCAGCTCGGTGAGGTGGGTCGAGAGCACGGTCGCGGCGTCGACGACGGTGTAGCCCTTGAGCGAGGCTTCTTCCTTGAGGCTGGCGTCGACCCAGGTCGCGGGCAGGCCGAAGGTCGGCTCGGTGGTGTGGATGCCGGGCACCTGCACCTGGCTGCCGCCGGGGTCCATGACCATGAACTGGTTCGGCCAGATCTTGCCGGTGCCGGCGTCGACCTCCTTGATCTTGATGATGTAGGTGTTGGCTTCGAGCTGGACGTTGTCGAGGATGCGCACGGCGGGCATCACGAAGCCCATCTCGATGGCGAGCGAACGGCGCAGCGCCTTGATCTGCTCGGTGAGCCGGTCGGTGCCATCAGGGCCGTTGACCAGCGGCAGCAGCGCGTAGCCGAGCTCGATCTTGAGGTCGTCGATCTTGAGCGCGGCTGAGATCGGCTCTTCGGCCGCGGCGGCGCCCGACGCGCCGGCAGTACCCGCCGCAGGTGCGGCGTTGGCCATTGCCTCGGCCTTGGCCGTCACCCGGTTGCGGTTGCGGGCGTGCCAGGCGAGCGCGCCGGCGCCGGCGCCGAGCGCCAGGAAGGGAATGGTCGGAATGCCCGGCAGGGCCGCCAGCACCAGCATGACCGCCGAGGACATCGCGAGCGCCTGCGGATAGCCGGAGAACTGCTTCATCAGCGCCTTGTCGGCGGCGCCGGACACGCCGGCCTTGGAGACGAGCAGGCCGGCCGCGGTCGAAACGATCAGCGCCGGCACCTGGGTGACGAGGCCGTCACCGACGGTCAGCAGCGTGTAGCTGCGCCCGGCGTCGGCGAAGGAGAGGCCCTGCTGCGCGACACCGATGATCATGCCGCCGACGATGTTGATGAAGACGATCAAAAGGCCCGCGATGGCATCGCCGCGGACGAATTTCGAGGCACCGTCCATGGCGCCGAAGAAGCCGCTCTCGTCCTCCAGGTCCTTGCGGCGCTGCTTGGCGACCTTCTCGTCGATCAGGCCGGCGGAGAGATCGGCGTCGATCGCCATCTGCTTGCCGGGCATGGCGTCGAGGTGGAAGCGTGCGGCGACTTCGGCGATCCGGCCCGAACCCTTGGTGATGACGACGAAATTGACGATGATCAGGATGGCGAAGACGATGATGCCGATGACGAAATTGCCGCCCATCACGAAGCTGCCGAAGGCTTCGATGACGTGACCGGCAGCATCCGTGCCCTCGTGCCCATGCGACAGGATCAGGCGGGTCGAGGCCATGTTCAGCGAGAGGCGCAGCATGGTCGAGATCAAGAGGACGGTCGGGAAGGCGGAGAATTCCAGCGGCGCCTGGATGAACAGCGACGTCATCAGGATCAGGATCGAGAGCGTGATCGAGATCGCCAGGAACAGGTCCAGCACGATCGCGGGCAGGGGCAGGATCAGCACCACCAGGATGGTGAGGACGCCGAGCGCCAGCGCGATATCGCCGCGCTTGAGGATGTTGCCGATCTCGGTGAGGGTGGGGAAGCCGGCGTTCGTGCCGCCTACGCCCTGTCCCGCGGTGACGTCGACCATGGTAGCTGCTCCCCCGCGCGACTGCCGTCCGCGCGCCCCAAACGTCTGCGCGGCGGCCGAAGGGCCGCCGTTTCGAAAGTGAGGCACCGCACTGGCGTCCACGGGGGACCTCCCGTTCTACGCGGCTGACGACACTCGACTTCACCCGGCAATTCTTGCCGGGTGTATGGTTAGCAAAGGGTTAACGGAGGGTGCGGCAGGAGGTCAGACCGGGGTGTTTCGGGGCGCGGCCAGGTAGGAGTTCGTCATGCCCGGGCTTGTCCCGCCTGCGCGGCCGAAGGCGTGGATGGCCGGGACGGGCCCGGCCATGACGCTGTGGAAGCGTTTGGCGCCGAAATCAGCTGCGGAGGACGTAGCCCTACTTCGCCTTCTGCATCGTCGTCACCGTATACCCCGAAGCCGCCTCCTCGGCCTCGAAGGTCACCTTGTCGCCGACCTTCACCTGCTTGAGCAAAGCGGGGTCCTTGACGCGATAGACCATGGTCATGGGTTCATCCATGCCGAGGCTTTTCGCTGGCCCGTGCTTGAGCGTGATCTTGCCGGCGCCCTCGTCGATCTTCTTGACCTCGCCGCTGATCGCGGCGCCCTGGGCCGCGAGGGCTTCGGCGGCAAGACCGACGGTCAGCGCCAGCGCTGTGGCGATACGGATGGTGCGCTTCATGGGAGTCTTCCCTTGTTACTTCACGGTGACGTGGCCGACCATGCCGTAGTCGCGGTGGTCGGGAATCAGGCAGGAAAATTCGAACGTGCCGGCCTTGCTGAACTTCCAGAGGATCTCGGCCGTCTTGTTCGGTGCGAGCCTGACGCCGTTGGGATCGTCGTGCTCCATGTGCGGATGCTTCTTCATCTCCACGGCATGCGCGAGATTCTCCTTCGTGGTGGCGAGCAGGAATTCATGGTCCTCCTTGCCGACATTGCGCAGCACGAAACGAATCTGCTCGCCGCGATTGACCTCGATCCTGGCGGGCGCGTAGTCCATCTCGTTCAGCAGGATCTCGATCGTGCGCGCGGGCTTCCTGGGATCGCCGGGCTCGCCGGCGGAAAACGTCCCATGCCCGTGCTGGTCGTGGGCAAAGGCCGGCGCCGTCGAAAGCGCAGCCAGCGCAAGTCCGAGTTTGATCGTCTTCTTCATCTTGTTCTCCAGTTGGTGGTTCATCGAAACGCTCACATCTTCATGTTCTTCATCGGCGTGCCTTGCTGCCGCGCCGGCTCTGCGGACGGCGGCGTGACCTCGTAGGCGACGGTGCCTTGCGGGAATTTGTAGGGGCCGGGATCGCGATAATCGTCGCGCGCGAGGTCCTCGCGGATCTTCATCACCGTGAACATGCCGCCCATCTCGATCGGCCCGAACTGACCGGTGCCGGTCATCATCGGCAGCGTGTTGTCGGGCGCGGGCATCTCCATGTTGCCCATGGCCATGCCGGTCGAGCCCATCGCCATGGCATCGGGCGCGAGCTTGCCGACGGCCCTGGCGAGATCCTTGCGCGAGACGCCGATCAGGTTGCGCACCTCGTGCCCCATCGCGTTCATGGTGTGGTGCGACTTGTGGCAGTGGAACGCCCAATCGCCGGGATTGTCGGCGAGAACGTCGAACACGCGCACCGCGCCGACCGGCACGTCGGTGGTCGTCTCCGGATATTGCGCGCTCTCCGGAATCCAGCCGCCGTCGGTGCAGGTCACCGCAAAGCTGTGGCCATGCAGATGAATCGGATGGTTGGTCATGCTGAGATTGCCGATGCGTACGCGCACCTTGTCGCCGAGCCGCACCGGCAAGGGATCGATGCCGGGAAACACCCGCGAATTCCAGGTCCACATGTTGAAGTCGGTCATCTCGTTGACCTGCGGCAGGTATGTGCCGGGATCGACGCGATAGGTGCTCATCACGAAGACGAAGTCGCGGTCGACGGGTCGGAAGCTTTGATCGCGCGGATGCACGACGACCATGCCCATCATGCCCATCGCCATCTGCACCATCTCGTCGGAATGCGGGTGGTACATGAAGGTCCCGCTCTTCTTCATCTCGAACTCGTAGACGAAGGCTTTTCCCGGCTGGATGTGCGGCTGCGTCAGTCCGCCGACGCCGTCCATGCCGCTGGGAATGATCATGCCGTGCCAGTGCACGGTGGTGTATTCGGGCAGCCTGTTGGTGACGAAGATGCGGACCTTGTCGCCCTCGACCGCTTCGATGGTCGGACCCGGCGACTGGCCGTTATAGCCCCACAGATTCACTTTCATGCCTTCGGCGAACTCGCGCACCACGGGTTCGGCGACGAGGTGAAACTCCTTCCAGTCGCCGTTCATGCGGAACGGCAGCGACCAGCCGTTCAGCGTGACCACGGGGCGATAGTCGGGGCCGCTGATCGGGTGCAGCGGTGGCTGCATCACCACCTTGTCCATGTGAGGCGCTTCCGGAATGGATGCGGCCTGCACACGGCCGCTGATGGCCGACGCGCTGGCAAGCGCGGCGGTGCCCAAAAATCCTCGGCGGGAAAACATATTGGCCTCCATGTCAGTGGCCGCCATCGGCAGGCGCTGCCGCGGCGATGGTGGTTGAAGTGTCGCCGCCCGACGCAGGTGCGCCGCCGCCGTTGACGGCGGTCTGGAGGTCGGACTGGGCGAGGAAGAATTTTTGCTTGGCATCGATCGCGCCGCGCAGCGATGCGAGGCGCTGCCGTGCTTCGGTGAGCAGCGCGAAAATATCGACCTGCATGCTGGAGAAGCGCAGCTGCATCTCCTCCGTGATGATCTTGCGCAGCGGCAGGATCTCGCGCTGGTAGTGGCTGGCGATGTCGTAGCTGGAGCGATAGACACGATAGCCATCGCGCGCCTCGGAGCGAACGTTCACGGCGCGCTCGGTCAGGCGGTTGAAGGCGAGATTGTAGGTCTCCGCCGCTTGCCGCACGCGCACCTCGCCGCCGTCGAAGATCGGGATCTGGAACTGCACGTCAAAACCGCGTTCGCGGAACGGCGGGCCCTCCGGATCCTGGGTGCGACGGGAGATGCCGGCGAGGTCGAGCAGCGTGACGAAGCGCGTCGCCTCGGTGAGGTTGAGTGACTTTGCCAGCGCCGTCAGCTCCAGCCGCGCGATCTGAAGATCGATGCGATGGGCAACCGCGTCGGCTTCGATCGAGGGCAGTGCCTGGGGCCGGCGCGGCAGCGGCGGCAGCTGATCGGGCAGACGGAAGTCGAGGCCGCCGTCCCACAGCCCCATCAGGCGCGCGAGCCTTTCGCGGGCGCTCGTTGCCGCCTGCCGCGCGGTGGCGAGGTCGGCCGTGGTCTCTGCGTAGAACACCTGCTCGCGGGCCTGGTCGAGCTTGTTGATCGAGCCGGTCTCGCCGAGTTTGACCGCGAGCTGCGCCGTCGATTCTGCCGTCGCCTTCGCGTCGGTGAGCAGCGCCACCATTTCGTTTCCGGCGACTGCACGGACATAGGCGCGCCGGACATCGGCGGCCAGCCGCAGCGTCGCCAACGCCGCGCGCAATTGCGCCTGACGGAAACGGTCGCGGGCGATGTCGGAGCGGAACGGCAGCGTGGCCAGTGCGAGGATGTCGCCGACCACCTGGCGTTCGATTTCGCTCGCGCCATTGCCTGTGATGCGCGAGATCGAGAATACGGGATTGGGCGGCAGGCTCTGCTCGACGAGTTCGGTCTCGGCCAGCGCCAGCTCGTTGTAGGTGGCTTGCAGTCCCTTGTTGTTGAGCAGGGCGATCTGCACGGCTGCGTCCACGCTGAGGGGCCGCGACAGCAACTGGCGAACGCGCGCATCAACCGCGCCGGCACCTTCGGCCGTTCGCACGAAGGCGACGTCCTTGTTGATGGTCTGGCTGGTGAGGTCCGAGACCGTCGTCATGCCTCCGTCCGGCGAGAATGCCATGCAGCCGGAGAGTCCCAGCGCAGTGAGCACGAGCAGGCCCCGCGCGAAATGATGTGCCATGGCGCGCTCCTAGCGGTCTTGCTTCGGCTGCGGTGCGACAGCGTCGTTGCGGTCGCGCCATGGCCCCGGCGTCGCAGGTCGCAGGCTGGTGTAGGGCGCAATCGTCGAGCGATAGCCGACGCGCGCGACCTTCGCCGCCGGATCGGCAGGATCGGCGCCGGCCACGGGCACAGTTGCCGGCATGCAGCCGGACAATATCAATGCGGTTGCGGCCAGCAGCGGCCAATTGAATCGAAAGTGTCGTCCACGCGCCGCGGATGCGGCGGCGAACTTCGCCCCGGAAAGCGTAAGCATGAGTCATCCCTGATCTGTCGTAGAGACCACAGGTTCGCGCGCGCGGATGCGCGTGCGGCCCTGACGTCGTCGCGTCAGATCAGGCGATGGGAGGGCGGTAGTGCTGAGGCGGCGCCGCGCTGTGCAGGCTCACCACGATCTCGGGCGCGCAGGCTGAGATCGGCTGCAGCGGCTTGGCGACGCCGGGCAGGTCGGCCGGCAGGGCGCTCACGCACATCATCGCGCAGCACGGGCCGGCCTTGCCGTCATGGTGATGTTGGGCGGGCGCATCCTGTGCGGCAGTCTGGTGATGCGCGTGCACGCCTGCGTGGTCATGCGGCACGTCGCCATGCATGTGGCTGGCCTGCATCTGGTGATGCACCGGCACGAGATCGGCGAGCAGTGCGTCGTCGAGGCACGGCGCCGGGCCGCTGCCCCAGGCGAGGGCTGCTGCCGGCGCGAGCACGCAGAACAGATAGGCGAGGGCGATGATCCGCCCCACCCTGATCCGCATCGATCGCGTCAATCGCAACAGCATTCCGCCGACAGGCTCCTCGCGCGGCAATGTTGCACACGCAGATTGCAAACTAATGGCAAAGCGCGGCTTCGCCAAGCATCTTCTTACCGCAGTGCACCGCGCATGCCCAATATCGCGGCACGATGCTTGACCGCGCGGCGGTCTGCGAACATGGTCCGGCCCGTGCACGCGCCAAATCTTCCAGGACAGAGACCGGCCTCATTCACCCCTGATTCGCGTCAGGCTTGGGTGCGGCTGTTGCTTGCGCTGCTGATCGGTTCGATCGGCGGCGTCGGCATGTGGGCGGTCGTGGTGGTGATTCCCGTCGTGCAGACCGAGTTCGCCGCCACGCGTGCTGCGGTGTCGCTGGCCTTCACACTGATGATGTTCGGCTTCGGGCTCGGCGGCGTGATCGCCGGCAAGATCACCGACAAGTTCGGCATCGTGCCTGCGATGGCGATCAGCATCGCTTTCATCGGCGTTGCCAATGTGCTGGCCGGGGTCTCGACTCAGCTCTGGCAGTTCGTCGCGGCCTATTTCCTGATCGGGCTCGGCACCTCGGCGACCTTCGCGCCGCTGATGGCGGAGGCCTCGCACTGGTTCGAGCGCTATCGCGGACTTGCCGTGACCATCGTCGCGAGCGGCAATTACGTCGCGGGCACGATGTGGCCGCCGCTCATCAGCGAGGGCATGCAGACGATCGGCTGGCGCACCACGCATATCGGCATCGCCCTCGTTTGCGTGGTCTTGATGACGATCCTGGTGCTGGTCCTGCGCGCGCAGATGGGCGACGACAAGGTCCGCAATCACGCCAATGCGCGGCCGCCGCAGGTCGATCTCAAACTTTCGACCAATACGCTGACCGTGCTGCTCTCGATCGCCAGCATCTCCTGCTGCGTCGCCATGGCGATGCCGCAGGTGCACATCGTCGCCTATTGCGGCGATCTCGGTTACGGCGTGGCGCGCGGCGCCGAGATGCTGTCGCTGATGATGGCCTGCGGCATCGTCAGCCGCATCGGCTCGGGCTACCTAGCCGACAAGATCGGCGGCATCCGCACGCTGCTGGTCGGATCGCTGGCGCAGGGCTTTGCGCTGGTGTTCTATCTGTTCTTCGACAGCCTGACTTCGCTCTATCTGATCTCCGCGATGTTCGGCCTGTTTCAGGGCGGTATCGTGCCGAGCTACGCCATCATCGTGCGCGAAGCGATGCCGGCGAGCGAGGCGGCAACCCGCGTCGGCATCGTGATCTTTGCCTCGGTGTTCGGGATGTCCTTCGGCGGCTGGGTGTCGGGCGTCATCTTCGACGCGACGGGGTCCTACGCTGCGGCGTTCGCGAACGGCGTGGCGTGGAACGCCCTGAATGTCGGCATCGTCTTGACGCTGCTGATCCGGTCGCGAATGAACGCGGTCAAGACCAAACCGGGTTTTGCGACTTAAACTTCCCGTCCCGGCTTGAGCAGCGAGCAGCCGGTGATCTTGTAACTGCCGTCGCTCTGCTGCTCGAGCGTGTACAGCGCTTCCCAGGCTTCGCCGTTGGCGTCGATGATATGGACGTGCTGGGAGATCCAGCTGCCTTCGCTCCTGCTCTCGCCAAATTCAAAACTCTTGTGCCGGTAGACCGGCGCGTAGCCGTTTTGCACCATGGACATGAAGATATCAGGGGCGGGGAATATCTCTCTGATCGCAGGCGCGGCATGGGAATAGGCCGCGGCCGCATCGTCGCGCGCGAAAGCCTGTTCCTGGGCGCGGATGACACCTTGCGCCGCCGAGACGTCGCCGGCGCGTGCTGAGACGGAGCTGAAGATAACACTGATAGCGACGACCAAGGCGGCGATGCGCATGACAGGCTCCGCGTTGAAATCCCGGCGATGCCAATCCTAGCACGCCCCATGGGAAATACGGCGTGCTATCGCTTCCGTTTCACCGCCGCCTTCGTAGGCTTGGCGGCGCGCGCCTTGGCTTTCGCGACCGGCTGCACCCGCAGCCCGTCGACGAACACGTCGAGCATCCGCAGCACCGAGGATTGCCAGCCGGGCTGGTCGTGCATGTAACACATGCCGACGAGTGCCCTGAGCAGATCCTCCGGGCTGACATCGCCGCGCATCTGGCCGGCGGCGACCGCGCGGTCGAGCAGCGAGCCGATCGCCTTGGTCAGCCGGTCCATCGAGAACGCCGCGAGTTCCGACGAGCTCTGGAACGTCAGTGCCAGCGCGGCCGACATGCCCTTTTTTGTGGCGACGAATTCGACATTGGAGCGCAGCCAGCGCCGTAGCGCATCGACCGGGTCCTTCGCGGTTTTCAGCTGCTCGGCGAGCTCGCTGAGCTGCTCGACCTCGCGCCGGTATACCGCCTCGAACAAATCCTCGCGAGTCGGGAAATGCCGATAGAGCGTGCCGATGCCGACGCCGGCGCGTTTTGCCACCGCTTCCAGGCTCGCCTCGGGACCGCCTGCATTGAAGACGACCTTCGCCGCCTCGAGCACGCGCTCGCGATTGCGCACGGCATCGGCGCGGGGCTTCCGAATCTGGTCGGTCTGGTCGTCCATGGCGGTAATGTAGATCACGAATTGGTTAGATTGAACCCTCGCAGGGCTGCATCGCGTTGTCTGCGCATGGGCTTTTGACGAATTCCAAAAATTTTCGGGCAGCCCTTGTTAAGCGGAGGGTGCCTCCGTATCTTCCTCGAGACGTTGGCCGGGTTCCGGCCAACGCATATCGACGGCGGCCACGGAGGTGGCGCGCTGGCCGATGACTCATGTCCATATCTGATCGGAGCCTTGTATGAACCACTCCATCAGCCTCACCGTGAACGGTGCGCGGCGCGACTTCGTCCTCGACGATCCGCGCGTCACGCTGCTCGATCTCCTGCGTGAGCGCCTCCAGCTGACCGGAACCAAGAAGGGATGCGACCGCGGCCAATGCGGCGCCTGCACCATTCTCGTCGACGGCAAGCGCATCAACTCCTGTCTTGCTCTCGCCATCAGCCATGATGGCGCCGACATCCTCACCATCGAAGGCGTGGCGCGCGGCGACCAGCTTCATCCCATCCAGGCGGCCTTCATCGCCCATGACGGATTCCAGTGCGGCTTCTGCACGCCCGGCCAGATCATGAGCGCGATCGGCATGATGCAAGAGGCGCAGGCCGGCAACGATCCCGAGCGCATCCGCGAATGCATGAGCGGCAATCTCTGCCGCTGCGGCGCCTATGCCGGCATCGTCGATGCCGTGCTGGAAGCCCAGACCGGCATGGACGAATCCAATCAGAGGCGCTCCGCATGAAACCGTTCGATTATATCAGGCCGGCCACGGTGGCCGAGGCCGTTGCGGCGGCCGTCCAGCCGGGCGCTGTTTATCTCGCCGCCGGCACCAATCTGCTCGATCTGATGAAGGGCGGCGTCAGCCGTCCGGATCGTCTGGTCGACGTCACGCATCTCGATGGGCTCGACGGAATCGAGACTCTCGCTGACGGATCGTTGCGCATCGGCACGCTCGTCAGCAACGCTGATCTCGCGCATGACGCAAACTTCGCGAAGTCCTACCCGGCTGTCGCCGAAGCGCTGCTGTCCGGTGCGTCCGCGCAACTGCGCAATGCCGCGACCGTCGGCGGCAATCTGCTGCAACGGACGCGCTGCGCCTATTTCTACGACACCGCCAGCCGCTGCAACAAACGCGAGGCCGGCTTGGGCTGCGACGCCCGCGATGGCGAGAACCGCACCCATGCCGTGCTCGGCTGGAGCGAGAGCTGCATCGCCACGCATCCCTCGGACTTCTGCGTGCCCCTGCTTGCGCTCGACGCCGTCGTCGAGATCGAGGGCAGGAACGGCCGCCGCGAGATCGCGCTCGACGCGCTGCATCGCCTGCCGGCCAATACGCCCGAGCGTGAATCGGCGCTCGAACCCGGCGACCTCGTCGTCGCGGTGCGCCTGCCGCCGGCGGCGCGCGGCTTTGCCACGCATGCGCGCTACCTCAAGGTTCGCGAACGGACATCCTATGCCTTCGCCGTGGTCTCGGCCGCGGCTGCGTTGCGGATCGAGAACGGCAAGGTCGCGGAAGCGCGGCTGGCGCTCGGCGGCGTCGCCGCAAAGCCCTGGCGCGCTCGTGCCGCGGAAGACGTGCTCAAGGGCGTTACGCCCACGGCAGATGCCTTCCAGGAAGCGGCCTGGCGCGCGCTCACAGACGCAAAACCGTCTGGTGACAACGCCTTCAAGATCGAGCTCGCACGCCGCATCGTCGTGCGTGCGCTGACCCTTGCCGCCGCCGGTACGCCCGCGCGCATCCCCGCGCTGCCTGCCTCCCCCTTTGCCTCGACGTCCGGAGCCATCCATGCCTGAGCTTAATCTATCCAGCTCTCCCGCCCATCTGCGCCACGGCTCGAACATCGGTCAGCCGCTGACCCGCCGCGACGGCGTCCTCAAGGTCAAGGGGCAGGCGACCTATGCCGCCGATAATCACCCGCCCGGCATGCTGTTTGCCGTGATGGCGGTCGCCAGCATCGCGCGCGGCCGCGTCACCTCGCTTGATGTCGCCGCCGCAAAACGCCATCCCGGCGTCGTCGACGTCATGACGCCGGACCACAAGCCGCAGCTCGCAATCGATCCGGAGATCAAGACCAATCCGTTCGTGTTCCGGATGGAAGTCCTGCAAAGCGACGAGGTCCGCTACGCCAACCAGCCCATCGCCGTGGTTATCGCTGAGACGCTGGAGGCGGCGACGGAAGGCGCGGTGCTGCTGGCGCCGCGCTACGAGACGCTGCCCGCGCTGGTCGGCCTCGATGCCGGCGAGAGCTATGTTCCGCCGGTCGTCGGCGTCGGCAATCCCACCGAAAATCACCTCGGCGATGTCGAGGCGGGTCTTACCGCGGCCGAGAAGCAGATCGACGCGATTTACGAAACGCCGCCGCAGTATCACAACGCGATGGAGCCGCATGCGATCGTGGCCGCATGGAATGGCGACAGTCTGCAGATCGACATGCCGACCCAGGGTCTCATGCTGTCGCTTGCGCGCGTTGCCGAATTGTTCGGCATCGCGCATGACAAGATCCACATCCGCAGCCCGTTCCTCGGCGGCGGCTTTGGCTCGAAGGGGCTGATGGCTGGTCCGCCGGTCCTCGGCATCATGGCCGCAAAGCTGGTCGGCAAGCCCGTCAAGCTGGTACTGCGCCGTGAGCAGATGTATGGCCCGGTAGGCCATCGCGCGCCAACGCGCCAGCGGCTGCGCATTGGCACGGACGGCGAAGGGCGCCTGACCGCGCTCGATCATCACGCCAGGACCGTGTCGAGCACGTTTGACGATTTCTACGAGCCGGCCGCGGATGCCTCGCATACACTCTATGCCAGCCCGGCGATCCGCACCTCGCATGACGCCGTGCGCGTCAACACCGGCACGCCGCTGTTCATGCGCGCCCCCGGCGAGGCGACGGGCTCGATTGCACTGGAAAGCGCGATCGACGAGATGGCCTGGGCCTGCGGCATGGATCCGCTGGCCTTCCGCCTGAAGAACTATGCCGAGGTCGAGCCGATCACGGGAAAACCGTTCTCCTCGAAGGCGTTGCGCGCCTGTTACGAGCAAGGCGCGGCGCGCTTCGGCTGGGCGAAGCGTTCGCTCCAGCCGCGACAGATGCGCGACGACGCAGGTCTCCTCGTCGGCTGGGGCATGGGCACGGCGACTTTCCCGGCGCTGATGTTCCAGGCGGAAGCGCGCGCGGTGCTCCGCCGCGACGGCAGCGGCGCGATGGAGATTGGCGCCCATGACATGGGGCAGGGCGCCTGGACGGCACTCGCCCAGATCGCGGCCGACGAACTCGGGCTCGACATCGACCGTGTCGAGTTTAAGGCTGGTTCATCCGACTTGCCCGACGCCGGCATTGCCGGCGGCTCCGCACACACGGCGACCGCGGGTGCTGCGATCCATAGCGCCGGTGCGGCCGTCGTCGCAAAGCTCGCCGATCTCGCCACCAACGACGAGCGCTCGCCATTGTTCGGCGCCGGCAATGCCGGCGTGATCGCACGCGATGGCCGGTTGATTCGCCGCGATGACGAGACCCGCGGCGAGAGCTACGTCGAGATCCTCGCGCGCGCGGGCGTTGCCGAGGTCGAGGCCCGCGGCACCGGTGCGCCGAATCCGGCGGCGATGGAAGAGTACGCGATGCATGCCCATGGTGCGGTATTCGCGGAGGTCAAGGTCGATCCCGAGCTCGGCCAGGTCCGTGTCACCCGCATGGTCGGTGCGTTCGCGGCCGGGCGCATCGTCAATCCACATCTGGTGAAGAGCCAGCTGTTCGGCGGCATGATCTGGGGCATGTCCTTCGCGCTGCACGAGGAAGCCATCACCGACCGCCGCAGCGGCCGGATCATGAATGCCAATCTCGGCGAGTACCATATCCCCGTGAATGCCGACGTGCCGCCGCTCGACGTGATCACGGTTGAGGAGCACGATCCGCATGTGAATGCGCTCGGCATCAAGGGCGTCGGGGAGATCGGCATCACCGGAAGCGCCGGCGCGGTCGCCAACGCGGTGTGGCATGCGACCGGCGTGCGTGTCCGCCGCTTTCCGATCAAGATCGAGGAGTTGTTGACGCAGCGTTGAGGCAAAAAGGCGGGACGAGATCTTCTCGTTCCGCCGCGTCCTGCTAATGCAGTTTCTTGCGGAGCGCCTTCAGCGCTTCTCGCTGCGTCTCGATGTAGTCGGCAATAGCCCTACGCAGCTCCTGCGAATGGAGCTTGTCGGTGTCGCGCTGCACTTCATCGAGCGCAGCCTCTGCATTGGCGAGCGTGATCTTCATCTTCGAGCCCAGTTATGAAGCGGCGCCGGAATGTCTCTCGGCTTGGGTTCGCAACATATAGAGGGTCGACGCGCGGAGATTGAGATGCATCAAGTTCCGTAAGATACCGGGGCACTCCGTAAGATTCCGGATAATGTCGATGCGCCTCAAAACGTCGGCGGCGTGCAGGCCGAGATCACTTCGCACGGCTTGCCGCCGACGCAGCGGAAGCGATGCGGGCGACGGCTCTCGAAGTAGTAGGCATCGCCGGGATTGAGGATGCGGCGCTCGTCCTCGACGGTGACTTCGAGCTTGCCCGAGATCACGATCCCACCTTCCTCGCCGTCATGGACGAGGTGAACGCGCCCGGTGTCGCTGCCGGGCTCGTAACGCTCTTTCAAAATCTGCAGGCTGCGGCCGAACAGATTGTCGCCTACTTGCCGATACGAGATCGGCTTCTTGCCGACCTCGGTCAGCTCCTCGGCGCGGTAGAAAATCTTGCGCCGTGACTCCGGCTCCAGCGCGAAGAACTCGGCGAGCCCCATCGGGATGCCGTCGAGGATGCGCTTGAGCGCGCCGACCGACGGGTTCATCTGGTTGGATTCGATCAGCGAGATCGTCGAATTGGTGACCCCGGCGCGCTTGGCGAGCTCGCGCTGCGACAGCTTGTGGTGCGCCCGGATGAATCGCAGCCGTCCACCGATGTCGACGCTCATGCCCCTGGTCCCTGTTGCAGATGTTGCGGATCGCGCAAATATGGACCGACAGCCCCAGTGAAATCAATGGCTTGCAGGTGACCAGAAAAGGACTTGTTGCGCTTCCGAAGCCGTGCCTCTGCTATCCGGTCAGCAAAGGAGCGTGGCCCGTGACCCTTCATCAGATTCCGAACACTATCAAGACCGACTCGTTCTGGATGCCGTTCACGGCCAACCGTCAGTTCAAGAAGGCGCCGCGCCTGTTCTCCTCGGCTGAGGGCATGCACTACACCACCGTCGACGGCCGCAAGGTGATCGACGGCTCCGCCGGCCTCTGGTGCGTCAATGCCGGCCACGGCCGCAAGCAGATCGCCGCTGCGGTCGAGCGCCAGCTGATGACGCTGGACTTCGCGCCGTCGTTCCAGATGGGCCATCCGCTGGCATTCGACTTCGCCGAGCGTCTCGCCGAGATCGCGCCGAAGGGCCTCGACCGCGTTTTCTTCACCAATTCCGGCTCCGAGTCGGTGGACACCGCGCTGAAGATCGCGCTCGCCTATCACCGCGCCAACGGCCAGGCGAGCCGCACCCGTCTGATCGGCCGCGAGCGCGGCTATCACGGTGTCGGCTTCGGCGGCATGTCGGTTGGCGGCATGGTCGCCAATCGCCGCGCGTTTGCGACCCACCTGCCGGGCGTCGACCACATCCGCCACACCCACGATCTCGCCCGCAACGCCTTCGCCAAGGATCAGCCTGAGCATGGCGCCGAGCTCGCCGACGATCTCGAGCGTCTGGTCGGCCTGCATGGCGCCGAGACGATCGCGGCCGTCATCGTCGAGCCGGTGCCGGGCTCGACCGCGGTGCTGCCGCCGCCGAAGGGCTATCTCAAGCGCCTGCGCGAGATCTGCGACAAGCACGGCATCCTCCTCATCTTCGACGAGGTCATCACCGGCTTCGGCCGCCTCGGCACGCCGTTCGCCGCCGACTTCTTCGGCGTCACGCCGGACCTGATGACGACGGCCAAGGGCATCACCAACGGCACCATTCCCTGCGGCGCGGTGTTCGCGAGCCGCAAGGTTCACGACGGCCTGATGGTCGGCCCGGAGAACCAGATGGAGCTGTTCCACGGCTACACCTATTCGGCGCATCCGACGGCCTGCGCCGCCGGCATCGCGACGCTCGACATCTACAAGGACGAGGGCCTGCTTACGCGCGGTGCGTCGATCGCCGGGTACTGGGGCGATGCGCTGCATTCACTGAAGGGCCTGCCCAACGTCGTCGACATCCGCAATTGCGGCCTGATGGGCGCGGTGGAGCTGTCGTCGCGTGACGGTGCGGTCGGCGCGCGTGGTTACGACGTCATGGTCGATTGCTTCAATCGCGGGCTGTACTTCCGCATGAGCGGCGACTCCTTTGCGTTGTCGCCCCCGCTCATCGTCGAGAAGAGCCATATCGACGATATGGTCTCGATCCTGGGCGACGCCATCAAGCGGGTGGCCTGATAATTGCTCTCGCCGTTGCGGAGTTTGTTCTTGCAGCGGCGAGCGCGATGCCGCGGGAGTTTGACGAAGCGTGAAAGTTCTGATCCTCGGCAGCGGTGTCATCGGTGTCACCTCTGCCTACTACCTTGCGCGTGCCGGTCATGAGGTGACGGTCGTCGACCGTCAGCCCGAACCGGCGCTGGAGACCTCTTTCGCCAACGCGGGCGAGGTGTCGCCCGGCTATTCCTCGCCCTGGGCCGGCCCCGGGGTGCCGGTGAAGGCGATCAAATGGCTGCTGATGAAGCACGGCCCGCTGGTGATCCGGCCGAAGCTCGATCCTGTCATGTGGGTCTGGCTCTCCAAGATGCTGCGCAACTGCACCAGCGCGCGTTACGCGGTCAACAAGAGCCGGATGATCCCGATCGCGGAATACAGCCGCGATTGCCTGCGCGATCTGCGCCGCGACATCGGCATTCAATATGACGAGCGCTCGCAGGGCACGCTGCAGCTGTTCCGCGCCCAGGCGCAGCTCGATGGCACCGGTGAGGACATCGCCGTCCTCAAGCAGTATGGCGTTCCTTTCGAGGTGTTGAGCCGGGAAGGCTGCATCGCAGTCGAGCCGGCGCTCGCCGCCGTTAAGGAAAAATTCGCCGGCGGACTTCGCTTGCCGCAGGACGAGACCGGCGACTGCCACATGTTCACGCAGGCGTTGGCCAAGCATGCCGAAGCGCTCGGCGTGCGCTTCATGTTCAACACCGGAATCGACCGCATCGTCACGGACGGCGCGCGCGTCAGTGGTGTCGTGACCAGTGCGGGCACGTTGCAGGCCGATGCCTACGTTCTCGCGCTCGGAAGCTGGTCGTCGCGGCTCGTTGCACCGCTCGGCATCTCATTGCCGGTCTATCCGGTGAAGGGCTATTCGATCACGGTGCCGATCAAGGACGCCTCCGGCGCGCCGGAATCGACCGTGATGGACGAGAGCTACAAGGTCGCGATCACCCGCCTCGGCAATCGCATCCGCGTCGGCGGCACCGCCGAGATCTCCGGCTATTCGAGCCAGCTCTACGGCGCCCGCCGCGCCACGCTCGATCATTCGCTGACCGATCTGTTCCCGCGCGGCGGCGATCTCTCCAAGGCGACGTTCTGGAGCGGCCTGCGTCCGATGACGCCGGACGGCCCGCCGGTGATCGGCCCGACGCAGTACGGCAACCTCCACCTCAACACCGGCCATGGCACGCTCGGCTGGACCATGTCCTGCGGCTCCGGCCGCGTGCTCGCGGACATGCTGTCGGGCAAGAAGCCGGAGGTCGATGTGAGCGCGCTGACGGTGGACCGGTACAAGTATCGGTTCGGGTAAAGGTCTATCCACTCGTCATTGCGAGGAGCGCAGCGACGAAGCAATCCAGAATGTCTCCGCGGAAAGACTCTGGATTGCTTCGCTTCGCTCGCAATGACGATGTGGAGACGTTGCGGTTCTTCTTACCTTCGCCGTGTGCGGTGGCAGGTGAGCACGTGGCTTACCCCGCCCCTGTCACGCAATTCACCCACAGCACCACAGCCTTCGCATCATTGGCCGGATTGGAAAACCGGTGCGGCCTTCGGCTCGCGAACCGAAAGCTGTCGCCGGTCTTCAGCGACCACGTCTCGCTGTCCACCGTCAGCATCATCTCGCCTTCGAGCACGAGACCAGCCTCTTCGCCGTCGTGGGTGTAGAGCTCGTCGCCGGTGGAGCCGCCGGGCTCGAGATGCACCAGGAACAGATTGAGCCGGTTGTCGCTGCTCGCCGGACTCAGCAACTGCTTCGACACTCCGGTGCGCCAGAGTTTCAGTTCGGGCCGCTGGGGCCCGCGCGTCACCACTTGATCGGAGACGCTGTCGGCGCTTGGGCTTGCGCCGAACAGCGCGGCGATGCCGACGCCCAGCACGTCTGCGAGTGTGGCCAGCACGCGCAGCGACGGCGACGACAGGCCGCGCTCGATCTGGCTAAGAAAGCCGATCGACAGGTCCGTGCGCGCCGCCACCGTCTCCAGCGAGAATTGCCTGATACGCCGGAGATCCCGGATGCGGCGGCCGACCGCGACATCCATCGCGGGCTCGGCCGGCTTGGCCTTGACCGGCACCTTCCTGGCCTTCACCGTCCTCGCCGGCTTTGCGGCGGCCGGTTTGCGCATTCTTTTGCCACCGCTCACGTCAAACCGCTTCCTTCATGTGCATGAAAACCGCTTGCATCGCCCGCGAAAGTGTGACCAAATTTTCATATTGGTGAAAATAGGCCGAAACGGCTTGGCCCGCAACGTCTGATCACGACATGCGCGAGCGCCGACATCGGCCAAGCCCAAAGGGGGATGCGATGAAGCGTTTTGGTCTGGCCGCGGTCGCGGCGCTCGCGATTGCAGCGGTGATGCCGGCTTCGGCGCAGCAGGTGCTGAAGGTCGGCTCGACGCCGACAGGCATTCCCTTCACCTTCCTCGACACCAAGACCAACACCATCCAGGGCATCATGGTCGATCTCGTCACCGAGATCGGCAAGGACGCCGGCCTCAGCGTGCAGATCGAGCCGATGGCGTTCTCGGCGCTGATCCCGTCGCTGACATCGGGCAAGATCGATATGATTGCAGCGGCGATGTTCATCACCGCGCCGCGCAAGGAGGTCGTCGACTTCTCCGATCCGATCTACACCTACGGCGAAGGGCTGGTGGTCCCGAAGAGCGACACCAAGGCCTATACCACGCAGGATGATCTGAAGGGCGAGACGGTCGGTGCCCAGGTCGGCACCGCCTTCGTCGATGCGCTGAAGAAGTCCGGCCTGTTCGCCGACGTCAAGGCCTACGACACCATCCCGGACATCCTGCGCGACGTGAACACCGGTCGCCTCAAGGCCGGCTACGCCGACTATCCGATCCTCGCCTACAATCTGAAGCAGGGCGGCTTCCCCGAGGTGCGTCTGGTCGACGGCTACGAGCCCGTCACTGTCGGCTCGGTCGGCATCGGCGTCCGCAAGGGCGAGGCCGCGCTGCTCGGCAAGATCAACGCCTCGCTGGCTAAGCTGAAAGCCAACGGCACCATCGACAAGATCCTCGAGAAGTGGGGTCAGAAGGCGCAGGGTTGATCGACAGAGGCTGGTAAGGCTGTCCGATGAAAGGTTTCTGGCACGACGCCGTCGAGTTCTTCCCGATCCTGATGAGCGGCGTCGCGCTGACGATCATCGTCACCATCGGCTCGCTGCTGCTCTCGACGGTGCTGGGTCTGATCTGGGCGATGATGCGGGTCTCGGGCATCAAGGTGCTGTCGATGCTCAGCGCCAGCCTGATCAACGTGATCCGCGGCATCCCGATCATCGTGCTGCTGTTCTACCTCTATTTCGTGATGCCCGATCTCGGTGTTACGCTGTCGGCCTTGCAGGCCGCGATCCTCGGGCTCGGCATCGCCTATTCGGCCTACCAGGCCGAAAATTTCCGCGCGGGCATCGAGGCGATCGACAAGGGCCAGATCGAGGCGGCGCAGTCGATCGGCATGGGCTGGTGGCTCACCATGCGCCGCGTGGTGTTGCCCCAAGCGGTGCGCATCGTGCTGCCGCCCTATGGCAACGTCATGATCATGATGCTGAAGGACTCGTCGCAAGCCTCCACCATCACGGTCGCCGAGCTCGCGCTGCAGGGCAAGCTGATCGCGTCCTCGACCTTCAAGAACACCAGCGTGTTCACGCTTGTGGCGCTGATGTACCTCACCATGAGCATCCCGCTGATCCTGCTGGTCCGTCACTTCGAGAAGCGGGCGGGCAAGAAATGATCGAGCTCACCGACGTCCACAAAAGCTTTGGCCAGAACGAGGTGCTCAAGGGCATCACGGCCTCCGTCCAGAAGGGCGAAGTGGTCTGCATCATTGGCCCTTCGGGCTCCGGCAAGTCGACGATCCTGCGCTGTATCAACGGGCTGGAAAGCTACGACCGCGGCGAGATCAACGTCGAGGGACTGAAGGTCGACCGCGATGCGCCCTCCATCGTGAAGGTCCGCACCCAGGTCTCGATGGTGTTCCAGCGCTTCAACCTGTTCCCGCATCGCACCGTGCTGGAAAACGTCGTCGAAGGCCCGCTGTTCGTAAAGAAGGAGCCGCGTGCGCAGGTGCTCGAGCGCGGCCGCGCGCTGCTCGGTCAGGTGGGCCTCGCCGAAAAGGCCGATGCGCATCCGCCGCAGCTCTCCGGCGGCCAGCAGCAGCGCGTCGCCATCGCGCGCGCACTCGCGATGCAGCCAAAGGCGATCCTGTTCGACGAGCCGACCTCGGCGCTCGATCCCGAGCTGGTCGGTGACGTGCTCGGCGTGATGCGCAAGCTCGCCGATGACGGCATGACCATGGTCGTCGTCACCCACGAGATGGGCTTCGCCCGCGACGTCGCCGACCGCGTGCTGTTCATCGACGGCGGCGTCATCGTCGAGCAGGGACCGGCCAAGGCGCTGCTCAATCAACCCCAGCATCCACGCACGCAGGATTTCTTGCGCCGGGTGCTGCATCCGCTCTGATCGGTTCTCGTCATGACTATGCGCCTGCCTCTGCCGCCCTCGCTCTATGCCGACACCGCCGTTGCGCCGGTTGCCACGCCGCCGCTCGACGCTGACAAGACCGTCTCCGTTGCGATCGTCGGCGGCGGCTACACCGGCCTGTCCACCGCGCTGCATCTGGCGGAGCAGGGCGTCGACGCCCTGGTGCTGGAGGCGCAGGAGCCGGGCTGGGGCGCGTCGGGCAACAATGGCGGTCACACCAATCCCGGCCTGAAGCATGACCCCGATCAGATCGAGGCCGATTTCGGCGCTGAACTCGGCCGCCGCATGATCGAGTTCTCCTACGGCACGACCAACTTCACGCATGACCTGATCCGCCGATACCAGATCCCCTGCGAAGCGCGGCAGAATGGCACGTTGCGCGCGGCCTACAACGAGGCCAGCGCTGCTGCGATCGAGAAGACCGCGCAGCAATGCATCCGTCGCGGCATGCCGGTGCAATATCTGAACCGCGAGCAGTTGCGCGAGATGACCGGCACCGACCGCTACATCGGCGCGATGCTGGACACGCGCGGTGGCGATCTGCATCCGCTCAGCTACGCCCGCGGCCTCGCGCGCGCCGCGATCTCCGCGGGCGCGAAGGTCCTTGGCGAAACGCCGGCGCTGTCGCTCCGTCGCGACGGCGCGCGCTGGCGCATCGAGACGCCGCGCGCGGTGGTGCATGCCGACAAGGTCCTGCTCGCCACCAACGGCTTCACCGACGATCTCTGGCCGGCGCTCCGCCGCACCATCGTGCCGGTGTTCTCCTCGATTGCCGCCACCGCGCCGCTCTCCGACGCGGTCGCCCGTTCGATCATGCCGACACGGCCGGTGCTCTACGAGAGCGGCCACATCACGGTCTATTACCGCATCGATCAGCACAATCGCCTCCTCATGGGCGGCCGCGGCCCGATGCGCTGGATCAAGTCGCACAACGACGTTGCCTATCTCATGCGTTATGCCGAGCGGCTATGGCCGCAGCTCAAGGGCGCTGCCTGGACGCACGGCTGGAACAGCCGGCTCGCCATCACCAAGGATCATTATCCGCATGTGCACGAGCCGGCGGAAAACATCCTGATCTCGCTCGGCTGCAACGGCCGCGGCGTCGCGCTCTCGACCGCGATGGGCGCGCAGCTCGCGCGCCGGCTGATCGGCGGCGCCAAGGCTGAGATCGACATGCCCGTCACGGGCATCAAGCCGATTCCGATGCACGCGTTCTGGCCGGTCGGCGTGACGACGGCGGTGATTGCCGGGCGAGTGCGCGACCGGTTGGGGATCTGATTAAGCTAAGCTGCGGCCGCAGCGAGGATGTGCTCCTCTCCCCGCAAGCGGGGCGAGGTAACGCAGCTCAGCCTCAGCCCTCCGCCACAGCGTCGGCCCAGGGGTGGAAGATCTCGACCGCGCCGGAATTCGTATCGCCCTCGCGCATCACCACGCTGGGGCAGGCAAACTTCTGCGGCACGGCCTGCACTTGCGTCTCTTCATAGTCGAAGCGTGCGGCAAGCGTCTTGCGTACGTCCGCGGGCAGTCTGATATCGCCGATCACGATCGCGCCTTCGCTGGCATCGATACGCGGCTGGTGGATCGCCGTATCGAGGTCCATGCCAAAATCCATCGCAAAGGACACGAGCTGGATCACCGACGGCAGGATGCGGCGGCCGCCGGAGGCACCGACCGCGAGACGCTTGCCGCCCTTGGTCTCGGCAATCACCGGCGTGATGTTGGTGAGGCACCGCTTGCCCGGGGCGAGCGAGTTGGTGGTGCCCGGCGTCGGATCGAACCACATGATGCCATTGTTCATGGCGATGCCGGTGTGCGGCGTCACGTATTTCGAGCCGAAGGACGAGAGCAGCGTCTGTGTGACCGCGGCGATGTTGCCGTGGCGGTCGACCACGGAGAAATGCGTCGTGCAGGCGGGCGCCAGATGTTCGGCGCCGAGCGAGCGCTTGCCGTCGGCATCGCCCATGTCCTTGAGCCGCTCGCGGAAGGCTGCTTGCAAGGCGAGCGCATATTCGACGTAGGCTGCGGCATCCGGCACGCTCACGGGCTTCAGGCCTTGCTGCAGCAGGCGCAGCGCATGCGCCATGGTCGGACCGGCGGTGAGCTCCGGCGTCGCATACACCTTGCCGTCGCGATAGGGGATCGCCAGCGGCTCGCGCAGATGGGCGCGAAACGCGGCGAGATCCTCCACCGACAGCGAGCCGCCGTCGGCCTTGATGTCGGATGCGATGCTTTTGGCGAGATCGCCCCGGTAGAAATCGCGCGGACCGGCAGCGGCGAGATGTGACAGCGTCGCCTTCAGCGTGGCCATCGGCAGCCGCGTCTCGGACTTGATGCCCCACGGCGCGCTCGGCGGCAGGCCATCCTTCAGGAATGTCGCCGCGCTCGCGGGATAGCGCCTGAGATCGGCGGCCGATGCCGCGATTGTCAGCGTGGTCCACCAATCGACCAGCAGGCCTTCGCCGGCGAGCGCGGTGGCCGGCGCGACCAGATCCTTCCACGGCATCTTGGCGTAGCGGCGATGCGCCTCCTCCATGCCGGCGACGACGCCGGGCACGGCGATCGAGCCGGGGCCGTGGATGTTGCGATCATCCTTCACCCGCGGCCAGGGAAAGAGGTCGGAGGCCGCACCTTCGCCGCTGAGCGGATAGTCGGCGGCGCGCAGGCTCTGCGGCGCGCACATGCCGTAGTCGATCACCTCGGTGCGGTTTTCCTTGGCGCGGTAGAGTACCATGACGCCGCCGCCGCCGATGCCGCTGTTCCAAGGCTCCAGCACGTTCAGCGCGAAGGTGGTCGCGACGATCGCGTCCACGCAGTCGCCCCCTGCCGCCAGCACCTGCGCCCCCACTTCGGCCGCCCGCCGCGATTGCGAGGCGACGATGCCGCCCTTGGATGTGACGGCAGGTTTGCGGACGGTTTGGGCGAGGCTGAATTGATGAGGCATGATGTCGTCTTGATCTCTGGATTCGATTGTTCTGGCTTCGTTGCGCTGACGCGGAAGCTGCAGCATTGGCGGGGCGCGCGAAGGATGGCACATTGCCGCCAACGAGAAAATCCAAAGGGAGACGCGACATGGCAGGTGTGAAACAGGCGCGGGATGGCGCGGTTGGGATCTTGACGCTCGACGAGCCGGCGAGCCTGAACGCGATGACGCCGGACCTGCTCGGCGCGCTCGCCGCCGCCGTCGCCGAGATGACCGGGGACGAGGACGTCCGCGCCCTGGTTCTTACCGGCGCTGGACGCGGTTTTTGCTCAGGACAGAATTTGAAGGCGTCGGAGGCGCTGGGCGAGGACATCGCCGCCGGCGTGATGCGCTTCTACTGGCCGGCCTTTAAGGCGTTGCGCGAATGCCGCGTGCCTGTCGTGGTCGCCGTCAACGGCGTCGCGGCCGGCGGCGGCTTCAGCCTTGCGATGGCCGGCGACATGATCGTTGCGGCGCGGTCGGCGAGCTTCATCCAGGTGTTCAGCCGCATCGCCCTGGTGCCCGATCTCGGTTCGACCTGGCTGCTGCGGCGGCTGGTCGGCCGGCAGCGCGCGCTCGAGCTGATGCTGCTGAACGAGCCGCTGACGGCCGAACGCGCGCAGGAGATCGGCCTGGTGCGAGACGTCGTCGACGACGCGAAGCTGATGGACGAGGCCCTAACTCTGGCGCGCCGTCTGGCCGACGGCCCAACGCGCGCTTTGGTCGCAACCCGCACACTGGTCGAGGAGAGCGAGCACACGACCTATGAGGCGCAGTTCCGCCGCGAGATCGAACTTCAGGCCACGATCCGCAAGAGCGCCGACGCCATCGAAGGCCGCAACGCCTTCGTCGAGAAGCGTAAGGCGAAATTTACGGGGAAGTAGGGGAAGGGTGGTGGATCGCGCTCAGAGCCTGCGATCCAGCCGGCTGGCCTGATATTTGGCGTGCCATTTCGGGCCAGGTCCGCGCATGTAGTGAAGCTCGGGGCGGTAGGGGTTGCCTGCGATCCGCACCAGCTTCTGCCACTTGTTGGCAACGAAGTTGAGGGGCTGGCGGAGCAGGGTCAGTGAAGCGAACAGCACGACATCACCTCAATGCGGCTTGCCGAGCATGGCGGTGAAGGGAAGGTCGAAGATCTCCTCGCCGTCGGAGCCGCTGACATGGATCACCCAGTCGCGCCAGTCTTCGGCACCCGGAGTGTAGATCATCGAGTGCATGATCTGCGCCGCACGGTCACGCGCCTCGGTCAGGCTGGCCACCGCGATGCCGCTGCGATCGATCAGCGTGCCTTCGGTGTTGGAGCAGTGAAAATAGACCTGGACCATATCCGTCTCCTGTCGGGAGCGACTGGGATGGCAAATCGATACCACCCGAGGCCTTCGCGAAACATTCGGGGCGAGCCCGGTAAGGGAATCTACGGAGATTGGTCGCTGCGAAGGCCCGAGCGGGTTTGATCACAGGGGGGTGATGATCAACTGGACGGCGTTCCCATGGCATGGAACAACTTTGGACCGAAAGTCCGGGGGATCGCCGTGAACCAGCTCACATTCTGGCATGAACGCCGAAGCTTGTTTGCGGCGATCGTCGCCGGAGCGCTGTTCGGTCTTGCCCCGGGGGCCTCCTGCGAGCCGGTGAGGAAAAGCGGCTACGCGATCGGCACGGAAACCTGCGGCAGCGGCGATCTCGCCTTTCCCAGAATCCAGATCGACATGAAGGGGGGATTCTGCGCCGGTCTCGTCGCCTCCGAAGAGGATCGCCTGACATTTCCGCGCGCGATCATCCAGGTGCCGGGCCGTGACCTGTTCGTGGTCGCCGACATGGGTGGCTGGGGCCACACCGATGGACGGCTGCTGCTGCTCGATCCGCATGCGCCGCAGGGGCAGCGGTTCAAGGAGCTGCTGACCGGTGTCGAGTATCCGTTCGGCCTCGTGATTGGCCCGGACAAGAAGCTGTACGCCTCGACCGCGGAGACGATCTTCCGGTTCGATCCGCTCGCCGACAATCCCCGCAGCACGGTCGAGACCATCATCCGGCACATGCCCGGCCGCCGGATCACATTGCCTGACGGCACCAGGCTCGACGAGAGCGCGCATCCGCTCAAGCAGTTCGTCTTTGACAGGAACGGGCGGCTGTTCGTCAATGTCGGCTCGCACAGCGACGACTGCATCACGTCGGCACCGATCACAAGGCCATGCGCGGCGGCCGAAGGCGCGTCCGCGATGGCCTCGATCTGGCTGTTCACACCGCCCGCAGGCGCCACCTTCCCGGCGCTGAAGCCGGCCGATCCGGACCCGCCGCACACCGTCTATGCGCGCGGCTTGCGCAATTCGATGGCGCTGGCGCTGCATCCCAACTTTCCCGATGCGGGTTACGCCTTCCTGCAAGGCGAGAACGGCCGTGACCTGCCCGACATCTTCAAGCCGAACGAGGAGATCAATGCGATAGAGCAGGGCAGGCATTATGGCTGGCCCTATTGCTACGACCTGTCGACGCCGAGCCCCGAATTCAAGCTCGTGCTGCAATCCGGGGTCTACAAGTCGCTCTGCACGGCCAATGCGTTCTACAAGGCGCCGTTCTCGCTGATGCCGCCGCATGGCGCGCCGCTCGCGATGCTCTATTATCACGGCGTGAAATTCCCGGAGCTGGAAGGCAAGCTGCTGGTCGGCCTGCACGGCTATCGCCCGACCGGCAGCCGCGTCCTCGTCTATGACGTCGACGACCACGGCTTCCCGAAGCCCGCCCCGGCGCCGGTGCGCTACCACGTCAGTTGCGCGGCTGATCCGACCCACAGCTTTCAGACCGGGGCCGGCGACGTCGCGGCCGCGCCATTCGAGGAGCTGATCGCCGGCTGGCACCGCGTCAACGGCGCGCGGCCGCAGGGCGCGCCAGTCGGTATGACTGTCGCGGCAGACGGCGCAATCTGGCTGGTGGAGGACAAGAACAAGACCGTGATCCGCATCGACCGCGCCGCGGGTGACGCGCCGGTGCCGCTGCCATGCGACATGCGCAGCCAGGCGATGATCGACCAGCTCGCGGCCTTCGTCGCCAGGGACGCGCAGAACGGTGTCCGGCTCACGACGCTGCGCAAGGGCCTCGTCGAGAAGCATTGCGTTGGCTGCCACTCGGATTTCGGCCTGAAGGCTGGGCAATCGGATGCGGAAAAGGACGCGACCGTGCTGCGCTTCATGCTGTCGCAGGACGGCTGGATCTATCCGGGCGATCCAGACTCCGGCAAGCTGCGCACGCGGCTGCGCGGCATCGGCGCCGAGAAGCTGATGCCGCCGGGCGGTGAAGGCCTGCCCAGGACCGAACCTGGCTACACGCGCCTGCTCGATACCGCAGACCTGCTGGTTGCGAAAATGGTTCCGGGCACGCGGATGCGGATCAAGTCCGGCCCGCCGCAGCGCAAGTTCTTTGGCAAGACCAACAAGGAATGCGGCGAAATACCGGCCGCCAAGGTCGTTGTCGTGACACAAAGGAGCGCTGTAGACAAACCCGGCTTCAGCCGGTTCTTCCGGCCTGCCGACCCCTATCTGAATGGCGAGTGCAGCGACGACGATGGCTATTACATCCGGCAGGAATTTCTGGTGCCTGTGCAGTAGCGTCCTTCTCGTCATCGCGGCATCGGCGGCCCATGCTGAAACAAAGCTGTTCGAAAGCGTGCAGGTGACGCCGCCGGGCGAATACACCTTCGGCATCGAAGGGCCGGCGGCCGATCTCGACGGCAATCTCTTCGTAGTCAACTTTGGCAAGCCCGGCACCATCGGCAAGCTGCCGGTCGGCGGCGCCGCTTCGGAGCAATTCACGGCACTGCCCGAGGGCAGCGTCGGCAACGCCATCCGCTTCGCGCGTGACGGCACGATGTTCATCGCCGATTACAAGAAGCACAACATCTTAGCGATCCAGAAGGGCGCGAGCGAGCCCGTCGTCTGGTTTCATTCCGACGAGATGAACCAGCCCAACGACATCACGGTCGCGCGCGACGGCACGATCTATGCGAGTGATCCGAACTGGAAGGGCAGGGAAGGCCACATCTGGCGTATCGCCAAATCTGGGGACGGCACGGTGCAGGGGCGGGTGATGCCGGCGCCGCGCGCGATGGGCACCACCAACGGCATCGACCTCAGCCCTGACGGCAAGACGCTCTATGTCGGGGAATCCAGCAGCGGCCAGATCTGGTCCTACACCGTCAGCGGCAACGAGCTCACCGGCGCAAAACTCGTCAAAGCCTTTCAGCCCGACACCGTCGACGGCCTGCGCACCGACGTCGCCGGCCGTCTCTATGTCGCGCGCATCCTCAAGGGCACCATCGCGCTGATGAAGCCCAATGGTGCGGTCGAGCGGGAGATCGCACTGAAGGGCAAGGAGCCGACCAATCTCGCCTTCGGCGGCAGCGACGGCAAGACCGTGTTCGTCACCCAGCGTCAGGGCGGCTTCGTCGAGTCCTTCCGCACCGACCAGCAGGGCCGCGAGCACTGCCTCCAGCGCGGGCGTTGCTGAGCGTCACGGGCGGTCTGCCTCCGGCGCAGAGCAGGACCAAAGCGGCGGCACTCTTCTTGCTTGCATCTGGCCGCCGCAGGCATTTAGACATCTGTGGGCACCGTCAACGCGACCACGGAGTGTTTGAGTGAAAGCCGTCCATACCGAACTGCATCGCAGCCACGATCCGCAATTCTTCCTGGTTCGCGGTGTCGTCAAGCGCACCACAGAGCAGCCCGAGCGCGCCGATCGCCTGCTCAAGGGGTTGATGGACGGCAAGCATCAACTGGTCGAACCGACGACATTCGGACAGGGGCCGCGTGCGCGGATTCACAGCCCGGAATATCTTTCGTTCCTCAGCGAAGCCTGGGATGCTTGGACCGCGCTCGGCGATTCCGGCCCGGAGATGATCGGCAACATCCATCCCGTGCGTCATGCCGCGACCTATCCCACTCACATCGTAGGCCGACTCGGCTGGCACACCGCCGATACCGCGGCGCCGATCGGTCCCGGCACCTGGGCCGCGGCCTGCGCCGCTACCGACGTTGCGGTCACGGCAGCGCAGATGGTGATGGACGGCGAGGATGCGACCTATGCACTCTGCCGTCCGCCCGGCCATCACGCCTACCGCGACATGGCCGGTGGCTTCTGTTTCCTCAACAACAGCGCGATCGCCGCGGCGCATCTGCGTCTGAAGCACGAGCGCGTCGTGATCCTGGACGTCGACGTACACCATGGCAACGGCACGCAAGGTATTTTCTACACGCGCCCTGACGTCTACACGGTGTCGATCCACGCCGACCCCATCGCGTACTATCCTTATGTGTGGGGCTACGCGCATGAGCGCGGCGAAGGACCCGGCCTCGGCGCCAATCTCAACATCCCCCTGGCCATCGGCACCGGCGACGACGGCTACATCCAGGCGATGGATGTCGCGCGCAAGGCGATCGAATCCTTTGCACCCGGCGCCCTCGTCATCGCGCTCGGCCTCGACGCCTCCGAGCACGATCCACTGAAGGGCCTCGCCGTCACCACGCCGGGCTTCCGCCGCATCGGCCAGGCCATCGCGAAGCTGGGCCTGCCGACCGTGTTCGTGCAGGAGGGCGGCTATCTCTCGGATATTCTGGGCGCGAACCTGACCTCGGTGCTGGCCGGATTCGAAGAGGCGCGGTGAGGCCGGTTCTTAACCTCTCCCCGCTTGCGGGGAGAGGTCGGAGTTTGCGTGAGCAAATTCCGGGTGAGGGGGTACAGGTCTCACGAACATCTCACTCGCGGAGAGAGGCCCCTCACCCCAACCCTCTCCCCGTAAGAACGGGGAGAGGGAGAAGGATCGCACTCGTCTCCGCCTGCCGCGCCTCAATCCCTGAACAAAATCTGCTCCAGCAGGTCGATCCGCTTGATCCGGATGCTGCTGCCGTCGATGGCGATGATGCGGCGGTTCTGGAACCGCTTCAGCATCATCGTCACCCATTGCCGGGTCGAGCCGACCATGGCCGCGATCTGGTCATGCGTGATCTTGCGATTGATGATGATGGTGTCGCCGTCGGCCGTGCCGTGCAACTCCGACAGCGTGAGCAGGAATTGCGCCAGCCGTTCGATCACCGATCGCGTGCCGAGGATCTGCGCCATCGAGGAGTAGCATTTGCCCTTGGCGATGAGGCCGTCGATCAGCGCCAGCGCGAAGGCAGGCATGCCGGTCAACAGCTTCTCGAGCGCGGGGCCGGAGAGTGTCGTGATCTCGCAGGCCTCGATGGCGATGCCGGACCACATGTGAATGCCACCGCCGGATATCTCGGGGCCTCCGATGAAATGTCCCGGCGTCCAATAGGCGAGCGTGATCTCGCGGCCCGACGGCGCGGTGTAGTAGACCCGAACCTGTCCGCGGCGGATGATGAAGATGCCGTCGTGGCCATCGCCCTGGCTGAATACCATCTCGCCTTGCGGCACCGTGATGATGCGGCCGGCCGCGTGCACGCGCGCCTGCTCCGACGCGGACAAGCGGTCGAGGAAATGCGCGCCGGCATTCAGCCCGTCGATCGTCTCGCTCATGAACAGCGCCGAGCTCGCGGGCCTCGCGCGTGTGCTGCGGACCCGCCGCGTCTTCTTGTGGTCGGTCCAGTCGAACGGAACGCCTGCATGAGGCCGGTCGGCGAAAGCGGCAGGCTCGGTCGCGGCAGCTTCCTTGAGTATGGTCATCGCAATCCGTCAGCTCTCCAGGGGCTTGCGAATAGGTAAGTGCGGCGATGGTGCGATGTCCATCTCTTTGCGATCGTTCCAAATCACTTAGCAAAGCTTGACATGCGCGGCGACCGGCAGCGAAACGATTCCTCTGTCCATGGCTTCGTCCTGAGAAAATCCTTTGCGTCGTTGCGCGACGGAATCATGACGCGAACGTCCTGCGACAGCGATGCAAGTAATTGCTTCAAGCGTTGCGCCACGCCTTCGATAGTGCCGGCCAGCATTGTTGCCGGCGCGCGCCCGGCCTCCCCGAGGACAGTTCGATGATCGAATTCAGCTCTTTGAGACTCAGTGTGGCCAGTGTGGCCATCACCGTTGCGATGTTCGCGCCGGCCCAGGCGGAGACGATCCGTGTGGCAGTCGGGACGCAGGACACGACGATCAATTGCGCGACCGGCGGACTGCTCATTCACGAGCTCAAGCTACTCGAGAAATTTCTGCCCCATGACGGCAAGTACAAGGATGTCACCTACGACATCCAGTGGAAGAATTTTACGAGCGGCGCGCCGCTCACCAACGAGATGGTCGCAGGCAAGCTCGATTTCGGCGCGATGGCTGACTTTCCGGGCTCGCTCAACGGCGTGGCGTTCCAGAAGGCTGGCCGCCGCAGCCTCTTCATCAGCGTGCTGTCCGGCAGCACCAAGGGCAGTGGCAACGGCATCGTGGTGCCGTCGAGCTCGCCGGTGCAATCGCTCGATGAGCTCAAGGGCAAGACCATCTCGGTTCCCTTTGCCTCGACCTCGCACGGCATGCTGCTTCGGGCGATCGAGGCCAAGGGCTGGAATCCCGAGACCGACGTCAACATCATCACGCAGGCGCCGGAGGTTGCGGGGCCGGCCTTGCAGGCCGGCAAGATCGAGGCGCATGCCGACTTCGTTCCGTTCGCCGAGCTGTTCCCGTGGCGCGGCTTTGCGCGCAAGATCTTTGATGGTGCGCAGGCCAATGCGCCGACGTTCCACGGCGGACTGGTTGATGCCGAGTACGCCGAAAAATATCCGGAGATCGTCGTTGCCTATTTGCGCGCAGCGATCGAGGCGGATCGCCTGATCGCGGAGGAGCCGGAGAAATACAGCGAGCTGATCGCGAAGGTCACCGGCATCGAGGCGGAGGTCGACTATCTCTTCCACGGCCCGCTCGGTCTTCAGACCCGCGATGTGACCTGGAAGCCGGAATACCGCCAGGCGGTCGCCACCTCGATCAAGACGCTGAAGCTGCTCAAGCGCGCCGACAGCGATCTCGATATCAACCAGTTTGTCACCGACAAGTTCATCCGCGTTGCGACCGCGCATGCGGGGCGCGACTATGACGCCGAGCTGAAGAACTACGCGCAGCTTCCGCTTCGTGCCAAGGACGCCGCAACGGGCGCCGAGATCAGCGACTTCAGCCGCGTCGCGCAGATCTGGGTCAAAGACGAGGCTCATGTGCGTCACTACGCGTCGCCCGAGAACGCGCTGAAGGCGCTCGCCGGCCTCGAGAAGGACGGCAAGACCATCCGCGTCGTCTACGCTCAGGATCGCGAGAGTGGTATTAAGCTGTTCGCAAACCAGGCCTGGTTCGTACGGTCGACCAAGGGCGAGCTGAGCGCCTTCCTGCTCAAGCAGGCGGCCGAGGGCTGGTCGAAGAAGAACGGTGGCGCTGTGCTCGACTTCGCGGCCGCGCGCGAGTCCCTCGTCGCGAGCCGGTGAGGCGATGGCCACCGCTATCAAGGCGCGGCCTGCGGCCGTCCGCTGGATGGTCCGCGGTCTTTCGATCCTGGCCTGCATTGCCCTGTGGCAGGTCGCTTCGACAACGCATCTCAATCTGGGGATCGTGACCTTCCGCAACGTGCCGCCGCCGGTCGAGGTCGTTCAATCCGCGCTCGCCCTGTTTCGTTCGCCGAAACTGACGGCACACGTCACCAGCAGCCTCTGGCGCGTGTTCGCGGGCTACGGGGCGGCGGTGGTGATCGGCGTATTCCTCGGCTTCGCGATTGGCCGCTCGCGCGCCGCGAGCGATCTCTTGCTGCCGCCGCTGGAATTGCTGCGGCCGATTCCGGCCGTGGCGTGGATTCCTCTGTCGATCTTGATGTTTCCGTCGTCCGAGCTGTCGATGATCTACATCACCTTCATCGGTGCCTTGTTTCCGATCGTGCTGAACACCGTCCACGGTGTCGCGAATGTCGACCGCCGGCTGGTTGCCTCCGCCCGCAGCCTCGGCGCGGGGAAGTTGGCGATCCTGAGGGAAGTCGTGCTGCCGGACGCCGCGCCCAGCATCGTCACGGGGCTTGCGATCGGCATGGGCACCTCGTGGTTCTGCCTCGTCACCGCGGAGATGATCTCGGGCCAGTTCGGCATCGGCTATTACACCTGGGAAGCCTATACGCTCCAGAACTACGCCGACATCATCGTCGGCATGCTGATCATCGGCCTGCTCGGCATGGGATCGAGCTGGCTGCTGACGACGGCCGGGCGGCTTCTGATGCCCTGGCGTAGCCCGAAGGTGGCGAGATGAACATCCGGGTCGCGGATATCGGCACCGAGAGCGTCGGTCGCATCGACTTCGCCGATGTCTCGATTTCACTCGGATCGGGCGGTGACGCATTCGAAGCGGTCAGCGGTCTCGATGTCGCGATTGCGCCGGGCGAGCTCGTCTGCATCCTCGGTCCCTCCGGCTGCGGCAAATCCACGCTGCTCGGCGCGCTGGCCGGGCATTTGCCGATCACGGCTGGCCGTCTCACGGTCGACGGCCAGCAGGTCCAGAGTCCGAGCCCGGACCGGGGCATGGTGTTTCAGCAGCACACGCTGTTTCCCTGGAAGCGGGTGCGTGACAATGTCGCCTTCGGCCCGAAGATGCGGGGCCTCGCGAGGAGGGAGCGCGACCGCGCCGCCGACGCGATCCTGAAGCTGGTCGGCCTTTCCGGCTTCGAGGCGTTCTATCCGGCGCAATTGTCGGGCGGCATGCAGCAGCGCGTGGAAATCGCGCGGGTCCTGATCAACCAACCGCGGGTGCTGCTGATGGACGAGCCCTTCAGTGCGCTCGACGCGCAGACGCGTGGCATGATGCAGGAGGTCCTGCTCGACATCTGGAGCAAGATCCCGACCACCACGGTCTTCGTCACCCACGACATCGACGAGGCATTGTTCCTCGCCGATCGCATCGTCGTGATGAGCGCACGACCCGGCCGGGTGATTGAGGATGTCGTGCTGCCTTTCGCGCGGCCACGCAGCCACGATCTCGTGACCGAACCGGAGTTCGTGCGCCTGAAGCGGCATGTCATGCAGCTCTTGCGACGGCCGGAGGACAGCGAGCCGTTGGCACGGCTCAGTCCGCTCGGCGTGCCGTCCTAAAACATCCCGCTCGCCGCGAGCGCCTTGCAGACGTGCTGCATCTCGGCCTCGTCGGCGACCATGTCGAGCATGATCGTGGTCAGGCCCTTCGCTGCAAAATCCTTCAGCTTTGCGCCGATCTCGGCGTAGCTGCCGACGAGATAGGGGCAGTCGGCCTGGAAGGTCAGGAACGGCAGCAGCCAGTAGCCATTGTCAGCGAGCTCGCCGCTCTGGCCGTCATAGAGCCGCCGCTTCCACACGGAATCGCTGTTCTCCACGGTGAGCGCGAGCAGCTCGCGATCATCGGGATTGTCGCGAAAGCGTGCCTTAGCGGCCTGTCGTGCTTCCTCGCGTCCCTCGCGGGCGAAGATGCCAAAGTTCATTCCTGATACATCGAGACCGCGATCTAGATCGGGCGGCAACATCTGCATCTTGATGCAGCTGGTCTCCTTCGCCACGCGCTGCGCCGCCTCCGATTGGCCCGCGACCAGGAATTCCGGCATCAGCTCCGCCGGCAGGCGCGGGCGAAGTTGCAGATTGCTCGCGCGGTAGAACCGGCCCTCGAAATTCACCGGGCGGGGGCTTTCCAGCAATTGGCGCATCAGCGCGACGAATTCGCTGAGCCGGACGTAGCGGTCGGCATGCGACTGCTCGTCGCCCAGCCCGTGCAGGTCGCTGACCGCGGTCCCCGTGATCATGTTGAGATAGACCTTGCGGCTGTGGAGCTGCGCAAAGGACGAGACGAATTTTGCCGCGGCGAACGGGTGCATGTAGACCGGATTGACCGCGATCAGCGGCGAGCTTCGCGTGGTCTTACCGATGATGTGCTGGGCCATCGCCCAGGGCTCGACGGACACGTCGTTGCCTTCGAACAGCAGGATGCCTTCGAAGCCGTTGCGATCGGCGAACTGCGCCACTCGCATCAGCTCGCCGACATATTTCTTGGGATCGCGGTTGCGCGAGATCGCTGGAAAGACGCGCAGCCGCAGCGGCGTCATTCAGCTGCTTCCTGGAAGGGCCAGGCATTGCGGGTAATGGGAAGGCCGCCATGCGCGCGGGAGCCATCGGCGATCGCGAGGCGATGCGAGGGCGACGGCGAGCACAGCGAGAATCGCCAGCCTGACGGATCGTCGGCGATATCGGGCTTGAAGCTGATCTCGATGGCCTCCCGGGACACCTGCATCGCGAAAGCGTCGAGCGGCAAATTGAGCCCAAACCCCCTTGCCTTCAGATAGGCCTCCTTGAGCGTCCAATAGTCGAAAAAGCGCTCGATCGCGGCGGGCTCCGGCAGTCCGCGTAACGATTCGACCTCCTCCGGCGCAAAGAAGCGAAGCGCGGTGGACAATGGCGCGACACGCCGTGACACGGTTTCGACGTCGACGCCGACGGTCTCATGCCCGGACACGACGCAGGCAACGCAGCCATCGGCATGGGACAGGCTGAAATGCAGCGCGGTCGAGGTCGCGGGCGCCGCGACAAACGGCCGCCCGTAGCGGCCGGCCCCGAAGGACCAATCGGTGGGTGCGACGTTCGGTGCGGCCTGCGACAGCGCCAGGCGCAGCATCGCGTGCGCGAAAATATACTGCCGCCGATGCCGCTCAAACATGAAGCGATCGGCGCGGATCCGTTCGTCGACCGAGAGCAGGCGTCGGCACGCATCGATTGCGCCCGGCGCGTCAATGGTCTCGATCAGTCCGACAAACAGTTCAATTCTGTCGTCTGCCATCAAAAGGGCCCATGGCGTCAGGCGGAGGCCAAGTCTCCGGCCCTGACGGAAGAATCAACTGAGCAAGAATCAACTGAGCGGACCGCTTCTAACGGTCCACCCGGGCAATTTCTTGTCGATTTGCAGGCCGGTTTACAGGCGCAAGCTTGTGCGAGACCCCAACTCGACGAGCGAGCGGCCCATATCCGGAAAGTGAAGCCCGAGGATTCGCGCGGCGTCCCGGCCGACGATCCTTACTTCTTCTTCTTGGCTTTCTTCGCTCCGCCCAGCATCGAAAGGCTGGCGTCGACATCCTTGAGCGCGGACTGGAGCTTCTTCTTCTCGGCGCCCAGCAGCTTTTGCAGGGCCTTGCGGTCCTTGTCGCTCAACGAGGTACCCTTGGTAAATTTGATGAAACCCATAACAAACTCCCCGGTTGAAAATAATCGTCCAAATCAAATCGAGAGAATAATCTTGCGCGCTGGCGCCAAATAATCAAGCTGCAACTTGGTCATTCACAGCTTTGACGAGTGAACCTGTGTTCTCCCGTCCCGTACAGCCGGTCATGCCGCCCTGCGAGCGAGCAATCGGCCGAGCGGCGTGTTGGGGTGGGCGACGGCCGCATTCAGCAGCGCGACGAGATTCGCCATCCACTCACCGACCCTGTGGCCGTCGAGCAGCTCGCCCTTGTAATTGCATGAGCCGGTGATTCCGGTGGGGCGCTCCTTGAGCATCAGCGACAGCCAGGTCTGGTCGATCGGCAGCACCGGCTGGCCTTCGCGCGCGACGTTGCCGATCGATTCGATCGTGACGTCGGCCAGATCGAGCGGCTGGCGCAGCGGATTTTGCAGGGTGAAATAGACCTGGAGCAGCGAGGCCGGATTGATCCCCTCCTGCTCCAGATGGTCGGCCAGGATGTTGAACGGCAGCTCCTGGCGCGCATGCGCGTCGAGCACGCTCTGGCGCACCCGGGCCAGGGCTTGCGCGAACGACAGCTCCGGCGTGATTCGGGTACGGACGATCACCGTGTTCTCGAACGGACCGAGGACCCGGTCGGTATCGGGCTGGGCGCGATTGGCCATGGCGGTGGCGACCGAAATGTCGTTGCGGCCGCTCTGCGCGAGCAGCAGGGCTTTCAGGCCGGTGAGAAGGCACATGAACAGCGTGCTGTTATGCCGCCCGGCGAACGCCGTGAGCCGGCCGATCAGCTCGCGCTCGAGGCTGACGGGGTGGTGCCCGGTGGACGCGCCGGGGCTTGCTTCACCGTCGAAGACGGGGGCCGCGCCGCGCAGATTCTCCGTCCAGTCGGCGGCCTGACGGCGGGCGGCGTCGGTGCCGCACCACCAGCGCTGCCAGCGGGCGACATCCGAAAACGCGAGCGGCAGTTTCGGCAGCGGCACGGACGGACGCCCGGCCAGCGCCGCATAGCGGTTGGACAGCTCCTCGAACAGCACGCCGATCGACCAGCCGTCGGCAATGGCATGATGCAGCGTCAGCAGCAGCACATGATCGTCGGCATGGAGCCGCAACAGCCGCGCCCGCAACAACGGCGGCCGCGCGGTGTCGAACGGGGCGTAGGTCTCCTGCTCGATCAGGAGATCGATCTTCCTGAGTTCGAGTGCTTTGCGCCGCTTGTTGTCGTGGGGACGTCCGTCGCCGATGACCTCGATCGTGAGGACCGGTCCGAGTTCGCCGGGCGTGGCGATGCGGCTGACGGGCTCTTCGCCGCTGCGGCCGAATCCGGTCCGCAGCGATTCGTGGCGGCGCACGATGTCGCCGAACGCCTGCGCGAGGGTGGTCGGATCGAGCGGGCCCTGGAGGCGGAAGGCAAAGGGCAGGTTGAACAGCGGCAGGCCCGGCAGGTTCTGCTCGATCCGCATCATCTGGTCCTGTGCGATCGAGAGCGTTGGGAGCCCGCTTTCAGCAGGCCGCAGCATGCCTGTTGCCGGCTTTCGCGGCTTTGCTGCCACGGCCTCGTCAACCCGCCGGGCGAGTTCTTCGATCGTCGGAGCCTCGAAGATGGTCTTGATCGGCAGCGACACGCCGAGCGCACGGGCGACGCGCGCCATCGCCTGGCCCGCCAGGAGCGAATGGCCGCCGAGATCGAAGAAATTATCGGTCACGCCGAGGCCCTCGACCTTCAGCAGGTCGACCCAGATGTCCGAGAGCACTTTTTCGGTGAAGTGCCGCGCCGGCACGGCGGCGTCCGGTCCGGAGACGTCCTGCTGCGCGGGCGCCAGCAGCGCCGACCGGTCAATCTTGCCATGGGCATTGAGCGGCATCTGGTCCAGGAACAGGAATGCGGACGGAATGGCATGGCCCGGCAGCCGGCTCTTCAGGAAGTCGCGCAGCTCGCTGGCGCTGCTCTGGCTGCCGGCCCTTGCGACGATATGGGCGATCAGCCTGACATCGCCGCTCGCCTCGCGGCGCGGCTCGACGATGCCGGCGCGCACCGCAGGATGGTCGGCAAGCGCGTTCTCAATCTCCTTGAGCTCGATACGGTAGCCCCGGACCTTGACCTGATGGTCGGCGCGGCCGAGGCATTCGATGGTGCCGTCGGCGCGGCGGCGTGCGAGGTCGCCGGTCCGGTACAGCCGCGCGCCGTCCTGGCGCGAGAACGGATTGGGCAGGAAACGCTGACGGCTCTGCGCGGGATCGTTGATGTAGCCGCGGCCGACGCCGGCGCCGCCGATGCAGAGCTCGCCGGTCACGCCGACCGGAAGCGGCTGGAGGTTTTGATCGAGCACATGGAGCTGGGTGTTGGGCAGCGGCGCGCCGACCGGGACGTTGCTCGTCGCCGCCGCCGGCGCTTTGGTCAGGCGATGAAGCGAGACGTCGTCGGAACATTCCGACGCGCCATAGGCGTTGATCAGCGGCACCTTCGGGCAGCGGGCGAACCAGGCGCGGCAGAGATCGACGGGCAGCGGCTCGCCGGTCGAGATCAGGAGCCGCAATCCCGCAAAGGCGCGCTGGACCTGCGCTTCGTCCATGCGGTCGAGGATCAGGCGCAGCAGCGACGGGACGATCTCGAGCACGCTGATCCCTTCACGCTCGATCTCCCGCGCAAGCAGGATCGGGTCCTGCACGATTGCGTTGGCGCAGACATGGACGCGCGCGCCGACCATGGGACCGGCAAGGAACTGCCAGACCGAGATGACGAAGCTCTGCGGCGCAGTCTGGGCGATCACGTCCGTGGCCGTAAGGCCGAGCTCGGAAATGAGCGACGCCAGATGGTTCGACAGCCCGCGCTGCTCGATCATGACGCCCTTCGGCGCGCCGGAGGAGCCGGATGTGTAGATGAGATAGGCGAGGCTCGCGGCTGCGCGCCGCGCGGCGCGGGCCGGCCTGGTCGATCCGGGTGCGATCGCGTCCTCGAGCTCGGCGACATGAACGCGCTCGACCAGCGGTTCGAGCAGCGCCTCGACCATGATCGACTGGGCGCGCCCGATCAGCAGCATGCGGGCGCAGCTCGATCCAAGGATGGTCGCAAGCCGCGCCGGCGGCTGGTCGGGATCGAGATTGAGGAAGGCTGCGCCCACGCGCTGCGCGGCGATCATCGCGGCGAGCAGGTCGGGCCCGCGATCCGCAAGCAAGGCGACAACGCTCTCGGCGCCGACACCTTCGCGCGCGAGCCAGCGTGCGGCCGCCTGGCTGCGACGGGCGAGCTCGCGATAAGTCAGGGAGGTGCGGCCGTCGGAGACGGCGATCGCGTTCGGCGTCTTCTTCGCCTGGCGCTCGAGGCGTTCGCAAAGATTGCCGCGCGTGGTGAAATTGGCCACCACGCCCTGGCCTTTCGCCAGCAACTGCCGGCGTTCGGCCTCCGTCAGAAGCGGCAGGCGCGAGATGCGCTGCTCCGGATTGGCGATCGCGGCCTTTAGCAGGGTCTTGAACTGAGCGGCCATGGTTTCGATGGTCGCCGCGTCGAACAGATCGGTGGCGTATTCGAAGAAGCCGGTGAAGCGGCCGTCGGCCTCGACCAGTTCGAGCGTGATGTCGAAACGCGCGACTTTCGGGTCGACCTCCAGCCGCCGCGTCGACAGGCCCGGAAAACGTGCCGCCTCGATCGAGGCGTTCTGGAGGATGAACATGATCCGGAACAGCGGATTGCCGTCGCTCCGGCGCGCGATCTGGAGAGCGCGCAGCACTTCCTCGATCGGGAGGTCCTGGTTGCGGTAGGCATCCAGCGTGACCTGCCGCACCCGCCGCAACATCTCGCCAAAGCCCGGATCACCACCGAAATCATTGCGCAGGATCAGGGTGTTGGCGAACAGCCCGATCAGGCGCTCGCTCTCGATCTGGTTGCGGTTGGCGATCAGCGATCCCGTCGCGACATCCTCGTGTCCGGTGTGGCGGAACAGCAGGCACTGGAAAGCCGCAAGCAGCGTCATGAAAGGCGTGACGCCCTGGTCCTGGCTGAGCGCGCGCAGATCGGTTGATAGCGCCTTGGAGAATTCGAGATAGTGACGGGCGCCGTGACCGCTCCAGACCTCCGGCCTTGGCCGGTCGGTCCGCAGCGGCAGCGTGGTGACGCCGTCGAGCTGGGTCCGCCAGTAATCAAGCTGCTCCTTCGCCGCCGGCGTCTGAGCCCAGCTTTGCTGCCATAGCGCAAAGTCGCGATACTGGAAGGCGGGCGAGGGCAACGTCACAGCGCTAGTCTTGCGCGCGGCGGAATAATGGGCGGCAAGCTCCTCCCAGAACATCCGTTGCGACCAGCCGTCGGTGACGAGATGATGGACGTTGACCACCAGCGCGTGGCTGGATTTGTCGAACGACAGCAGGGTGACCTTCAGCGGCGGCTCGCGCGCCAGGTCGAACGGATATTGTGCGAGCTCGAGCGCCTCGCGCCGGATGATTGCGGCCCGCTTGTCCGCCGCGCAGGGCTTGAGCCTGATCCGCTCGAATCGCGGAGGTGATTGCAGCACAAGCTGCGCCGGCTCGCCCTCGCGTTCGATGAAGACCGAGCGTAGCGCCTCGTGGCGAGCGCAGATCGAGGCGAGGCTCGCAGAAAGCGCGGCGACGTCGACCAGGCCCTTGAGAACGGCGACTTCGACGACGTTGTAATTGTAACGGGTCGGATCGAGCCGCGAGAGCACATACATCCGCTGCTGCTGGAACGACAGCGGTGCGTCTGCCGCCGCCTGGCGCCATGCGGGCACCATCGTCTCGCGATGGGTTGTGGCGGTCTCGATTCGGGCCGCAAGCGCCGAGACCGTGGCGCAATCGAAGATGTCCTCGAAGGAGAAGTCGACATTGAAGCGTTCGCGCAAGCGCGAGCGCATCTGCGTCGCCGCGAGCGAGTCCGCGCCGAGCGCAAAGACATCCTGGTCGATGCCGACCTGCGGCAGCTCCAACAGACCGGCCCAGATCCCCGCGAGCTGGGTCTCCAGCGCGTTGCGCGGCAATTGCGCTTCGTCGCCATGCTCCGCGGTTGCGATCAGATCGGCCAGCGCGTTGCGCTTGACCTTGCCGCTCGCACCTTTCGGCAGTGCGGCCACGCCGCGGATCAGGCTCGGCACCTTGTACGCCGCAAGACGTTTGCGCGCGAACTGCCGAAGCTGGTCCGGAGTTGCTTCGGAATTCGGGCGCAGCACCACGACGGCGGCGACGTTTTCGCCGAGCTTCTGGTGCGGAACGGCGAACACGCCGGCCTCCAGCACCGCCGGATGGCTCAGCAGGACCTCTTCGACCTCCAGGGGCGAGATCTTCTGCCCGCCGCGGTTGATGACGTCCTTGATGCGGCCGACGATGAAGAGATAGCCGTCGGCATCGAGATAACCGAGGTCGCCGGTCCGGAACCAGCCGTTGCGGAAGGCGGCCCGTGTCGCCGCCTCGTCATTATAATAGCCGCGGCTCATGTTCGGCCCGCGCAGCATGATCTCGCCATGCTCGCCGCTCGCAAGCGTGCGGCCCGCCCCGTCCATGATCGCGATCTCGGGGCCCGCAGCGCGGCCGACCGATCCGATCTTGCGCAGCTCGAACGGATTGGCCGCGATCTGCGAGGCCGCTTCGGTCATGCCGTAGGTTTCGAGCACGGGAACGCCGAACATCGCCTCGAGCCCGTTCAGGATCGCGGGCGCGAGCGAGGACGAGGCCGAGCGGATCACGCGCAGCGACGATGACCGGGCGCGGTCCGGGTCGGCCTCGGCCGCCGTCAGCAGCGCGCGATGGATGGTCGGCACCGCCGTGTACCAGGTTGGTCGCAGCTCCCGCATCCAGCCGAAGAAGGACGATGCGTCGAAACCGTTGGTGCAGATCACGCTGGAGCCCGCGGCCAGCGCCGTCAGCAGGCCGGAGATCAGACCATGGGCGTGAAACAGCGGCAGGGCATTGAGCAGGCGGTCGTGGGCTGCGAGCGACAGCACGCGGCCGGCATTGTATGCGGACAGGCACACATTGCGCTGCGTCAGCGGCACCATTTTCGGCCGCGCCGCCGTGCCTGACGTCAACAGGATGAAGGCGTCATCGTCGCCGCGCGAGGCGCCGCTCGTGCAGGCCGGCCCGACTGCCGGGCCGATGAACGCGCAGCCGCCGAGATTGTCGTTCGGTCCCGGCACGAAATCGATCACCACGATATCGAGCGCCTTGGCAACGTCACGACTTGGTGAATTCATGTCGGCCCGGGTGACGAGCGCGGTTAGCTTCAATTCGCTGAAATAGCGTTGCAGCTCGTCGGCCGTCAGATCCGGATTGACGGGGACACAGGCGCCGGCCGAGGCGACCGCAATCAGCGCCAGTGCGCTGTCGGCGCCGCGCGGCAGCGCAACGGCAATCCGGTCGGCAGGGGCAATGCCGAGCCCCCGCAGGGTGCGGACCAGTTGCTGGATCAACTCACCCAGCTTGGCGTAGGTGAGGGCCGGCCGGCCCGGCGCGAGGAGAGCCGGTGCCGCCGGCGTCTTGCGTGCATAAAAGTCGAGAAGGCCGCCGATATCGGCAAAGGTCCTGGTTTCGGCGCCTGCGCTGTCCGAATCCTCTCCCGCTACGGATGCAATATGGGACAATGCCATTCCCTTTTGATCTGATTGAGCTATTCTTCCCAAGACTTAGGGAACGCGTCCAGTCTGAGGTGAAGTTCGGGCCCCAAAATCTGTGGTTGAGGGGCCTAAAGCCCTTCGACGGAGTTAAGGTCGGGCAGAATCACCATGCTGGAGAATGAGCCTGTTACGGAGACTGAAGGCGGCTTGAAGCGCTGGCTCGAAGGCGTCGGTCTTGGACATTACACCGATCTCTTCGCGCAGCACCGCCTCGATCTCGATGTCATGGGGGACCTGACGGAATCCGACCTGGTCGAGCTAGGATTGCCGCTCGGCGACCGCAAGCGGCTTCAGCGCGCGATGTCGGCGCTATTCCACGCCGAGACCGCAGAGAAGCCCGATGCGGCCGCGCGCCCGCAAGCCCGGACGGAAGTCGGTGCCGAACGGCGTCAGCTCACCACCATGTTCTGCGACATGGTGGATTCCACCTCGCTGTCGGTGCAATTCGATCCGGAAGACGTGCGCGACATGATCGCGAGCTTTCGCGAGACCTGCGTCCGGGTGGTGAAACATTACGAGGGGTTTGCCGCGCGCTTCGTCGGCGACGGTATCCTTGTCTATTTCGGCTATCCGACCGCGCATGAGGACGATGCCGAGCGATCGGTGCGCGCCGGGCTCGAGATCGTGCGGGTGCTGTCGACTGCGCGCGCGATCGAGCCGCGCGGTGCGCTGAGCCACGCCCCCGCCGTCCGCATCGGGATCGCAACCGGTCTCGTCGTGGTCGGCGACCTCGTTGGCCAAGGCACCGAGGAGCGCGATTCCGCGGTCGGAGAAACCGTCAATCTCGCCGCACGCCTGCAAGGTCTGGCGCCGCCCAACGGCGTCGTGATCTCGTCCTCGACACAGTCGCTGCTGAAGGGCAAGTTCGACTACCGCAATCTCGGTGTCCATGCGCTGAAAGGCATCTCGGAGAAGACGCAGGCTTGGCACGTGGTGCGCGCCTCGCGGGCGGAGACCCGCTTCGCCGCTGCCATGGGCGGGCGGTTGACGCCGCTCGTCAACCGCGAGGAGGAGATCGCGCTGCTGATGGGGCGCTGGCAGCAGGTCAAGGACGGCGACGGCCAGGTCGTGGTCAAGTTCGGCGAGCCCGGCATCGGCAAGTCGCGCATCATCCAGGAGATATTCGACCGGATCGCGGGCGACCGCCATGGACACGTCTCGTTCCAGTGCTCGCCCTATTACACTTCCACGGCGTTCTATCCGTTCTCCGAGCAGCTCAAATTCTCGCTCGGCCTCGACCGCGAGGATCCGTCCGCGACGTCGCTGGCGGGTCTGGAGACCGCGATCGCCGCCGCCCATGGCGACATCGAGCAGGTCACGCCGCTGTTTGCCGCGCTGCTGTCGATCCCGACCGGAGACCGCTATCCGCCGCTCGACCTGTCGCCGCAGCAGCAGAAGGATGCGACCGTCGCGGCGCTGGTCAATCATTTCCTCGGCCTTGCCCGCGACATGCCGCTGGTGATCGCGCTTGAGGATCTGCACTGGATCGATCCAACCTCCCGCGAGGTGATCGACCTCCTCGTTGACCGCGTGCAAAACCAGCCGGTCCTTGTCATCATCACTGCGCGCTCCGAATTCCAGCCGAGCTGGAGCGCGCATTCGCACATCACCACGCTGGTGCTGAACCGCCTGAGCCGGCAGCTGCGCACGACGCTGGTCGAGCGCGTCGCGGGCCGCGAGCTTCCCAAGGAGGTGGTCGAGGAGATCATCGTCAAGACCGACGGCGTGCCGCTGTTCCTGGAAGAGCTGACCAAGACCGTTCTCGAATCCAACCTCCTGACCGAGCGGCACGGGCGCTACGTGCTGTCGGGCCCATGGCGGCAGCTCGCGATCCCGGCGACCCTCACCGACTCGCTGATGGCGCGGCTGGACCGGATGGGGCCGTTCAAGCGAATCGCGCAGATCGGCGCCACCATCGGTCGCGAGTTCTCCTACGAGACGCTGCACGCGGTCGCCAACACGCCGGCGGAGCAGATCGAGGCCGCGCTCAATCATCTGGAGGAGGCCGGGTTGATCATGCGCCGCGGCCATCCTCCCGGCGCGCTCTACTCCTTCAAGCACGTGATGATCCAGAACGCCGCGCACGACAGCCTGCTGCACAGCGAGCGGCGCAAGCTGCATTCGCGGATCGCGCAGGTGCTCGCCGAAATGTATCCGGAGAAGACCGAGCGCGAGCCGGAGCTGCTCGCCCATCACCTCACCGAATCCGGCCAGAGCGAGGGTGCCGCCAGCTTCTGGCTCAAGGCAGGCAAGCAGGCGGCCAAGAGCGGCGCCAATCTGGAGGCGATCGGGCATTTGCGCCGGGGCTTGAGCGTCGTGCAGGCCAATGCGCGCATGCAGGGCGCCGACGAGATGGAGCTGGAGCTGCGCATCGCGCTCGGCAACGCATTGATTGCCGCCAAGGGCTACGCCGTGCAGGAGGTCGAGGAGAACTACATCCGCGCGCTCGAGCTCGGTCAACAGCTCGACGACGACGAGAAGGCCTTCGCCGCCACGCGTGGGCTCTGGGTCTGCCATTTCATCCGTGCCGATCTCAGCCGCGCGCACGATCTCAGCGTCGAGCTGTTGAAGTTTGCCAAGCGCGAGCGGCTGAACGAGCGCACGCAGCCGGCGCAGCAGACCGGATATCTGATCGAGGCGCACCGCTCGATCGCGATGACGATGCTCTATCGCGGCCGTTTCGCCGCCTCCCAGCATCATCTGCACCGCTGCATCAACCTCTATAGTCCCGATCTGCACTCCGATCTGATGGAACGGCACGGTACCGATCCCGGCGTCGTTTCGCTGTCCTATCTCGGCTATCTCCTCTGGTTCCTCGGCCGGCCCGACGCGGCGCGCCAGCACAGCGAGCAGGCGATCGCGAATGCCGAGAAGATCCGCCATCCCTTCACGCTCGCCTTCGCGCTCGTGTTCGGCGCCTATCTGTGCCAGCATTTGCGCGACGTCGAGGGCACGCGCGACCACGCCAACCGCGCCATGATCATCGCCACCGAGCACAATTTCCTGCACTGGAAGCAGCAGGCGGCGATCCTGCGCGGCTGGGCGCTGGCCCAGCTCGGCGAGGCCGACGAAGGTCTCAGCCAGATGCGCTTCGGCCTCGACGAATACGAGGCGATGGATTCCTGGCTCGCCGGCTGCTGGTTCCGCTGCCTGCTGGCGGAAGCCTATGCCAAGGTCGGGATGCGCGACGCCGCCTTGCGCGCGCTGGACGGCGCGCTCGCGACCGCGAGACGGACCGGCGATCACTCCTATCTCGCCGAGGTCTATCGCCTGCAGGGCGAGATCACGATGTCGGATGGTGATCCGGCATCGGTGCAGGAGGCCGAGGACCTGTTCGCCCTGTCGCTGGAGACTGCGCGCAAGCAGGGCGCGCTGTCATGGGAGCTTCGGACCGCCGTCAGCCTTGCGCGGCTGTCGCACCAAGCCGGCAAGCGGGAGCAGGCAAGCCTCCTGCTTTTGCCGATCCTCGGCAAGTTCAGCGAGGGCTTTTACACCCCGGACCTGAAGCAGGCGATGCAGCTCCTCAACGAGCTCGGCGGAGACGTGCCCGTCCGTGAACGGGCCGATGCGGTGAAATGAGCGATCTTGCCGCCGCGCGTGCGCGCTACGTCGAGTTGATTGCGAAGCGAGAGCGGATCTCCTCACCACGCCTGCTCGACGCGCTCGCCGCCATCCCGCGCGAGGATTTTCTGGCGAAGGGACCCTGGCGCATCAAGAGCGAGGCGGCGCGCAGCTACCGGTTGACGCCGGATGCCGATCCCGTTCGTCTCTACGACAATGTGCTGGTCGCGATCGATGCGCGCCGCAAGCTCGACACCGGGCTGCCGAGCCTGTGGGCGCACTTCATCGATCTGCTCGACGTCGGGGAGAAGGACCGCGTGGTCCAGATCGGCTGCGGTCTCGGCTATTTTTCGGCGGTGTTGTCGAAGATCGTGGGGCCCAAAGGCCGGGTGCATGCAATCGAATGCGACGGGCGGCTTGCGGCGCGTGCCGCGAATTACCTTCGCCCCTATCGCAACGTCGAGGTCGTGCATGGCGATGGATGCGAGGAGGTCGGCGAGCCGGCCGACGTGATCATCGTGCATGCCGGCTTCCCGCACCCGCATCCGCTCTGGCTTCAGTCGCTGCGTCCGCGCGGCCGCCTCCTAGCGCCGCTGACGCAGCGCGACCGCGAGGGCGCCGCCCTCAAGATCACGCGCAAGGGCAGGGGGTTCGAGGCCGAGGCGGTGCAGCAGATCCGGATCTTCCCCGGCCGGGGTCGCGGTGTGACCGCACTCGACGACCGCGTCGCCGACTGGTGGCAGCGCGCCTCCGCGCTGGCGCCGCTGCGTTTTCGCGGTATCGAGCAGGGGCTGCCGTCGGATGGCTAATGCTTCGTTTCGTTTTACCTTGATTCCGTTTGTGAGTTTCCAGCATCTCGCGGTGCGGCTATGAGTGCGGCTTGATGGCCATTTGAGCGCGCTCCATGCATTCCGTTGCCTTGCTGACCGCCAGCTACGCCAAGGATATCGAGCGCTTTTCGTTGCTCAGCGAGAGCATCGACACCTGGCTCTCGGGATACACGCGGCATTATGTTCTCGTTAACGATGAGGACGTGCCGCTGTTCGCGCGGTTCGCCTCCGACAAGCGCGTCATCGTTCCGGCCTCGAATTATCTACCGAAATGGCTCTGGGCGCTGCCGCCGGCGCTTCAGTTCCTCAGCAAGCGCCGGGTCTGGCTGTCGCTGCTGTCATCGCCGGTGCATGGCTGGCACATCCAGCAGATCCTGAAGATCGCCGGCGTCCTCAACGCGCCGGAGCAGCGCGTCTGCATCCTGGATTCGGACAATCTGTTCTTCCGTGAATTCGACGTCGGCCAATATGCCGGCGCCGAGAAGACGCCGCTGTTCGTCACCCCGAAGGACATCGGCGCTGACCACCCGTTGCACGGGCTGTGGCTGCGCACTGTCGATCAGCTTCTCGGTATCAAGGAGCGCTCGTTCCCGGCCGACGACTATGTCGGTAACGCACTTGTCTGGGATAGGGATACCGCGCGCGCGATGACCGATGCCATCAAGTCGGCGACGGGGTTGAACTGGGTTCTGGCACTGTGCCGGAAGAAGAAGTTCTCGGAATATCTGATGTACGGACACTTCGTCGCGAACTCGGCCGCGCATCTGGCGACCCATCGGGTCACCGAAGACAGCATCGCGGTCTCGCATTGGGACGACACGCCGCTCGACCGTCCCGCCATCGAAGCGATGATGCGCGCGGCCTCGCCTGAACAGGTCGCGCTCTGCATCCAGTCCTATTCGTCGACCTCGATCGACGACATCCGCGACGTGTTCCGCCTTAGCTCGCGGGATCGACGCAGCCCGAGCCTGTCTCCTGAAGATATGGGTGATGCGGCCGAATTCGAAGTGCCGGCGAAGACGCGCTAAGGCCGCGTCTCAGGCGCTCGTGAATTTGCTGATGACGTCCATGAACGGCTTCGGCTTGAACTCGCCGTCGAGCGGCAACGGGCGGTTCGGCTGCTTGTCCGCGCGGGCGAAGGTGCCGTTGATCCAGCTATAGCGATCCGAGAGGCCCCAGGTCAGGATCGAGCGGGCCGGGCCGCTGGTCGAGATCGCGGTCAGGAGATCGTCGACGCGCTTGGCGACGATGGCGTCGCGCTCTGCCGGATTGCCCGTCAGCTTCTGGTCGTCGACATCGAGCTCGGTGACGAGCACCTCGAGGCCCCAGGAGCGCAGCTCGGTGACGAATTCGGCGAGCCCATGCGTGTCGATCTCGAGCTCGGCGTGCAGATGCGATTGCAGGCCCACGGCGTGCAGCGGCACGCCCTGGTCGAGCAGGTCCATGATCAGGTTGCGGTACGCCGCGCGCTTGGCGATGAACGAGTCCTTCGCCGACTCGATGTCATATTCGTTGATCGCGAGCTTGACGAAGGGATCGGCCGCGGCCGCGGTGCGGAAGGCCAGCGGAATCCAGCTGTTGCCGAGATGCTGCGTCCAGAACGTATCGCGCCGGTCGGTGACCTTCTTGGGATTATCAGGGATCGGCTCGTTGACGACGTCCCATGACGTCAGCTTGTCCTTGTAATAGGACACGACGGTGCCGATGTGGTCGACGTACGCGCGCTCGACGCCCTTGGTGTCCTTGATCTGCTTGGCCCAGTCCGGAATGTCGTGATACCAGGCGAGCGCGTGGCCGCGCATCGTCAGGTCGTTCTCCCGCGCGAAATCCAGGATGGCGTCCGCGCGCTCGAAATTGAAGGTGTGCGCGTTGGGCCGCAGCATCGGCCATTTCAGCTCGAGCACCGGCACCACCTGGGTGCAATAGGTGCTGATGGCTTCGCCGAGCCTGGGATCGGCTTGCAGGTCCCAGAGCGTCGCCGCAGCGCCAAAGCCCGGACGGCGCTGCGCGAGTTTCGATGCCGGCGCGGCAGAGGCCGTTGCCCCCGCCGCGAGTGCTGCGGCGCCGCCGAGGAGAAATTCGCGTCTGTCGAGCCTGGTCACGGTGGGACGTTCCTTTTGGAACCAACGCGCCATCGTACCAAGCGGCGCCCTGCGACGCCGGAGTTTCCTGTCGTTGGGTTAACCTTTGCGGATGTCCGGTGCGTCGACGCGCGTGGCGCTGCATCGCTGTTCCAGTCTGGACCAGGGTTTCGTGCCGTGATCGCAGGAAGCGCTCCAGGGAAAGGGCAAATTTAACGCTAACGCGCGAAAGCGGCCTCTCAGCCTCATTCGCCGCCCGATCTGCAGACTTATGTGACACTCTTGACAGATGCTGCGGCGCAGTTCGTTCGCCCCGCCAAGGTCATTGATTAACGGCCGTCACCATCGCAACACCGTTGCCGGTCCTGTGCTCGCATGCTGAACCGCCATTTCTCGATTTATCTGGTCGCCTACATCCTGCCCGCAGCGGTAGGTTTCTTCGCGGTCACGGCCTACACACGGCTTCTGACGCCGGCCGAGTATGGCGTCTATGTCGTTGGCATCAGCCTTGCCGGCATATTGGGGGCGATCTTCTTCGCCTGGATCAAGCTGTCGGTGTCCCGCTATCAGGCGATGTCGGCGGAGGTGGATTTTCGCGGCACGGCGTTGGTCGCCTTCGGGCTGACGGCCGCGGTGCTCTGCGCCACCACGCCGCTGGTCTTTCTGTTCCGCAGCGACCTCAGTGTCGAGCTGCTGCTCGCCAGCATGTTCGTCGCGATCATGGCCAATGCCGTCGATGTCGGCCAGGAATTCGAACGCGCCAAATTGCGCCCCTACAGGTTCGCGGCGATCTCGATCGTCCGCAGCGTGTCGAGCGTCGGCTTTGGCCTGCTGGGCATCTGGCTCGGCTGGGGCGGGTTGGGACTGCTTGCCGCGTTCGGCCTGGGCTCGCTCACCGGCATCATTCTCAATCTCGTCGGCGATCGCACCGGGATCGCGCGCTTCGAGCGAAGCCAGTTCATGCAGTTGGCGCGCTACGGCCTGCCGCTGACGCTGGCCGGATTGTCCGTTGCGGTCTATTCGGCCTGCGACCGGCTGATTGTCGCTTATTTGCTCGGCAAGGACGCCGCCGGCATTTTCGGCGTCGCCGCCGATCTGCCGCGCCAGTTCATGGTCATGATCGCCTCCAGCGTCGCCGCCGCGACCGTGCCGCTGGTGTTCCGCTCGTTGTCGGAGAAGAACAACGAGACAACGCGGGAGCGGCTGAGCGAGAGCCTCGAATTGCTGCTCGTCGTCGTCGCACCCGTCGCCGTCTGGCTCGCACTCGCGGCCGACCAGGTCGCGGGCACGCTCGTCGGTGTCGATTTCCGCGCCGGCGTGTCGGCGCTGCTGCCGACGCTGGTGCTCGCGCGCTTCTTCGGCATCGCCAATCAATTCTATGTGCAGATCAGCTTCCAGCTCGCCGAACGGCCGTTCATGCTGGCGGCGCAGTCGTTCCTCACGCTCGTTCTGAGCGTGGCACTGATGTTCGCGCTGGTCGCCGGCTACGGCCTTTACGGCGCGGCGCTCGCCACCCTCGCCACCGAAGCGCTCGGCTTCGTCGTCGCCGTCACCCTGATGCACCGCGCCCATCCCGTGCCGTTCGACGTCAACCGCGTCGCCGGCGTTGCGGCTTCGGCTGCGGCGATGGCGGGCGCTATCCTCATTGCGCGGACGCAAGCCGGCGGTACCGGTATCGTGGCGTTGATGGTCGTCAGCTCCGTGGGCGGGGTTGCTTACGCCGCTGCGGCCTGGCTGCTCAACGTCGCGAATGTGCGGACGTTGTCGCTGCGCTTCCTGCGGACGTTCAACCGCAAGGCGCTGGGCGTGTAGGCCCGCGCGCTACCCCGCCAGAAACCCGCCATCGATGGCAACCACCGTACCGGTCGCGTATTGCGAGGCCGGCATGCAGAGGAAGGCGACCGCGCCGGCAATGTCCTCCGGCTGGCCCCAGCGCTTGAAGGCGGTGCGGTCGGCGATGCGCTGATAATGCGCAAGGTCGCTGCGGCCGGCGGCGTTGATCGTGGTTTCGATGTAGCCGGGCGCGACCGCGTTGATGCGGATGCCTTCTTCGGCCCACTTCAAAGCCAGCGCCTTGGTCAGCATCACGACACCGCCCTTGCTGGCGCAATAGGCGGGAATCCGCGGCAGCGCCAGCATCGCGTTCATCGAAGCGATGTTGACGATCGATCCTGTCTGCTCCGCGAGCAGGGGATGGAAGGCCATGCAGGTCCGGAACGTGCCGGTGAGATTGACGTCGAGCACCTTCATGAAGGTCTCGATCTCGAATTCCTTGTCGCGCGCAAGAATGCCGGCGCAATTGATCAGCGCGTCGACGCGACTGTGTTTCCGGGCGAAGGACGTGACGGCCGCGTCATCGGTGACATCGAGCGTCGCGAGCGTGAGGCCCGCGCGCGGCTTGAGGAGGGTGCGGGCAAGATCGGCCTCGTTCGCACCCGTTGCTGTCACTGTCGCACCCAGATCGCAGAATTGATTGCTGATGGCGGCACCAATGTCGCCGGCGCCGCCGATTACGACGGCATGGAAGCCGGGGGCGAGGGAAAATTTCGAATTCATCGGGAGTGTCTCACTTCAGGGATTTCGGAGGCGCAGCCGTCGACTCGCGGACGACCAGCGAGAAGTCGATCTCGCGATGCATGATGGTTTGCTCGCCGGCGAGGCTGCGCACCAGATATTCTCCGGCGCGCTGCCAGGTTTCTCCGGTCGGTACGTGGATCGTGGTCAGGCTCGGCCGCAAATGCCGGCTCCAGTCGAGGTCGTCGAAGCCGACCACCGACAGGTCGCGCGGCACCGAAAAGCCGCTGCGCTCGGCTTCGAGCAGCACGCCGTAGGCGATCACGTCGTTGCCGCACACGACGGCTGTGGGACGATCCTTGAGCCCCAGGAGATAGCGCGCCGCTTCGCGGGCGTCGTCCAGCGTATAGGGCACCTCGACATGCCATTGCGAAGGCAATTCGAGTCCGTTCTCGGTGAGCGCGCGGCGAAAGCCGGCGACGCGCGCGCTGGCGCGGTCGTTGTTGCGCTGGAGTGCCGACACGATCCCGATGCGGCGGTGGCCGAGCTCGATGACATGCGCGGCAGCGCGATGGGCGGCGGCTTCGTTGTCGGTGCCGACGCAAGGATAGGGCCGGTCGGGCTGGTAGATGCCGACATTGATGAAGGGCACCGCGTTGTCCGCCAGCAGCTTGCGCAATCCGTCGTGATGGCAATCGCCGCGCAGCACGAGGCCGTCGACACCGCGGCTGATCAGATTGCGCGCCTGCTGCAATTCGACGTCGAGATCGTAGCCGCTCGTCGTAAGGAACAGCATGTATCCGACCGACGACAGGTATTGCTGCAGCGAGGCGATGCCGCGTGCGAACATCGTGTTGTCGATCGTCGGCACGATCGCGCCCAGGGTGCGGGAGCGACGCGACGACAGGATGCGTGCCGGCGCATGCGGAATGTAGCCGAGTGCGTCGATGGCCTGCTCGATGCGCGCCCGCAAGGAAGGGCTCACCGCGTCGGGGTTGTTGAGGGCGCGCGAGACCGATGCCGTCGAGACGCCGGCACGGGCCGCCACGGCGCGGATGCCCTGCTTCACAGACTTGGCGTTGGTCAGTCTCATGAATGTAACGTTACATCGGGCGCAGCGAACCGCATGGTAGCGGCAATGTCGCAAATCTGCCGCAGATTGCGCGGCTTGTCCATCGCTTGACACGGCGGATGTGAGGTCTATTTTGTAACCGTTTTCAAGTGCTGCTCAAACGTTTCAAAATGGTCCGCCAGCTTAAGGCGGCCAGCCGGGAGGAGAGTTCGATGAAGGCCAGGATGCTCGCGACCCACGTCGCGTTGCCCGTTCTCGCGATTGCTGCGGCGACTGCGCAGGCGCACGCCGCCGATTTCGACTGGATGAAGTTCAAGGGCAAGACCATCACCTTTCTCGCCAACAACAATCCGGTCTCGCAGGCGCTGCTGACCTACAAGGCCGATTTCGAGAAGCTGACCGGCATGACCCTCAAGGTCGATGGCTATCAGGAGCAGCAGATGCGCCAGCGTCTGGTGACCGTCATGAATGCGAACAGCGACGAGGTGGACGTGTTCATGACGCTGCCCTCGCGCGAGGGCGAGCAGTTCGCCGCCGCCGGCTGGTACGGCGATCTCACCGCGATGGCCAAGAACGAGGTAGCCGGGGAATACGACCCCAACGGATTGAGCCAGGCCCTGCTGAAGGCCGCGACCTTCGGCGGCAAGCTGACCAGCATGCCCATGAACATCGAAGGCCCGATCTTCTATTACCGCACCGACATCTTCAGGAAGTGCGGCCTCGAGGCGCCGAAGACGATCAAGGACGTCGAGGCCGCTGCCGAGAAGATCAAGAGCTGCGACAGCACCGTGACACCGTTCGTCTCGCGCGGCCTCAAGCCCGCGATTGCCTATACCTTCAGCAACATGCTGCACAATGTCGGCGGCAGCTATATCGCAAACGGCAAGTCAAACCTCTGTTCGGCCAAGGGCAAGGAAGCGCTCGACACCTATAGCCGGCTGCTGCGCGATTTCGGACCGCCTGGCGTCGTCAATTACAGCTTCCAGCAGATTTCGGCGCTGTACCGCGGCGGCCGCGCCGCGATGGCGTTTGAGTCGTCGAACGAGTTGCGTACGGTGATGGAAGGCGGCGCGCGCTTGAAAGACACCGGCCTGCTGCCGTTCCCGGCGGGCGATGCCGGCCAGGTGCCGACCACGATTGGCTGGGGCATGGCAGTGTCCTCGCACAGCAAGCAGCCGGATGCGGCCTGGTACTTCGTGCAGTGGGCGACCAGCCCAGAGGTGCAGAAGAAGATGGCGCTTCAGGGCATTGCCCCGCCGCGTCCGTCGGTCGCCAAGGATCCTGAATACCGCAAGTGGATCGACGAGGAGCCGGTCCGCAAGGAATGGCAGGCCGCGCTCGACGTGCTCGCGACGAAGGGCTCCTCCGAGGTCGGCTATCCCATCGTCGCCAATCCGCAATCGCGCGAGTTCATCGGGCAGGCGGTGCAGGATCTGATCCTGAAGCAGAAGACCGTCGATCAGGCTTGCGCGGATGCCGACAAGGCGCTGGATGCGCTGATCGCGCTGAACTAACCGCCTCATGCCGGCAGGCTTGCTGCCTGCCGGCATCTCCTCACGATAAGGAAACGGACTCATGTCGGCTACGGCTGCGACATCGACGCAGGACCGGCAGAAGCTGGAGATGGTGGCCCTCTCGGCGCCGGCCGTGGTCTTCACGGTCGCGATGATCGCGTTTCCGGTCGTCTATACGATCTGGCTCGGCTTCCAGACCTTCTCCTCGACCGGCAAGCAGTCTTTCGCGGGCCTCGCCAATTATTCGAAGCTGATCTCCGATTACGAATTCTGGCACGGGCTGTGGATCACCATTGCGCTATTCGTGCTGTCCTTGGTGCTGCAGCTTGTCTTCGGCGTCTGGCTGGCGCTGGTGCTGTTCCACGCCAAGCGGTTGCCGGGCATCGTGCGCTCGTTGTTCATTTCGCCCTTCATGATGCCGCCGGTGGTGGCGGGCATGATGTGGCTGGTGATCCTCGATCCGTCGCTCGGTGCTGCCAACTATATCCTCCAGTCGTTTGGCCTGCCGCCGTCGGACTGGCTGGCCTCGCCGACCTGGGTCATTCCGACCGTGGCTCTGATCGACAGCTGGCAGTGGACGCCCTATGTCGCCCTGATCGTGCTGGGCGGCCTGCAATCCCTGCCGCCGAGCGTCTACGAGGCGGCGCAGATCGACGGCGCGTCTCCATTCAAGACTTTCCAGCGCATCACGCTGCCGCTGCTGCTGCCGACCATCGTCACCGCGGCGATCCTGCGCAGCGTCGATCTGCTGCGCTTCTTCGACATCATTTACATCACGACCCAGGGCGGCCCGGGCAACGCCTCGAACACGCTCAACATCTACGGCTTCAGGGTCGGCTTCGAATTCTTCAACTTCGGCTACGCCAGCGCCCTGATGCTGACGCTGACGGCGATCGTGTTCGGTGCCGTGCTCGCCTTCAATCGCCTCCGCGGCGCGGTGGCCTGGTGATGTCATGAACGATGCCGCCAACACCGACCGCTGGATCCGCTGGCTCAACACGATGCAGCTCGTGCTCGCCGGCGTGCTCATCATGGCGCCGACGGTCTGGATGGTGCTGTCCTCGTTCAAGCCGTCGTTCGAGGTCACCGCATATCCGCCGACGCTGAGCTTCTCGCCGACGCTGGAAAACTACGTCGAGCTGACCAGGACCACGCCGTTCCTCAGCTACGCGCTCAACAGCCTCATCGTCACCGTCGGCTCGACCACGCTGGGGCTGGTGTTCGGGATTCCTGCTGCGTTCGCCGTGTCCTGGACGCGAATTACGTGGCCGGCGATCCTGACGCTGGCGGCGCGCATGGCGCCGGGCACGCTGTTCCTGCTGCCGTGGTACGTCATGTTCCGGCAAATCGGCATGATCGGCTCCTACACTGCGCTGATCCTCAGCCATGCGGTCATTACGCTGCCGATCGTGATCTGGGTTCTGCTGCCGTCCTTCGACGGCATTCCGCGCAGCGTGTTCGAGGCGGCGCAGGTGGATGGGTGCAGCGTCACGCGCATCCTCTGGCGCATCGCGCTGCCGCTGGTGGCATCAGGCGTCGCCGTTTCGGCGATCCTCGCCTTCGTGTTTTCGTGGAACTACTTCCTGTTTGCGCTGGTGCTCTCCAACGGCGACACCAAGACGCTGATCGCGGCGGCCTTCAACTTCATCGGCGAAGGCTCGACGCAATGGGGTGCCCTCATGGCTGCGGCGACGCTGATCGCGTTGCCGCCGCTGGTGCTGGCGGCCCTGGTTCAGCGCTGGCTGGTGTCCGGACTGACGCTCGGTGCGGTGAAAGGCTAGGTATCGAAATGAACGTGTCGCCCCGTCCGAATTCGATCATGCAGGCCGCGGTCTTCCACGGCAATGACCGCATCACCATCGAGCGCATCGCGATGCCCAATGTCGGCACAGGTGAAGTGCTCGTCCGCGTCTCGCGCACCGCGCTGTGCGGCTCCGACTTCAAGCTCTGGCACAAGGGCGCCGAGTTCACTGCGGGCCACGAGATCTTTGGCGTGGTCGAGCAGCCCGGTCATCGCCTGCACGGTCGCCGCTGCGCCGTCTATATCCCCTTGCACTGCGGCCACTGCGCCGCTTGCAAGCGCGGCGATACCCAGATGTGCCTGGAAGTCTCCAGCCTGATCGGCTGGAACAGGCCGGGCGGTTATGCCGAATATGTGCCGGTGCCGGAAAACTGTTTGCTGCCGGTGCCTGACGATATCGAGGACAGCCTTGCGCCGCTGCTACTCGACACCATCGGCACGTCGGGCCACGCCGTGCGCTTCGTCAGCCGCGTCGTGCCGCCGAATGAGGCCGGGCCGGTCCTCGTGATGGGCGCGGGGCCGGTCGGTCTTGGCGTCGTGCTGGCGCTCCGCGCGCTCGGCTACGACGACATCCACGTTGCCGATCCCAACGCGGCACGGCTGAAGATCGCGCGGTCCTTTGGCGCAAAGGCGCATCCCGTCGGCGACACTTCGAAGCGCTTCGCCCTCATCATGGAATGCTCCGGCGCCCATGCGGCGCGCAACCTCGGCATCGAGCTGGTCCTGCCGCGCGGCGCGCTGGTGCTGGTCGGCGAGAACGCCGCGCCCTGGACCATCGAGGAAGGCAAGGTCTTCCGCCGCAAGGATTTTTACATGATCCGGACCTTCTATTTCCCGGTCTCGGATTTCGAGCCGAATGTCGAGCTGCTGCGCAAATACAAGGACGAGTACCGCGTCCTCGTCGACGGCGAGTTCGGCCTACAGGCTCTGCCCGAAAATTTCGCCCGCTTCGCCAAGGGCGAACTGATCAAGCCCGTGCTGGCGCTGGACTGAGCGATCATGGCCTCGATCTCGATCCGCAACCTCACCAAACGCTACGGCAATTTCACCGTGATCCCCGATCTCAATCTGGAGATCGCGGACCATGAGTTCGTGGTCTTCGTCGGCCCGTCCGGCTGCGGCAAGTCGACCTTGCTGCGGGTCATCGCGGGCCTCGAGCCGATTTCGTCGGGCGATCTCTATATCGGCGACAAGCGCGTCAACGGCGTGCAGGCCGCGCAGCGCGACATCGCCATGGTGTTCCAGGATTACGCGCTCTACCCGCACATGCGAGTCTACGACAACATGTCGTTTGCGCTGGAGCTGCGGGGCACGCCGAAGGCCGAGATCGACGCCCGCGTGAAGCGTGCGGCCGCACTGCTGCACATCGAGCCCTATCTCGATCGCAAGCCGAAGGAGTTGTCCGGCGGCCAGCGCCAGCGCGTCGCCATGGGCCGCGCCATCGTACGCAATCCCAAGGCCTTTTTGTTCGACGAGCCGCTCTCCAATCTCGATGCGAAGCTGCGCGGACAGGTGCGGGCGGAGATCAAGGCGCTGTCGCAGGAGCTGAAGACCACCATGGTCTTCGTGACACATGACCAGATCGAGGCCATGACCATGGCCGACCGGATCGTCGTGCTCCAGAGCGGCACGATCCAGCAATACGATACACCGGAGACGGTTTACGAGCGGCCCGCCAACCAGTTCGTCGCCGGCTTCATCGGCTCGCCCGCGATGAATTTCTTCCCGGTCGAATGGCGTCAGGAGCGCGCGATCCTGTCGCAGGGCGGAACGGTGGTGCCACTGGACGGCGAGACCGCTGGCCGCCTGAGCAAGGCCGGCAACGCCGTGGTGGGCATTCGCCCCGAACACTTTGCCATCGCCACTGATGCTGCCGATGGCATCGCCATCAACGTCAAGCTGGTCGAGCCGCTCGGTTCGGACACGCTGATCCATTTCGATGTCGCCGGCGGCTCCGCCATCGCGCGGGTCGATCCGGCGCTGCGGCCGAAGGTCGGCGATCGCCTAAGCCTGCGTCCGCAGCCGGGCAAAACGCATTTGTTCGCTGCATCCAACGGACAGGTCTTGCGGTGAGTGCGTCGGCAAACATCGACGATCTCTCGGCGCTGGCCGACCTCGCGTCCGGCACGAAGCCCGTGCACGTGATCTGCCTCGGCCTGTCCGCGCTCGACCAGGTCTGGCGCGTCGATCGGCCGTTCGCGGGTGGAAGCGAGAAGATCAAGGCGGTCGAGTACGGCACGCTCGGCGGCGGTATGGCCGCCAATGCGAGCGTGGCCGTGGCAAAGCTCGGCGCATCCATCGCGTTCTGGGGGCGGGCAGGGAATGACGCCGCCGGCCATGAGATGAAATCGGCCTTCACGGCTGAAGGCGTCGATGTCGAGAATTTCCGGCTGTTTCCCGATGGCCGCTCGTCCGTGTCCGGGGTCATCGTCGACAGCTCCGGCGAGCGGCAGATCGTGAATTTCCGTGGCCTTTACCCGGAAACCGCAGACTGGCTTCCGCTCGAAGCCGTCGCGCGCGCCTCCTCCGTGCTGGCCGATCCGCGCTGGGTGGAGGGAGCTGCGACGCTGTTCCGGGAAGCCCGGGCGCGCGGCATTCCGACGGTGCTCGACGGCGACATGGCCGATGCCGAGGTATTCGAACGGCTGCTGCCCTTGACCGACCACGCCATCTTCTCCGAGCCCGCGCTCGCCGCCTTTGCCGGCTCGGCCGAAGATAAATCTCTCACAGCCCTTGCGCGTTTCGGCTGCCGCGTCGTCGCCGTCACGCGCGGCGAGGGTGGCGTGAGCTGGTACGAGAACGGCCAGCTGCACCGGCAGGCGGCCTACGCCGTCGACGTCGTCGACACCACAGGCGCGGGCGACGTCTTCCACGGCGCCTATGCGCTCGCGATCGGCGCCGGCCTCGACGTGCGCGCCGCCATGGCGTTCTCGGCGGCGACGGCCGCCATGAAATGCCGCCACGCCGGCGGTCGTAACGGAATCCCCGATATCAACGAGTGTCTTGTATTCATGAGGACGAAGCCATGAGAACGATTGGAAAGAACCGCGGCCTGGCACGGCTTGCTGACGCGGATGGCCATTTTCGCATGGTCGCGCTGGATCAGCGGCCGCCATTGTTCGATGCCATCGCGAAGGCGAAGGGGATCACGCGGGACCAGGTCGAATATTCCGACGTCACGGCGGCCAAGCGTCTCCTGGTCGAGAACCTCGCGCCGCATTGCAGCTCGATGCTGTTCGACCCGAACTTCGCAGTGCCTGCCGCGATTGATCTGCTGCCGCCGCGCTGCGGCCTGATCATGACGCTGGAAGAGCACCGCGTTGAGGAAACCGCGGGCGGCCGCAAGTCGCGCGCGATCACCAATTGGAGCGTGGAAAAGATCCGCGCGATGGGCGGCGACGCCGTCAAGGTGTTGGCCTGGTACAGGCCGGACGCCGATGCCGCCGTGAACGAGCACCAGAAGCGCTTCGTGCGCGAAATCGGCGAAGACTGCGCCCGTCACGATATCCCGTACGTGCTCGAGTTGCTGGTCTACCCGTTCCTCGGCAGCGCCAATCACACGGCCGATTACGTGGAATCGCCCGGCAAGCTCCCGGGCCTCGTCATCGACAGCGTGCGCGAATTCGCCAAGCCTGAATACGGCGTCGATCTTCTCAAGCTGGAGAGCCCGCTTGCAGCCAACAGCCTGCCGGCGCGTGACGGCGGCGCGGCAGCAAAGGCCGCGCAGAAGGAGTTCGATGCGATCGGTGATATCTGCCGCGAACGCAGCATCCCCTGGGTGTTGCTGTCGGGCGGCGCTGCGCCTGAAAAATTCGAGCGCGTGCTCGACTACTCCTATGCCGCAGGCGCAAGCGGCTTCCTGGCGGGCCGCACCATCTGGCTGGATGCCGTCCTGAAGAACTTTCCGGACCGCGCAGCGGTGTCGGCCAGCCTGCGCAAGGATGGCCTCGGGGTGCTGGAACGGCTCAATCAGCTGACCACGGCCAAGGGCACGGCGTGGAAGGCGCGCTTCCCGGCGTTCGCTGATATCAAGCAGGAAGGTGACTTCGCGCGCGTCTACTGAGATGGTAACGGTCCCGCGTGGTCTCAACTCGGTCGCAGGACCTGCAATATGACGACAGGCAGCTTCACCATCCGCTCGATCGAGGCCTTCTGCTATCGCTATCCCCTGGCGACGCCGGTGGTGACGTCGTTCGGCAAGATGCTCACCCGCCCGGCCATCTTCGTTCGCGCGATGGACGAGGACGGTGTCGAGGGGTGGGGTGAAGCCTGGTCCAACTTTCCTGCACCGGGCGCCGAGCACCGTGCCCGGCTTGTCAATGAAGTGCTTGCGCCCGGCCTCGTCGGGCGCAAGTTCGACGGTCCTGCTCAGGCCTTCGAGGCTCTGACCAAGGGCACCGAGGTGCTCGCGCTTCAATGCGGCGAGCCCGGTCCGTTCGCGCAGGCGATTTCGGGCATCGATCTCGCGCTGTGGGACCTCTCCGCGCGTCGGCAGCGCTTGCCGCTGTGGCGGCTTCTCGGTGCGCAGTCGCGCAGGATCAAGGTCTATGCCAGCGGGATCAATCCGGGCGGCGCCGCGCAGACGGCCGAAGCCGCGCTCGCGCGTGGCCATCGCGCGTTGAAGCTGAAGGTCGGCTTCGGTGCCGAGACCGATCTCGCCAATCTGGCCGCGCTGCGCGCGATCGTCGGTGCGGGCATGCTCGCCGCCGATGCCAATCAGGGCTGGTCGGTCGATCAGGCGCTGGAGATGCTGCCGCGGTTGGCCGCGTTCGATCTGCGCTGGCTGGAGGAGCCCATCCGGGCCGACCGGCGGCGCGAGGAATGGCGCAGGCTGCGGGCGTGCGCGACGATGCCGATTGCCGCCGGCGAGAACATTTCGAGCGTCGAGGGATTCAAGGACGTCCTGGCCGAAGACGTGCTCGGCGTCGTTCAGCCCGACATCGCGAAATGGGGCGGGCTGAGCGCGTGCGCTGGCCTGGCGCGCGACATTCTGAAGGCGGGCAAGACGTTCTGCCCGCATTATCTCGGCGGCGGCATCGGACTGCTCGCCTCGGCGCATCTGCTGGCGGGCATCGGCGGCGACGGCTGGCTCGAGGTCGACGCCAACGACAATCCGCTGCGCGACCGGTTCTGCGGTGCCGTTGCCAATGTCACTGATGGTACGATCGTCCTCGGCGAGGAACCGGGGCTCGGATTCACGCCAGACCTGTCGGGAATCGCGGACTATCGCAGCCTGTAGACGGCTGCGACACCTGCGTCGTCGGGCGCCCCGCGCAGGCGAGTTTCCGCTTGCGTTCTATTCCTCGTCGCGGAAAGCTGCCGGCGAGACGGGCAGCCGCCTTCACATTTCATAACGATGGCCGGAGCCATGTCTCGCCGAGCTTGAAAATCAAAGTTCGTTCTGCTCATTAGGGATCTGCAATTGCGCTGCAACATGCGCAAAAAGCCCATCGACTAAAGTCGATAGCCAGCGAGGAAACGAAAAAATGCGCAAGCTCACTTTGGCCATTGCCGTGATCGCCCCGATGCTCGGTCATGCCGCGTCGGCTGAGGACACTCTCAAGATCGGCTACATCGATCCGCTCTCCGGCGGTGGCGCCAGCGTCGGCGAGGGTGGTCTGAAGACATTCCAGTATCTTGCCGACGAGCTCAACGCCAAGGGCGGCATTCTCGGCCACAAGATCGAGATCGTGCCGCTCGACAACAAGACCAATCCGCAGGAGAGCCTGGTGCAGGCCCAGAAGGCGATCGACGCCGGGGTCCACTACATCACGCAAGGCAACGGCTCATCCGTCGGCGCGGCGCTGTCGGATTTCGTCACCAAGAACAACACGCGCAATCCCGGCAAGGAAGTGCTGTACTTCAACTACGCCGCCGTCGATCCCAGCCTGACCAACGAGAAGTGCAGCTACTGGCATTTCCGCTGGGATGCGAGCTCCGACATCAAGATGGAGGCGCTCACCAACTACATGAAGGACACCGCCTCGATCAAAAAGGTGTACCTGATCAACCAGGACTATTCGTTCGGTCAGTCCGTCCGCTCCGACGCGCGCAAGATGCTCGGTGCCAAGCGGCCCGACATCCAGATCGTCGGCGACGAGCTGCATCCGCTGCTGAAGGTCACCGATTTCTCGCCCTATATCGCCAAGATCAAGGCGTCCGGCGCCGACAGCGTCGTCACCGGCAATTGGGGCCAGGACTTCGCGCTGCTGCTCAAGGCTGCCGCTGACGCCGGCCTGAAGGTCAACTGGTACACCTATTATGCCGGCGGCGCCGGCGGCCCCACTGCCGTCAAGCAGACCGGTCTCGATCATCAGGTCTTCCAGATCACTGAAGGCTTTGCGAATTCCGGCAACAAGGCCGCGATGGATTACGAGAAGGCGTTCCGCGCCAAGGTCAATCTGTCGCTCTGGTACCCGCGTGCGGTCAACGAGATGCGCATGTTCAAGGCGGCGGCCGAGAAGGCCAACTCGATCGATCCTGTGAAGGTGGCGGCGGCGCTCGAGGACCTGAAGTTCGAGGTTCTGGACGGCGGCACCGGCATCATGCGCAAGGACGACCACCAGTTCCTTCAGCCGATCTACATTTCGTCCTTCGGCAAGCTGACCGAGAACGAGCCGTTCGACGAGGAAAGCACCGGTTGGGGCTGGCACCTCGTCTCCAAGGTCGACACGCCGCAGGCCATGGTCTCCACGACCTGCAAGATGGCGCGGCCGTAATCACGACATCCGTCGTTTTCCCGCGGCCGACATCGGTCGCGGGAAGGCGGTGGCCGGACTATTCTTGATTGGGCGATGTTCACCGGGGCCATCAGGCCCCGGTCAGAGACGAGTGCGCTGTGCTTGAACTCATTGTCATTTCGACCCTGAACGGCGTGCTGTTCGGCATGCTGCTCTTCCTGCTGTCGAGCGGGCTGACCGTCATCTTCAGCATGATGGGCGTGCTCAACTTCGCACATGCCAGCTTCTACATGCTCGGCGCCTTCTTCGGCTTCCAGCTCACCAAGTGGATCGGCTTCTGGCCGGCGCTGGTGCTGGCGCCGCTGCTGGTCGGCGCCATCGGCATGGCGGTGGAGCGCTACGGCCTGCGCAACACCCACAAGCACGGCCATGTCGCGGAATTGCTGCTGACCTTCGGTCTGGCTTTTGCGATCGAAGAAATCGTGTCGATGATCTGGGGCAAGAGCCCGGTCGACTATCGCGTCCCGGCGCTGCTCGACTTCCCGGCCTTCACGATCTTCTCGACCAACTATCCCGCCTACAAGCTCTTCATGCTGGCCGTGTCGGTCGTGATCTTCGTGGCGCTGCTGGTCGTGCTCAAGCGCACCCGCGTCGGCCTGATCGTGCAGGCGGCGCTGACGCATCCGCATATGGTCGGGCATCTCGGCCACAATGTCGGGCGCGTGTTCATGGTGGTGTTCGGTGTCGGCAGCGCGCTCGCCGGCATTGCCGGCGTCATTGCCGGTCCGGCCCTGGTGACGCAGTCGGACATGGCCGCGGCACTCGGGCCCATCCTGTTCGTCGTCATCGTGTTCGGTGGCCTCGGCTCCTTGCCGGGCGCTTTCATCGCCTCGCTCGTCATCGGCCTGGTGCAGACTTTTGCGGTGGCGCTGAACGGCTCGCTGGCGAGTGCGTTCGGACCGCTCGATCCGTCGACGGGACCGTCGGTCCTCACCGACATCTGGAACGTCACGATCGCGCAGGTCGCGCCGATCGTTCCCTATATGCTGCTGGTGCTCATTCTGATCGTTCGCCCCATGGGCCTGATGGGGACGCGCGAGTCATGACCGCCAAACCGATTTCGACATCGAAGCCCGCCGGCGACGGCCTGCGCTTCTACGGCGTCTGGCTGATCGGCATCGCCGCGCTGATCGTCCTGCCGCTGATCTTCTCCTCCGGCGGCTCGCTGACGTCCTTCAGCCTGATCGGCATCGCGATCGTCTTCGCGCTCTCCTACAACATCCTGCTCGGCCAGACCGGCCTGCTGTCGTTCGGTCACGCCGTTCACTATGGTCTTGGCGGTTTCGCGGCCTGCCACATGATGAATGCGGTGGTGTCGCACGGCTGGCCGATCCCGCTGCCGTTCATTCCGCTGTTCGGCGGGATCGGCGGTCTCGTCTTCGCGATCATCATCGGCTGGGTCATGACCAAGCGCGCCGGCACCGTGTTCGCGATGATCTCGCTCGGCATCGGCGAATTGGTGGCGTCGTCCTCGCTGATCCTGCGCTCGGTGTTCGGCGGCGAAGCCGGCATCACAACGGATCGCACGGCGTTGCCCAAGATGTTCGGCTGGTCGTTCGGGCCGCAGGTTCAGGTCTATTACGTCATCGCGTTCTGGCTGGTGCTGTCGGCGATTGCGATGTACGCGCTGACGCGGACGCCGCTGGGGCGGATCAGCAATGCCGTCCGCGACAATCCCGAGCGTGTCCAGTTCATCGGCTACGATCCTCACGTCGTGCGCTATCTCGCTTATTGCTTTGCCGGGTTCTTCGCGGGCGTCGCCGGCGGACTGACCGCGATCAATTTCGAGATCGCGAACTCCGCGCTGCTCGGTGCGATCCAGTCCGGTCTGGTGCTGTTCTCCACCTTCATCGGCGGCATCGCCTATTTCTTCGGGCCGATCCTCGGCGCGATCCTGGTAACCTATCTCCAGCTCGGGCTGACAGGCCTCACCAGTGTCTGGCAGCTCTATTTCGGCATCATCTTCATCGGCATCGTGATGTTCGCGCCGGGCGGTATCGCCGGCCTGTTGATGATGCACCGGCCGCTGGTTCGCGCCGGAACGCTGTGGACGGTGATCCCGTCCTATCTCGTCGCTGTTGTGCCGACCGTGGCGCTCGCCTGCGGCGTCATCCTCACCATCGAGACGGTCGCGCGCTATTCCGGCGGCGACCCGATCAACCTGTTTGGCATTCCCTTCAATGCGAAATCCCCGGTGACGTGGGTTGCCGCAGCCGTCCTCGTCGTCGGCGGCGCGTTCGTCGCGCGGCTGACCTGGCGGAGGATCGCGGACGCGTGGGACAGGGCTGCGACGGTCGCCCGTGACCGGGGGTATCTGGCATGAGCGGAGCGGTATCTGGCATGAGCGGAGCGGTGCCCGGAAAAAGCGCAGCCATCGAAGTCCGCGCCGTCGAAAAACGCTTCGGCAATGTCGGCATCATCCGCGACCTCAACCTCAGCGTCGCGAAAGGCGAGCGTCACGCCGTCATCGGCCCGAACGGCGCAGGGAAATCCACGACGTTCAATCTGATCAGCGGCCACATCAAGCCGACCTCGGGCGAGGTGAAGCTGAACGGCGATGTGATCTCCGGCCTGCGGCCGTTCGAGATCAACCGGCGCGGCCTGTCGCGCTCGTTCCAGGTCACCAACGTGTTCGCCCGCATGTCGGTCTGGGAGAACGTCCGCTGTGCCGTGCTGTGGGCGACGGGGCATCGCTACGCCTTCTGGAAGAACGTCGACAGCCTGCCGGAAGTGCGCGAGCGCACGGCCCAGATCCTGGACGACATTCATCTCACCCATCGCCGCGATGTTCCGGCGGGCCTTCTCACCTACGCCGAGCAGCGCGAGCTCGAGATCGGCATCACCATCGCGAGCGGGGCCACGGTCGTCATGCTCGACGAGCCGACCGCCGGCATGAGCCACGCCGAAACCGACCGCGCGGTGTCGCTGATCCGGCGGCTGACCGAGGGCAAGACCCTGGTCATCGTCGAGCACGACATGAGCGTGGTGTTCGGCCTTGCCGATCGCATCTCCGTGCTGGTCTACGGCCACATCATCGCATCGGGCACGCCGGAAGAGATTCGGCGCGACCCGAAGGTCAAGGAAGCCTATCTCGGCGAGGAAGCGCACTGATGCTCGAGGTCAGGGATCTCCACGCCTATTACGGCAAGAGCCACATCCTCCAGGGCGTCGACCTCGATGTCGCCGCAGGTGAGGTCGTGAGCCTGCTCGGCCGCAACGGCGTCGGCCGCTCCACCACGGTCAAGGCGATCATGGGCGAGGTCGCGCCGCAGGGCACGATCCGCTTCAAGGGCAAGGACATCGCCGGCCTTCCGAGCCACAAGATCGCGCGCCTCGGCCTCGGCTATGTCCCTGAGCATCGCGATATCTTCCCGAGCCTGACGGTTCGCCAAAACCTCCTGCTCGGCGTCAAGGACACGCGCCGTCCCGGCAAATGGCGGCTCCAGGACATGCTCGACATGTTCCCCAATCTCGCCGCGCGCGCCGATACGGCCGCGGGCGTGCTTTCGGGCGGCGAGAAGCAGATGCTCACCACCTGCCGGACGCTGATGGGCGATCCGGACCTGATCATGATCGACGAGCCGACCGAAGGTCTCGCCCCGCTGATCGTGCAGCAGGTCGGCGATCTCATCGCCCGCATCGCGCAGGCCGGCGTCGCAATCCTGCTCGTCGAGCAGAAGCTCTCGATCGCGATGCGGATCTCGAAGCGCGTCTACATCATGGGCCACGGCCGCGTCGTGTTCGAGGGGACGCCGGACGAGCTCAAGGCCAATGCCGCCGTGCGCCAGGAATGGCTCGAGGTCTGACGCGTGGCTCGAAGTCTGACGCTCACATTGTCGTGTGACGCGCGCGCAAAATAGAACGGCTGCAAGCTGCGCATACGCATCTGAATTCTTCGCTACATCTCACGCTTCATAATCAAGGTATCGTCGCGCTCGCCGGCATCGCAATCGATACGGCCGATGATAACCAAGAAGAAAGTGGAGGGCGCCGGCGGCAGCCTGTGAGCTCGCGCGTCGATGCGTCTTGCCTGGGAAGGAGATGCCGAGCATGCCGGGAAGACAACTGGTCCGTGGAGTCATTGCTCTGCTTGGGGCGCTGGGCGCAGCTTCGGCCGCGACGGCCGGAAACTACGACACCGGCGCGACCGACACGTCGATCAAGCTCGGGCAGACCATGCCCTACTCGGGACCGGCTTCCGCCTATTCCGCGATTGGCCGCGCCGAGATCGCCTATTTCAAGATGCTCAACGACAAGGGCGGCATCAACGGCCGCAAGGTCGAGCTCCTCAGCATGGACGACGCCTATTCGCCGGCGAAGACGGTGGAGCAGGTGCGGCGCCTCGCCGAGAGTGACGAGGTGCTGGCGATGTTCTCGATGCTCGGCACCGGTCCCAACATCGCCGCGCAGAAATACCTCAACGCCAAGAAGATTCCGCAGCTGTTCCCGTCGAGCGGCGCCAGCCGCTGGAACGATCCGCAGCATTTTCCCTGGACCACCGGTTCGCAGCCGACCTACCGCACGGAAGGCCGCATCTATGCCAAGTGGATTGTTGCGAACAAGCCGAATGCCAAAATCGCCGTCATCACGCCGAACGAAGATCCCGGGCGCGACTATCTCGCCGGCTTCAAGGAAGGGTTAGGGGAGCACGTCAACCAGATCGTGTCGGAGGCCACCTACGAGACATCGGATCCGACGGTGGACTCCCAGATCGTCAAGTTCAAGGCTGCCGGCGCCGATGTTGTCTTCAACGAGTGCACGCCGAAATTCGCAGCGCAGGCGATCAAGAAGATCGCGGAGCTCGGCTGGAAGCCGCAGATCATTCTGCCGGCGGTCTCCAACTCGGTCGGCTCCGTGCTGGTGCCGGCCGGGCTCGATAATGCTGTCGGCATCGTCACCGGCGCCTTCCAGAAGGATCCCGGCGATCCGCGCTGGGCCGATGATCCCGGCATGAAGGCCTGGCGCGACTGGATGAAGACGTACAATTCGGGCGCTGATCCGGCCGACATCTTCAATGTCACCGGCTACACCATGGCGCAGATGATGGAGCTGGTGCTGCAGCGCGCCGGCAACGACCTCACGCGCGCCAATTTGATGAAGCAGACGCAGTCGTTCAGGGATGTCGAATTGCCGATGCTGCTGCCGGGCATCAAGCTCAACACCTCGGCCGAGCAGGTGACGCCTATCCGGCAGTTGCAGATGGCGCGCTTCAACGGCAAGTCCTGGGAGCTGTTCGGCGACGTGATCGGCGAATAGGATCGACGTCAATGTGACGGACGGGCTGGCACCAGCCTTGCCCGCCTGTCCTGCCCGCCTGTCTTGTCCCGCAGTTGCTTCCTCCAACCACAGTGAAACGACGATGACACCGACCGGCCCCCTCAGCGGTATCCGCGTTCTCGATCTGACGAGCGTGCTGTTCGGCCCCTACGCCGCGCAGATGCTCGGCGATTGGGGCGCCGATGTCATCAAGGTCGAGCCGCCCGCGGGCGATACCTGGCGCTACACCGGCGTGTTCCGGAACCGCGGCATGAGCGGCCAGTTCATGGCCGTCAACCGCAACAAGCGCAGCCTTGCGCTCGACCTGAAGCATCCCGACGGCAAGGCGGCGCTGGCGCGACTGATCCCGACGGTCGATGCGCTCGTCACCAATGTGCGACCCGCCGCGATGGCGCGGCTCGGCTTCGGTTATGAAGCCTGCGCAAAACTCAATCCGCGTTTAATTTACGCCGCGGCGACCGGCTTCGGGCAGGACGGGCCGTGGGCAGCGCGCCCTGCATTCGACGAAATCATCCAGGCGGCTTCAGGCCTTGCGTCATCGATCGGATCGGACGAGGAGCCGGAATTTGTTCCGAGCCTGATCGGCGACAAGATCTGTGCAATGGCGATGGTCGGTGCGGTGTCTGCGGCTCTGTTCCGGCGCGAGCGCAGCGGGCAGGGCCAGATGGTCGAGGTGCCGATGCTGGAAACGATCGCGGGCTTCAACAGTATCGAGATGCTGGGCGGGCACGCGTTCGATCCGCCGATCGGCCCGACCGGCTACAAGCGGATGAAGAACCGGCGCCCGGTGCAGACCAAGGACGGCTGGCTGACGATGCTGCCTTACTCCGGAGACAATTGGTGCGCCTTCTTCGAGGCTGTCGGCCGCCCCGAACTGATCGAGGAGCTCGGGGTGCGCGATCCCGTGCTTCGTTCCCAGAACATCGACAAAGTCTACGACCGCATGAGCGAGATCGGGCCGACCCGCACCACCGCGGAGTGGGAGGAGCTATTGCTGCGGCTGGACGTGCCGCACACCGCCTTCGCCCGGCTCACCGAGATCGGCGAGCAGCCGCATCTCGCCGCCGTCGCGCTGTTTGCGGATATCGATCATCCCTCGGAAGGCCGAATCCGGCAGGCGCGGCCCGCGACGAAATTCTCGGAAAGCCCGGCCGGCATCCATCGCATGGCGCCGCGCCTCGGCGAGCACTCGCGTGAGGTGCTGCGCGAGGCCGGCCTGAGCGATGCGGAAATCCAGGCCGCGGTCGACAGCAAGGCGGTCGGGGTCGCGTCTTGAGCCGGCCGGTGTTCAGGAACCGTCGCGCATCTCTGTGATGACGGTCACATCCTGCGGTCTCGGGCGGGCCTAGCGTAGGTCTGTTCATCTTCGCCCCGGATACGGTCATGACCGCCACCGACTTTGCTTTCGTTTTGCGCAAGCTGGGTCTTGCCGCTGCCCTCATCTGCGTCCTCCTGAGCGTTACCGTGTTCGCGGTCCTGCTGATCGTGGAGCACGAACCGGTCGGGCAGGCTGCCGCGCACGCTCTGCCGCTCATGGTGTATGCGCTGTTCGGCCTGTTCGGCGCTGCAATGACACGGCTGATCGGGCGCCGAACCCCCTAGCCGGACATTGTGCCGCAGCGATTCGTGACCAGCCCCGGGCCAGCCCCGGCCCCAGGCCACCTTCCGCCTGCGCGAGCCCTCGTATATGAGAGATTTGCCGCCTGATAGGTCCGAATATTGCCGGATACGGAACGCAAGGTGGCTGGGAATTCTTAATCCAAAGATCGCAATCTGACGTGATCGACGGAAGGCGCGGACTGGTACTGGACCGGGGAATGGCATGAAAGACCTGATGACGACGGCGCAATCCACCACGGCGATGCGGCGTTGGCGGCCCCCCGGACTTGCTGTGCTCGCAACGGCCGTTGCCCTGACGGCGCTGATCGGAAGCGCCGAGGCGGCCAAGCAGGCCCGCCAGCCGGCCGAGGCGGTGGCGCCGCGCGAGGCCGGCGAGCCGATCATGGCGATCGTGTCGATCAAGAGCCAGCAGGTCACTTTCTACGATTCCGACGGCTGGATCCTGCGCGCGCCGGTGTCCACCGGCACCACGGGACGCGAGACGCCGGCCGGCGTCTTCGCCGTCGTCGAGAAGGACAAGGACCACCGCTCGACCATGTATGACGATGCCTGGATGCCCAACATGCAGCGCATCACCTGGAATGGCATCGCGCTGCATGGCGGGCCGCTGCCGGGCTATGCCGCTTCGCACGGCTGCGTGCGGATGCCCTTCGGCTTTGCCGAGGGGCTGTTCGACAAGACCAACATCGGCATGCGCGTGATCATCTCGCCGAACGACGCGGCCCCGATCGATTTCACTCATCCCTCGCTGTTCGTGCCGAAGCGCGAGGCCATCGCGGCCGTGCCGGGCCGGGCCGACAAGCTCTCCGCTGAAGCCGAGGAGGCGGTCCAGGCTGCCGCTGAGGCCAAGAAGGCTGCGGCCGCGGCCGCGAAGGAGGCCGCGTCGCTTCCCGCGTCGCTGCGCAAGCTGGAACAGCAGAAGGCCAAGGCCGATTCCGAGCTCGCCTTCGCCGACAAGAAGATCGCGGCCGCCAAGACCGATCAGGCGCGGGCGCAGGCCGAGGAGCTGAAGCAGAAGGTTGCGACCAAGGCCGCCGACGCTGCGTCGGCGCTCGATGCCGCCAAGGCCGCCGCGCAGCCGAAGCGCGACGCCGTTGCTGTCACCAAGGAGGCCGCAAAGGTCGCGGCAAGCAGGAAGGCCGACGCCGTGACGGCTGCAACCGACGCCAAGCTCGCCCTCGAGCCGGTGTCCGTTTACATCAGCCGCGCGACGCAGAAGCTCTACGTGCGGCGGAACACGCACAAGCCGGCGCCGGATGGCGGCGGCGAAGTGTTCGACACCAGCATCGAGGTGCCCGTCACCATCCGCAATCCCGACCAGCCGCTCGGCACGCACATCTTCACCGCGATGGCGAAGACCGATACCAGCCTGCGCTGGAGCGTGGTCACGATCGAGGACAGCGACAACGCCAAGGACGCGCTCGACCGCATCACCATTCCGCAGGACGTCTGGGATCGCGTCGGGCCGACGGCATTGCCGCGTTCGTCGATCATCATCTCCGACGAGCCGCTGAGCGCCGAGACCAACTACCGCACCGAGTTCGTCGCGGTGCTGAGCAATCATCCGCAGGGTGGCTTCATCACCCGCAAGCCGACCGCGCCGCCCCCGATGGAAATGGCAAGCGACGAGGGCTGGGGCAATGGCGGCAACGGCTTCGGCTTCTTCTTCCAGCAGCCGAACCCGCAGCCCGTGAATCCGCGCCGCCGCGGCCAGTATCAGTATTATCAGCCGGCGCAGCCGATGCAGCGGGGCTTTTGGTAGGACGCCGCACGCGTTGGGCCGCCGTCGTCGCCTGAGCTGAACATAGCTGTCGTCGGCGACCGCAGCGGCGCCGACGACGGGCATTCCGGCTGTCTACTGTGGACCCGTCGACATGCCCTGCAACTGCCGAAGCGGATTGAGCGGGCCAAGCGGGATCAGCTCGAAGCTCATGAGATGAGCCTGGCCCAGGGGCAGCTTTTCGAGCATGTCATGAGCGGCCGCGATATCCGTGACGTTCAGGATGAACGCGACGCCGACACGATTTTGCAGCGAGTACCACTGGTCGATTTTGCCATCGAGATAGAGCTTCACCGTCTCGCGCACTTCCGTCGGCAGGATGGCGCGCGCGGCCGCGGCATCGGCGCCGGGGTTGATCGTGCCGATTGCAAGAATGCGAGTGGTCGGTGTCGGTGGCGTGGGTGACTGCGCGCGTCCGGGGACGGCGTAGGTCAGGCACAGGGCGAATGCCAGGAGACCGGCAGCGAGTGTAAGCTTCATTTGAAATCCTCCATGTCACGAGGTTTACGCTCTTCATTTAGTCATGCTTCGCCGGCAGCGATTTGCCGCACGTTGCATCGCCGCCGTGGAACGGCGGCGATGCGGGCCGGTTCGGAAGGTTGATGGAAGCGTCGCGTGTCGGCCCGACGCGCGGTCACTTGCCCTGGATGAGCATGCCCAGCGGCGCGAGCGGACCCACCTGCATCAGCTCGTAGGTGGCGAAGCCGTCGGTGACGAGCGGCAATGCTTCCACGGTCGCCTTGGCCTGTTCGATGGATTCGACGTTCATCAGGAAGACCACGCCTGGCTTGTCCTGGCGAAACCAGAACTGCTCGATCTTCCCGTCGAGATACAGCTTGAGCGTGGCCGGCACTTCCCTCGGCATGATCTGCTGCCGCTGCTCCGGTGTCGGTGCCTTGCCGATGGTGCCGATGGCGATGACTTTCATGTGGGCTCCTTTGGATTGCTGGTTGTCAGTGGACGGCATCGGATCAAAGGACCTCTCGCAATGTTGGCAGAAACGCCATTTTTAGAGGCGTTTGCGCCATAGCTTCCTAGAGCGCGCATCTGGAATAGCGTTGTTTATTCAGATGATTGCTTCTATCTATCGATCGCTATGAAGGAATTCGTTCCGGTTGCCGTTGCATCGCAAGCTAGGCTTGCTTCCGTTCGAACGGTATTGTCGTAAACGACAACTTTGAGAGCGTTTCCGCCATGCGCATTCAATTGCTCGCCCTGGAGGGATTTTGGGACACCGGGCTGACCGTGACGCTCGATGCGTTCACGATCGCCAACAATTTCGCAGCCGCCCAAACGGGCGGAGCGCCCCATTTCGATGTCTCAATTGTCGGCGTGCGGAAGAAGGTCCGATCCGGGCAGGGCTTTGCGATCCCCGTCAAATCGGTAACGTCCGATCTGAAGCCGGACTGGGTCATCGTGCCGGCGTTGAATACCAGCCGGCCGGAACAGCTGATTCCGGCGCTCGACCGGCGCGATGTCAGAGAGGCAGTGAAACAGCTCCAGTCCTGGTACGCCGAGGGCGCGCGCATCGCCGCGTCCTGCATCGGTACCTTCGTGCTGGCGGAGGCGGCGCTGCTTGATGGACGGGACGCGACCACAACGTGGTGGCTGTCCCCCTTGTTTCGCCAACGCTACCCCAATGTTCGTCTCGATGAGACACGCATGCTGGTGACATCGGACCGCGTCGTCACGGCGGGCGCTGCGATGGGGCATCTCGATCTTGCGCTGTGGTTCATACGCCAGGCGAGCCCCGAGCTCGCGGCCGTCGTGTCGCGTTATCTGCTCGCCGACCTGCGCTCCCTGCAGGCGCCCTTCATCATTCCCAATCACCTCGCGCAGGCCGATCCGCTCATCCAGCGTTTCGAGCGCTGGGCGCGCGAGCATCTCAAGCAAGGGTTTTCGCTGCAGGACGCTGCCAGTGCGCTCGCGACGAGCGCACGCACCTTGCAGCGCCGGTGCGAGTCGGTGCTCGGTAAGTCTCCGCTCTCCTACTTTCAGGATCTGCGAGTCGAGCGCGCGCAGTCGCTGCTGCATGGCAGTGGTCTCGACGTCGATGCGATCGCCGCCGAGGTCGGCTATGAGGACGGCGCGACGCTCCGGACGCTCTTGCGGGAACGGCTTGGACGCGGCGTGCGCGAGCTTCGCGCAAACCTGCGCTGAGGGCCCGCACCTACTACCGCGCCTCGATCACGATCGCCTGAATTTTGCCTTCGACCGCTCCGGACCCATGGCGCGATCGGAGCGCCTCGGCCACGAGGTCGGTTGCTGCCTGAAGCTTGCTGGCATCCCTGGCCTCGATCTCGTTTCGAAGCGGCGTTCCCTGGCAGTATGCGAACGCCACATACTCGGCCGACGGCGCGCGGCTCACCGCAGCAAGCGTTTCGATCGAGATGTGGCGGAAGCCCGCTTGTTCCAGGTCGACTCTGATAATGGCCTTGTCGTGATAGCCATGCGGCGTTCGCACCATGAAACGGGGCGGATCATCGGGAAACAGTTTTCCGAGCGCGGCGGTGGCGTCATCAGCGAACACGTTCTCCTCGATGCGGTCCCAGACGTTGAATACGAACGTGCCTTCCGGCCGCAATACCCGCTTTGCCTCGGCATAGCCTTTGACACGGTCGGGAAAGAACATGACGCCGAACTGGCAGCAGACCGCGTCGAACGCGGCGTCGCCAAAGGGCAGGGCGGTGGCATCCGCCTGACGCCATGTCATGCGCGGGTCCTCACCCTGGCGCTGCGCCGCGATCGCGAGCATCGGCTCGTTGAGATCGGTTGCGACGTAACGGATGCCGGGAGGCCGCGCCGCGGTCACAGCCCGCGTAAGGGCGCCGGTACCTGCCGCGGTTTCCAGTATCGTCGACGGGGAAAGAGCCGCGATACGCTTCGCGATGTCGGCGGCGTAGTGGGCAAAGATCAGCGGGACGAGATACTCGTCGTAGATTTTCGGAATCGAGCCGGCAAAAACCTTGTCAGTGTCGGACATGCTTGCCTCGCTGAAGGTTCGGACACGAGCTTCATGCTACCATGGATGTGGTCTCACTACACCAGCAGCCTCTTCCTGGCGCAAGCCGGCGATCGGAGCTACGATTTCGCTCCGCCGACCTCGCGGATCGCCCGCGTTCCGTCCCAGGTCATGGCTGCCTGCCGGACCTTCTCGAAGAACGGCCCCTTGGTGCCGCTGATGTCGGAGATCTCGATCACCGTGCCCGGGTGGGCCTGCGTGTCGAAATAGGCAAAGCGCCCCCTGTCGCCGCCGATCTGGCCCTCATGGCCGACCTTGTAGCCGAGCCCGATCGCCTTGTCGTAGAGCGCCCGGTAGTCATGGCTCCAGTAGGACATGTGCTGCAGGCCTTCGTGGCCGGCGTCGAGGAACTCCCTGTACAGCGAGGGGGCGTCGTTGCGCTGCTGGATCAGCTCGATCTGAAGATCGCCGGAATTGGCCAGCGCAATGCTCATCTCGACCGCGGAATCCCGGCCGCGATGGCGGAACCAGTCGGTCTTGACGCGGTCCATGTAGTACCAGGGACCGACGCCCATCACCTCGATCCAGTGCTTCATCGCGGCGTGAATATCCCGCACCACATATCCGTTCTGGCGCACCGCGCCGAAGATGCGGCTCATGCCCGCGCTCCTGTTGTCGTGTTGCTCACTTGACTTCGATCCCCGCATCCTTGGCAACCTGCTTCCAGGCCGCGATGTCGCGGGCGTTGATGTCGCGCTGCTCGTCGCCCGGCACGAATTGAGGCGTGATGCCGAGCCCCAGAAGCTTCTCCTTCACCTCGGTATCGCCGAGCGCGTCCTTCAGCGCCACCGACAATTTCTGTGCGATCGGCGACGCGAGACCCGCAGGCGCATACATCGCCCAGGACAGGCTGCGGTCGAACGGTACGCCCTGTTCTTTGTAGCTCGCGATATCGGGCAGGCTTGGCGAGCGCTCGCCACAGGCGGCCAGCGCCTTGATCGAACCGTCCTTCACCAGCGGCGTTGCGGTCGCCACGTCGAGTGTCGCCAGCGAGATGTGGCCGCCGAGCAGGTCGCCGGCGAGCTTTGCGATGCCGTTGAACGGCACGTGCTCCATCTTGATGCCGGTCTGCTGCATCAGGATTTCCGCGCAGAACTGCCCGGTCGACCCGATGCCCCAGCTGCCATACTGGATCGCCTCGCCCTTCTTGGCCAGTGCGATCAGGCCCTTGATGTCATTGGCGGCAAAACCCTTGGTCGCCACCAGAATGATCGAGGAGACGCCGACGCGCCCGATCGTCGTAAAATCCTTGATCGAATCGTAGGGCAGTTTCGGATAGATCGCCGGCGCCAGCACATGCGTGGTCATGCCGCCGACGGTGATGGTGTAGCCGTCATTCGCAGAAGTCGCGACCATTTGCGTGCCGAGCGTGCCGGCAGCGCCGGTGTGGTTCTCGATATAGATGCTCTGTCCGAGCGTCTTGCCCATCTTGTCGGCGAGCAGCCGGCCGACGACGTCGCCGCCGCCGCCGGCCGCGTAGGGCAATAGCATCCTGATCTTGCGTGTCGGGTAGACGGCGGGATCTTCGGCGTGCGATGGCAGCGCCATCGACAGCAATGCGAGAAACGAAAGCGTGACGGTGCGCTGCATCATGATGGCATTCCCCTAATCCTCGAAACGAAATCTGTAGGCATGGCCGTGCCGGATCACGCGCCCGGCGGTCGGCGCTGGAAAATGGCCGGTGAGGAGATAGCTCGGCGTGTCCGCGAGCTCTTCCAGCAGCGCCATCCGCGTCGCGACCGCGGCGGCCGGATCGACGTCGGCGGCGTTCGACAGCCACGGCGCGGCGCACTGGATGGGATGGTGGATGACGTCGCCCGACATCACCGCATGATCGTGGCTGCCATTGAGGTGGATCTGCATGTTGCCGGCGGTGTGGCCGGGTGCTGGGGCGAAGCGCAGGGCGGCGTCGCGATCGTCGAACAGGCGATGGTCGGTCTCGACCAATTCGGCGAGGCCGGCGGCGACCACCGGCAACACGGAATCCTCGAACGAGCCGTGGTTCACGGGGTTCTTCGGCGCGGCATTGTGCGCTGCCTCGAAGTGACGATATTCGGCGCGTGCCATCAGATAGCGCGCCCTGGGGAAGGTCGGTACCCAGCGGCCGTCCACGAGGCGCGTGTTCCAGCCGACGTGGTCGACATGCAGATGCGTGCACATCACGAAGTCGACCTCTTCAGGGGCGACGCCGAGCGCCCGCATGTTTGCGAGGTAAGGCTGGTTGAGGTTGTTCCACACAGGAACGCGCGGCCGGGGCTTGTGATTGCCGCAGCAGGTGTCGACGATGGCGGTCCAGCGCGGCGTGCGGACGAGATAGGAGTGGTGGCTGAGGATGAAGCGGCCGGTCTCCGGCTCGATATAGCGATGATCGAGCCAGCTCCGGTTCTCCGCGATCACGGCGTCGGTGACGTTGGCGAACAGCCAAGTCTTGTCGAAGGCAAGCGAAGGGATCTCGCTGACGAGATCCACCCGCATGCTGCCGATCTTGACCTGCCGCATGCTTTAGTTCTTCAGGAGGTCGCCGAACGGCACCCAGCGCGTGCCGTCGAAGCGGATGAGCTGAAGGCTCGTCATCGGCGTGTAATGCTCGGGCGAATTGTTGACCGCTGTGCCGTTGATCAGCATCGGCAGGCGCACGTTTTTGAGCGTCGTCGCCTGCTTCATCACATTCGCGCGGGTGAGGTCGTTTCCTGAGGCCTTCAGCACTGTCACCAGCGTCTGCGCGATGGTGTAGCCATAGACATTCAGCCAGTCGCTCTTGTTGGCGTCGGGCAGGTACTTGTCCATGAACGCCAGCCATTCCTTATAACCGGCATCGTCCTTCGATGCGGGATCGGTGGCGTCTTTCAGGTACTGGCTGGAGATCACGCCGGTGGAATTGTCCTTGCCGGCCGGCTCCAGCACGCCGCTGATCGAGGCCGAGACGTTGGAGATGATGGTCGTGGGCTTCCAGCCGATCTCGCCGATCTTGCGGATCGCCTGCGCGGCAAATTTCGGCGTCGCCGCCACCAGCACGACCTCCGCGCCGGCAGTCTTCAGTTGCAGGATTTGGGTGTCGACGGTCGGTGCCGAGGTCTCGTAGGCCGCGCGCGCGACAATGGCCTCGCCGCTGCCGAGCCCTTCCTCCAACGCCTTCAGATAATCCTTGCCGAGATCGTCGTTCTGGTAGAGCACGCCGATCTTCGCATTGGCATGGCTCGCCTTGATGTATTTGGCGTAGGCGATCGCCTCGTCGCGATAGGTCGGCTGCCAGCCGACGGTCCACGGAAAGTTCTTGGGATCGTCCCATTTCGCGGCGCCAGAGCCCAGGAAGAGCTGCGGCACCTTGCGGTCGTTGAGATATTTGTGCACGGCGCTGTTGGTCGGCGTGCCAACGCCGCCGAAGATCAGCAGCACCTCCTCGCTCTCGACCAGCCGTCGCGTCTGCTCCACCGTCTTCGGCGGGCTGTAGGCATCATCGGCGATGATCATCTGGATGCGGCGCCCGTTGACGCCGCCGTCGTCGTTCACCTTGCGGAAATAGGCCTCCGCCGATTTCGCGATCTGCGCGAAGGCCGAGACCGGTCCGCTCAGCGGCGCCGTGGTGCCGATCTTGATCGTCTTGTCGTCGGCGCCGGGATCGTACTTGCTTTGGGCAGAGGCGGTGCCGGCTGCGAGCAGCGGCAACAGGATGCAGGCCGCACGAAGGCAAAGGCGGGCAAAGCGCGCCATGAGGTCGTCTCCCCAAAATCGCTCTCCGCCTCTCATTGGAGCGGAGTTGAAACGCGAGAACAGCGCCCGAAGCGGACTTGCGGGCCGCGATCGTTGCCGCCAGACTGGCGAAACGAACGATCGTTCGTACGGTTGACTAGCGAACGATCGTTCGTTAGTCAAGCCATATGGCTGTCCACACCTCCAGCGCGGCGGAAGCGGCTGCGCCCACGACCCGCGAGCGCATCCTCTCCGAAGCGCTCAATCTGTTCGCGCAGAGCGGCTATGGCGGCGCCTCGATGCGCGAGCTTGCACGGCGCGTCGGTATCCGCGAGAGCAGCCTCTACAATCATTTCTCCGGCAAGGCCGCGATCCTCGAAGCGATCGTGGCCGAGCACGGCCCCGCCAGTTCGGCGAGCCGATTGGAAGAGCCGCGCTACAAGCAGCTCGCGCGCCAGCCCGCTGCGTTTTGCCGCCAGTTCGCGCTTGATCTCGTCGAGCAATGGTCCGACCCGCGCGAGCATCAGTTCCAGAAAGTCATCACGGCCGAGCGTAACCGCGTGCCGGGTATCCGCGCCAAATTCGCCGACCATTTCTACGCGCGCGAGCAGAGCATGATGACCGATTACTTCCGCGGCTTTGCGCTTGCGGGCTTGGTCAAGACGCCCGATCCCCGTGAGACCGCGCGGTTGTTCGCGGCCGGCCTGATTTATATCCGCCTCGAGCATTACGTGATGGGCGCGACGCCCTCGCCACGGCCGAATGTGATCGAGGCGATCGACCGCTATCTCGCCTTCTTCCTGTCGCTGATTGCGGCGGGCAACGACGAAGACAACAAGAAACGAAAACCCAAGGGAGAGACGCGTGGCAAGGCTGCCCCTGATTGATCCGGAGACGACGGGCGGCGACATCCGCGCCTCGTTCGACCGCATGCCGGTCAAGCTCAACATCTTTCGCATGATGGCCCATGCCGAGGCCAACATGATCCCGGCGATGCGGCTCGGCAATTCGATCCTGCACAAGCAGAAGCTTTCAGCGGTCAACCGCGAGCTGCTGATCCTCCAGGCGGCGCAGCTCGAAGGCGGCGCCTATGAATGGCGCCAGCACGTGCCGATCGCGCTCGGCGTCGGCTGCACGCAAGGCCAGATCGATGCCGTCGAGCGCAGCGACTACGATGCCGCCGCGCTAAGCGAGGCTGAGCGTGCCTTGCTGAAGTTCGGCCGCGAGGTGGTGGAGAATGTTCGCGTGCCCGAGGCGACCTTCACTGTCGCGCGAAAACATTTCAGCGACCAGGAGATCGTCGAATCCATCGTCGCACTCGGCTTCTACATGATGATGGCGCGCCTCACCGAGGCGACCGAGACCGATCTCGATCCCGCGGCCGGCATGAAGGTCTATGACGGCGGCAGGAAGTAGGGCGGCTGAGATGGCGGAAATCGAGAGCAAGCCGGAACGCTACGTCCGTCCGCCGAGCGCGGAGTCATTGGGCGAGGCGCCGGGCAGGGAGCGCCTGAAAGGGCGCCGCATCCTGATCGTCGGCGGCGGCCAGCGCGTGTTCGATGCGGCCACCGATCCGATCGGCAATGGCCGCGCCATGAGCATCTTGTGCGCACGCGAGGGCGCGAAGGTGGCGGTGGCCGACCTTAACCACACCTCTGCCCGGCAGACCGTCAAGCACATCACCGACGAAGGCGGCGAGGGTTTTGCCATTGCGGCCGACGTGACGTCGGAGGCCGACGTCCAGGGCATGATCGAGGAGGCTCATCGCGCCATGGGCGGCCTCGACGGCATGGTGCTGAACATCGGCACCTTCGGCAAGACTGGGCTCGACGCCGTTAGTCCCGAGGAGTGGAACAGGATCTACGACGTCAACGTCCGCGGTCCCATGCTCTGTTGCCGCGCGGCGATGCCGAAATTCGACAATGGCGGCGCCATCGTCTTCATCTCCTCGATCGCCGCGCTGAAAGCGGGATCGCAGATGGCGGTGTACGACTCTTCAAAAGCCGCGCTCGGCGGCCTGATGCGCAACATCGCCCATCTCGGATCGCGCCGCGGCATCCGCGCCAATCTCGTCTATCCCGGCCTCGTCGATACCCCCAACGGCCGCGAAGCCGGCGCCGGCCGCCCCTCGCGCGGCAAGGGCCACGTCCCCTTCGGCCGCCAGGCGACTGCATGGGAGATCGCCTATGCCGTACTGTTCTTCCTGTCGGATGAAAGCGTCTACGTCACCGCGCAAACGCTCGCGGTCGATAGCGGCCTGAGCGGGATGTGAGACGCCAGCGCAATCCGGCGCCGCGGGATTCGATGCCCCGACGAAGCAGAACTTTTGCTTTATTGCGGTGAGTCCGCATTCGTCGGAGTTTGCGATGCGCTCATCTGCTCGAGTGCTTCCAGGAGGGCCTCGCAGGCCCGCTCGGCCTCGGCGAAGGTACTGAAGGGGGAGCCGCCAAGCTTGATCGCGGACTTGTTTTCTTCGACGGGTCGCCATGAGGCAACCAGGCCCGGCTTTCCATGAAGGCCAGGACCGGTGCGGCTTTCGTTACTGATCACAAACGAAAATCCGCTGCTGCACGCCATCCAGATTTCAAGTGCGTTCACCGGAGTCTCGACGCGAGTAAAATGCAGGGCCATGTCTCTCTCCAGAGTTTGCTCCGCAGAATTGGCCACGGGTGCAAGCCATCAGTGCCTACCTGTGCGAATCCCGGGCAGCCGCAAGATCCGAGTTCTCTGATCCCTCGGCTCGCCATGCCGTCAAATCGCCCGGGAGCAGAATGGGATCGCTCTCAACCCGCTTGTTGCGGCTGACCCCTAAGCCAATGAGTCCGCCCAATACCAACGCGGAGCCTGCAATCATCAACCAGTACGGCAAGTTGAACACGGGCATTGCAATTCTCCCACTCAGAGGAGCGCGTTACGCAATTGCCTGGCCGAAGCGCGAGCCGAATACCTTCAGGTAAGTGTCTGGATTATGCGGCACTCCAAGCTTCGTGCAAGGTACCCAAAAGGGGTAGATTTCTGACCTAAATTGCCGCCGGCGGGGGCAAGGGGAAGCGGCCGCTCAGTTGGCCGACGCCAGCTTCCATAATCCGGGAGCACAACCTCATCGCGCGAGCTGCCCCGAGATCGCGTTGCGCTCCATCCGGGACGAACTCAGGCGCGAGCGCCGCACAATCGCGCGACGGGATGAAACTGCCGGGCAATTTTTGCAGCGTTGTGCGAAGTCCGCGCGCTACGACAAGGAAAGCCGACGGAAATCAACTGCGCTTTCGCTGGCACAAGAATTGCTGAATGCTTCCGCGCAATGATCACAGGAACGAAGCCGTGACCAACGTCAGGTACACCGTCCCGCCGAACTGGACCGCAGGCTCCGACAAGACAGGCGCGAGCAAGAACAAGAATCCGAACGATCCGAACATGCTGACGACGGGCGCCTATGGCAACGCGTTCGAGCTGTTGCTCGACAATCGGACCAACAGCGACGGCACCACCACGGAGACGCTGACCTACAAGAGCTACAGCGGCAAGACCAACGGCAGCTTCTCCGCCACCGCCGAGACGGGGACGGGAGCCGATCTCGGCAGTGCCTACCAGGCGCTGCTCGCCACGCTTCAGGCCAATGGCGAGATGGACGACAAGACCGCCGCGCAGCTCGACGACGCCATGGGCCAGCTCGACACCAAATCCGAGAGCGGCGCCAAGGATGCCGAAGTGTCCGGCGGCGGCCTGCTGGTGCAGTCCGGCGGCCCGGTCTATTTCAACGGCATCTCCGCCTATCAGAACCAGTTCGTGGATTCGCTCGTCAACGAGCTGAGCACCAGGCTGAACCTCGACGCCAAGGCGTGACGGCAATTCATCGCTGGTGAAACCGGTTGGCAAAGCCGGCCCAACCCGCGCATGATGCGCGGGCGATCTCGGCCACATGCCTTCCCGGATAAACTCAAGACATGAAAACCACGCTGCTGAAGTCCGAAGACTACACCCGCTCGCCCTGGAAGAACGGTGGCGGCATCTTCACCGATATCGCGGATGCGCATCGCGCCGACGCGCCGGCGAAGGATTGGGACAGCCTGCTCTGGCGCTTTGCGTCCACGCCGATCGTGGCGCCCGGTCCCTTCTCCTACATGCCCGGCATCGACCGGCTGCAAATGGTCGTCGGCGGGCACGGGCTCGTGCTGAAGTCGCCCAGCCAGGACTTCGACGAGCGCGAACCTTTTACGACGGTGCGCTTCCCGGGCGAGCTCGAGATCGTGACCGCACTCGAGGCGGGTCCCGTCGAGGTCGTCAACCTGATGGCCCGACGCGGCGCGGCGGAGATCGAGCTGCTGGCACTCAGGGAACCCGGCGAGCGGCCTTTGTCCGCCGGCACGCATCTGGTTTACGCGGTTTCCGGCGATTGCAGCATTCGTCTCAATAGCGAAGATATTGTCATCCCCACCGGCTGCACGCTGAAGGTCGAGCTGACCGAGGCGTCCAGGTTGGGACTCGTCTCGGGGCTGGCGGTGCTGGGCTCGATTCAGCTCGTCGGCTAGATCGCAACCGCCGGGCGAATGCGCATAATCCATGCACCTGGCTAGGTTGACGCCGCGGCGCCGGAACACGATATCTGCCCTGATCATGCGGACCGCCGCGCAAGCCACGATATGAACGGGCAGGATATGACCGCGCCAGACCAAAATCGCCCCACCACGCTGTCCGACGGCGTCGTCGACTGGCTGACCAACGGCACGCGCGACGAGCGCTTCATCGACAACATCTTTGCCGAGATGTGCATCCGCCTCCAGCAGGCGGGCATTCCGCTCAAGCGGTCGACGATGCACGTCCGGATCCAGCATCCACAATGGCTCGGCGCCGCCTTCATGTGGTTGGATGGCATGCGCGAGGCGAAGATCTCGCGGGTCGACTTCGACGTGCTCGAGCGATCCGAGTTCATCGGCAGCCCTGTCAGCGAAATGCTGGACGGTGCGAGCGAACTCCGCGAGAACCTCGAAGGCGATCCGTCGCTCGGCCGCAGGCACGCGGTCTATGACGAGATGCGCGCGAAAGGTCTGACCGACTACGTCGCCTGGCCGCTCCATCACACACTCGGCAAGCGCCATCTCGTCACCTTCGCGACCGATCGCCCCGGCGGCTTCGACGACGCGCATCTAGTTGCGCTCAAGAACCTGCTGCCGGTGCTGGCGCTGGTCAGCGAGATCCGCATCAAGAACCGTCTGGCGCGCACGCTGCTGGAGACCTATGTCGGGTCGCATGCCGGCGAGCTGATCCTGGCCGGCGCGACCCGGCGCGGCACCGGCACCACCGTGCGTGCCGCGATCATGATCTGCGACCTCCGCGATTTCACGAAGATCTCCGACAACTGGCCGCGCGATGACGTCATCGATCTGCTCAACGACTATTTCGACGCGATGTCGGAGCCGATCGTGCGGCACGGCGGCGAAATCCTGAAATTCATCGGCGATGGCCTGCTCGCCATTTTCCCGCTCAGCGAGCCCAGCGCCTGCGCAAATCTGCTTCGCGCCGTGACTGAAGCCCGGCAGGCCATGGCTGCGCTGAACGAACGGAACAACGGGACCGGCCGCGCGCCGCTGAATTACGGCATCGGCGTCCACGTCGGCGACGTCATGTACGGCAATATCGGATCGTCCAGCCGGCTCGATTTCACCGTCATCGGTCCCGCCGTCAACATGGCCTCCCGTCTCGAAGCCCTGACCAAGCAGCTGGGACGACCGGTGCTGCTCTCGCGCGCGTTCGCCGAGCTGGTCGAGCGGGAGTTCGAGCTCGAGCATGTCGGCAAATACGAGGTGCGCGGTTTCAGCGATCCGATCGAGCTGTTTGCGTTTCACGGTTGAGGCGGGATGCTCGTCGCCGCCGGATCGTTGAAATCTCGCTGACGCAAGATCGTTGATGACCCGCGCGCCGCCAATTGCGCGGCGTGCGGAGAAATCCCGCCCCTCATTGGCAACGCCGAGCTTGCCATCGTCCCGCACACGCCGGCGGTCCCCGAACGGTCGCCATCGCTGCCCGTCATGGCCTCGATGTGCCGTGATTGACGGTGCATGCGTCCGTCGCTGTGACGTCGATCCTGTTCCGGAATCGGGCGATCGCGCAAAACGCACAATTGCCGGGGTACGTCCGCTGCACGCGACACAAGTCGTGCTTATGGGCAATTCGGACGCGTTGTTGAAAGATATGTTCGCGCAGGACGGCTAGGTTGGCTTCACTGGCGGCGTTGCGATTGGTGCCGCAAGATTTGGTCGAGGACAGTCGATGCGGCTGCCTCGATGCAACAGAAAAGGTGATCGACACATCGGACGCGACCACAAGAGGAGACGCCAATGCCAAACTGTTCCCAAGTTTCTGGAAGTCGAACCGCTCGCTGTGCCGCGTGCGACGGCAAGTTTGGCCTGGTCCGCTACTACTCTTGGCGAAAGCCCCTTTGCTCGAAAAAGTGCGTCGAACGTTTGGCGGCACGCCGGCAGGGTGAGCGCGACTGGTTTGGTCGATTTCCGTCAGTTGTCGACATGTTCTCAGAAAACCGCGCGAGGCGCCTATGACCATGCAGATGTCACAACGAGGAAAGGAATATCTCGAGACGGCGCAGAGCCTGCTGCGCGCGGCCCGGACCATGACGGACATCGCGGTCGCGGCCCGACTCGAGATGCTGGCCAATGACTATCAGCGGCGCGCCGAAAAGGCATCAAGCGTCGATGCGGCGAGGTCATCGGCGCGTTCGGCCGGCACGCGATACGAATCGTACCCGTGATTGCGGGTTGCGCGGCGAGCCGGTCGCCCAACCAGGGCAGGGCCGTCTGGTCAGTTTCCTCTCTTGCCACCCGTGGAGCCGATATGGGCGAAGTTGTTCGACTGGTCACAAGGGCCGAGCGCGAGCGTGCGCGGCTGATCCGCGAAGCACGCGCCATTTATGACGCCGTGTTTCCGCCGGCCGATCCCGACGGCGAGCGGCCCGTCGAGCCGCGGTCGACCACTCGGGCGGCGACGCAGAGCCCGAGCACGTCGAAGGAGCTCTTGTGACATGATCAAGATCATTGCCGTGCTCTGCAGCCTCGCGTCGCCGACGGATTGCCGCGAGCAGATCGTCACGACCTCGGATTTCGCTGACGTGACGATGCAGTCCTGTCTGATGGGAGCGCCACAGCTTGCCGAATGGATGACGCAGCACCCAGCCGAACGTCTTGCGGCGTGGCGCTGCTCGATCGGCAAGCAGGAGGCGCGCAGGGGAGCGTAGGGTGCGAGGAGCCCTGTTGCCAATATAGGAATGTGCGAATACGTTGGTCCCAGGTCCGCCCAAACGTTCCTTCGACTGGCCGCGCGTTCATGCCAAAATTCCTTCGCATCGGAGTCCATCAGTCGAACGTATCGGGATACACGTCGAAGGCGTGGTGTGTCAGGCGCGTCGGCTCGGCGGTTTTCCTGAAGTGGGGCGCCGTGGAGGTCCAAGGCACCGGCGCCGGGCGCAAGGTCTACTGGACGCGCACGCCGCAGGAGAAGACGATTCGGTGCGGCACGGCGCAACGTGCCCAGGATTACGCAAAGGCCGCGATCGGGCGGCGACGTAGCCATCGCTATGAGCCGCTGGCCGGAGTTATCGCGCTCCAGCGCCGATCCGCCGAGCGCGGCACCGATCTCAAGCAGGCGCTCGCCACCATCCTGATCGTGGATATCGTCGGCTCCACCGCAAAGGCCGCGAAGCTCGGCGATGCGCGCTGGACCAAGGTGATGGGCCACTATTACGCAGCCGTCCGCAAGGAGCTGAAGAGCTCGCGCGGAAAGGAAGTCGTGACGACGGGCGACGGCGTGCTGGCGACGTTCAAGGCGCCGGCTGCCGGGATCAGCTGCGCGACCGCGATCCAGAAGGCCGTGCGCACGCTGGGGCTAGAGATCAGGGTCGGCCTGCATGCGGGCGAGTACACGATCAGCGGCGGCGAAATGGTCGGTCTCGCCTTCCATATCGGCACCCGCGTCGCCGCGAAAGCGCGGGCCGGCGAAGTGTTGGTCTCGAGCGCGGTCAAGGATTTGCTGAAGGCACAATCGACGATCAGCTTCAGGGATCACGGCATGCACCAGCTCAAGGGCGTGCCGGAGCGGTGGAGGCTGTATCGGGTAGAGGCTTGAGGCGTCCGGCAAGGGTGGACACCGGTCCGCCGTCGTGCTGCGCCGGCACGGCTTCAATGATGCGGCAGAATTTCGCCGAGGAATTTTTTGGTGCGCTCGTGCTGCGGGGCCTTGAAGAAGATTTCCGGCTCCGCCTCCTCGACGATCCGTCCCTCCGCCATGAAGATCACGCGGTCGGCGACCTGCCGGGCGAAGCCCATTTCATGGGTGACGCAGATCATGGTCATGCCGTCGGTCGCAAGCCCGATCATGGTGTCGAGCACCTCCTTGACCATTTCGGGGTCGAGCGCCGAGGTCGGCTCGTCGAACAGCATCACTTTGGGCTCCATGCACAGCGCCCGGGCGATCGCCGCGCGCTGCTGCTGGCCGCCGGACAATTGCGCCGGGTATTTGTCCGCCTGGTTGAGGATTTTCACACGGTCGAGCAGCCGCCGCGCGGTCTCCTCCGCCGCCGGGCGCGGAATGCCGCGAGAGCGGATCGGCGCCAGCGTGCAGTTCTCCAGCACCGTCATGTGCGGGAACAGGTTGAATTGCTGGAACACCATGCCGACCTCGCGGCGCACCGCATCGACGGCCTTGCCTTGGCTGCCCAGATGGACGCCGTCGACGACGATCTCGCCCTTCTGGTAACTCTCCAGCGCATTGATGCAGCGGATCAGGGTGGATTTGCCTGACCCGGACGGCCCGCACAGCACGATCTTCTCGCTTGCACGGACCGCCAGGTTGATGTCGGTCAGCACCTGGTACGTGCCGTACCATTTGTTGACACCGCGCATCGCGATCATCGTGTCCGCCGTGATTGCGACCGACTTGGCTGCGACCGACATGGCACTCTCCCTTAGCTGACGGTGAAGGGGATTCCGGGAATGCTGTCGGGAAAGGCCGGCAGCGGGTTGTTCATCCACTTCGGATAGATCCTGGCCCATTCACCGCTGGCGATGATATTGTCGATGAAGCCGTTGACGAAGGCGTTGATCTCCTTCTCGCCGAGCCGCGTGCAGGCGCCGTTATAGAGTTTGGTGAATTCGAGCTTGTTCTCGTAAGTGCCGGGTTTGGATTCGTTGAGGCGTGGAACGTAGAAGATGTTGCCGCCCACCGCCTGCACCTGCCCGGACAGCAGCGCCTGCATGGTCGGCGCATCGCCGTCGAAGCGGCGGATGGTGGTGCCGGGCGGCGCTGCCTTGGTCACGTCGGTGTCCTGCACGCTGCCGCGCGCGACGCCGATGACGTATTTGCCCATGTCGGCCGGCGATTTGATCTCCATCTCCTTCGGCGCGATGAAGGTGATGATGTTGGCGCCATAGGGCTTCGAGAACTGCACCGCCTTGGCGCGCTCGGGCAGCATCGCCATGGTCGCAAACAGGATGTCGACGCGTCCCGACGTCAGCGCCGGGATGCGATTGGCGACGGCCAGCGGTGTGAATTCTGTGGCTACGCCGAGCTCTTTTGCGAACAGCTCGGACAGGTCGGCATCGAGGCCCTCCTGCTTGCCCGAGGAATTGACGAACCCCCAGGGCGGATTGTCGCCCTGGATCCCGATCAGCACCTTGCCGCGCGCCTTGATCTCCGAAGGCGTCACCGCGTAGGCGGCGCGCGACAACACGAACGGCGAGGCGATCGCGGCGGCGCCGAGCGCCAGCATGTGGCGGCGATTGAACCGGGTTGTCCTGCTCTTGGTCATCATTCCCTCCTCTGTGTTGAATTCCTCATCGTGCGGCGGTGACGAGCCGCCGCTCCAGCCACGCGCCATAGAGCGAAAGCGGCCAGCACAGCGCGAAATAGAGCGCGCAGACCAGGCCGAGCACGAGCAGCGGCTTGAAGTTCTGGTTGGAGACGATGGTCCCGGCGCGCATCAGCTCGGTGAAGCCGATGATGGCGGCAAGCGAGGTGCCCTTGATCAGCTGCACCAGGAACCCGATCGTCGCGGGCAGCGAGATGCGGATCGCCTGCGGCAGCACGACATCCTTCATCCGGTCGAGATAGCCGAGGCTGAGCGCCTTGGCGGCCTCGACCTGGCCGCGCGGCACCGCTTCGATCGAGCCGCGCCAGATCTCGCCGAGAAAGGCGCCGGCATGCAGGGTGAAGCCGATCGAGACGGAGACCCAGGGATCGAGCTTCAGCCCGGCGAGCGCGAGCCCGTAATAGACGACGAACAGCTGCATCAGCAGCGGCGTGCCCTGGAACAGCGCGATGTAGGCGGCCGCGCCGCGTTCGAGCCAGCGCCGGCCCGACGTACGTGCCAGCGCGACGCCGAGGCCGGCGACCGAGCCGAGCGCGAAGCCGATCGCGGACAGCGCCAGCGTCCATTTCAGGCCGCTGAGCAGGAACAGGAACTGGTTCTTGTCCATGCGCCGTCCTCACTTCACGGGATAGAGCAGGAAGCGCGCGTTGATCCGCGCGAACATCTGCATCAGCATCCACGACATCGCGAGATAGAGCAGCGTGACGACGCCATAGACCTCGAAGCTGCGGAACGTATTTGTCTCGATCGCCTGTCCGACCGAGGTCAGCTCATAGGCCGAGATCGCCGATGCGATGCTCGTCGTCAGCGTCAGCATGATGAACTGGCTGGTCAGCGAGGGGAAAATCGCGCGCAGCGCCGGCTTCAGCACGATCAGGCGAAAGATCAGCGTCCGGCTCAGGCCGAGTGCCAGTCCCGCCTCGACCTGCCCCTTGTTGATCGACTGCACGCCGCCGCGAATGATCTCGATCGCATAGGCGCCGCCGTTGACGCCGAGCGCGATGATCGCGGTCAGCGTCGGATCGAGGCGGATGCCGACCATCGGCAGCGCGAAGAAGACGAAGTAGATCTGGCCGAGGAATGGCGTGTTGCGGATCGCCTCGACGAAGGCGATGACGAGCCAGCGCAGCGGCGCGAGCCGGGAATCGCGCAGCAGCACGCCGCCGATCCCGATGATCAGCGCCAGCACCATGCCCGACAGCGCCAGGCCGAGCGTGCCGGCACAGCCCCAGAGTAGCTCCGGCAGGCCCTCGATCACGGGTCCGAAATCGAACTTGTAGTTCACCTCGCTCCTCCCTCCGGGCCGCCCTCTTGGCGTGGCCGGGCCGCCCTCTTGGCGTGGCTTGGCCCGTTCGCGTCTGTCCGACTAGGTCGTTGCCTGCTCGCCTTGCCCGAGCGCCGCGTAGCGCTCGCGCAGGTCGATGCGCCGTCGCGCAGTCGCGGCCTCTGCGATCGCGAGCGTCACCAGCAGGCTTCGTGCGCCGTCCTCGACCGGTTGCAGCGATGGCGTCACGCCGCGCACCACGTCGCGGAAATGATCGAGCTGCGCGACGTAAGGATCGATCGACGCCGCATGATTGGCCTGCGCCCGGATCGGCCTGTTCCAGTCCTGCGCGCCGCCTTCCTGTGTCCATTGATCGAGACTTGGGAATTCGATCGCGCCGCGGCGGCCCATCAGGCGGTAGCTGCTCTGGCCGCTGAACGGAAACTCCGGCGCCTCGCCGAGACCCTGTTCCATCGTCCATGGCGTCACCGCGCAGTCGCTGAGGAAGAACGTCCCGAGCGCGCCGTTCTCGAACTCGAGCAGTGCGGCGGCGGTGTCCTCGACCGCGAAGCCGCGCTGCCGGTTCGCGGCGATGGCCTCCACGGCGACGATCTCGCCGACCGCAAAGCGCAGGAAGTCGATCTCGTGGATCAGATTGATCAGGATCGGCCCGCCACCGGCTTGCGACCGCCAGGGCGCCGCCTTGAAATAGTCGGCCGGCTTGTGCGTGGCCCAGATCGCCGAGACGCCGACGACATCTCCGATACGGCCCTCGCCAAGCAGCGCCTTGAGCGCCTTCACCTGCCTATGATGGCGACGGTGATGCCCGACCAGCGACCGGATGCCGGCTTTGCGGACCTCCGCGATCAGGCCGGCGGCGGTCTCGAGCGTATCGGTGACCGGCTTTTCGATCAGGATATGGATGCCGGCCCGCGCGCATGCGATGCCGTTCTCGGCGTGGAGCTGATTGGGCGATGCGATGATCACGGCCTCGGGCCGCGCCTCGTCGAGCAGCTTCCGGTAATCCGCGAAGACGCGTGCGCCGGGCTGCTCGGCTGCGACCTGCTCGGCGTTGACATCGGCGATGCCGGCGAGCTCGTAATCGCCGTGCTCGGCCAGCTTGCGCAGATGCTTGCGCCCGATCAATCCCGCGCCGATCACGCCAATCCTGATTTTTGTCATCTCGTGCATTCCGTTGGGTTTAGGCCCAGCCGTGACAGTCGCGGCGTCTGGCGCCGCGAGCGTGGCCTTCGAGCAGGTTCCTGGTTGCATTGAACGCCGTGGCGATCCGCTCTCTTGCGTCGAGCGCCGGCAACGGCATCTCGACGCTGAGAGCGGCATCAGTGGGCAGTGCCTCCAGCAGTGCGCCGAGGGGCAGAGCACCGTCGCCGGGCGGTAGCCGTCCCGCGCGCGCCTCGGCGATGACGGCCGCGTCCGTTGCCGGCGCTTCGGCGGCGGCATCACAGAGTTGCGCGGCGCGAAGCCAATGGTCGGGAAGCGGGATCAGATCGGCGGCGCGGCCGCCGGAGCGCGCCAGGTGCAACGCGTCGACCAGGATGGAGCCGTTGGTCTGCCCTGCGTCGCGGATGACCGCCGCGGCCTGCGCCAAATTGCCGATCGCGCGCCAGCGCATGAATTCGAGGTCGACGCGCAAGCCGAAGGAGCCGGCGAGTTGACAGAGCTCGGCGAAACGCGCGCTGAGCCGGGACCGATCCGGATCGTCGCCCGAAGCGATGATCGCGGTGGCGCCGAGATCGGCGCCGGCTTCGAGACAGGCTGCGAGCGAGGAGATGTCGATGGCGGGCTTGAGCTGGACCAGCTCGATGTCGCTGACCCGCACGCCCTCGCCGTCAAGCACGCGCTTCAGCGCGCGGTGGGCCTCGGTGCCGACCTGCGTCGGATAGGCCGGCCCGTCGATGGTTGCCGGGATGAAGCGTAGCGCGACGGCGGCAAACCCGGCCCGCGCCGCCTCGGCAACCAGCGCCGTGGGCGCAAGCTCCAACGCGGTGAGGTGGGCAAGGCCGAGCGCGGTCATGGCCTGCGTCCCTGCACGGGCATTCCCGGCAGTCGCTGCTGTCGGGAGCTGGCGCGGCGGTCGCCGATCAAGCGCATGTGTCTCCTCCCTCCTAATTAATCCATAGGTTAATTGATAATTATCCAATCGGATAATTGATGTCAAGTGCCCGCGATTGCGCTATGGAGGAAGGGCGAGGCCGCGACAGGCCGCCGCGAAGGACCAAAGGGCCAGATGCCAGGTGTGAAGAAGCAGCCCGTCCGGGCGGCGAAGCCGGTGCCGATCAAGCGGCGTGACCGCGAGCGGACGCGGCAGGAGATCCTCGACATCGCCTTCGAGGAGTTCGCCGAGAACGGCTTGTCCGGCGGCAACACCGACGCCATCGCCGCCCGCGCCAACATCACCAAGCGGCTGATCTTCTACTACTTCAACTCGAAGGAAGAGCTGTTCACCGCGGTGCTGGAGATGGCCTATGCGGAGATGCGCGCCGCCGAGGAGGATCTGCATCTCGAGGCGCTCGAGCCGGAGGCTGCGATCCGCCGGCTTGCCGAGTTCACCTTCGATTTCCACCAGGACCATCCGCAATTCGTCCGCCTCGTCAGCATCGAGAACATCCATCGCGGACGGCACATGGCCATCAGCCGCAGGCTCAAGGAGATGACGCAGCCGAGCATCAGCCAGATTGCCAAGGTGCTGGAGCGCGGCGCGGCCTGCGGTGCGATCCGGCCCGGCATCGATCCGGTCGAGCTGCACATGACGCTGAATGCGCTGAGCTTCTTCGCGGTCGCCAACCGTCACACCTTCGAGGCGCAATTCGCCTTCGACATGTCCTCGCCGAAGGCGAGGGCGCAGCGCCGCGCCGAGATCGCCGATCTGCTGTGGCGTTGTGTGCGGGGGGATTGAACGGCGGGAGCGGGCAGGGCCGCCCGGCGTGCCTTCAAAGCTCCCGTCCAATCAAGCGGTCCGCGGAAAATCGCCCGCCGCCTCGAAACGACATGTGCAGGGCAACGAGGCCCATCAGGAACGGGTACTCCATGCCGCGATCGATCCAGGCCCATTTGGGGTAATGGATCAGGCAGATCATCGCCATCTGCACGGCGACCATCGGCGCGACGAGGCGAGTGAACAGCCCCGCGGCGAGCATGATGGCCCCGATGGTTTCCAGCAGCATCACGAAATAGCCGAACGCCACCGGGGCCGGAAAATGCAATGAATTGGTGATGAAATTGATGGAGCTCGCGAACGGATTGGCCATGGCGCCGTGGGACTCGCCGAGCAGTTTCGGCAAGCCGTGCGTGAACAGGATCAATCCGAAGGCAACGCGCAGAACCGCATAGGAAACGGGATTGGCGATCTCGTAGACATTGCGCAAGCCAGGCAACAGCAGGACGCGGGGCTGCGCCGCGGAGCCCCGCCCGTGATCGCATCGCTCATGGTCATGATCTCCAGACGATGCGGCTTCAGATGATGCCGCCATTGGCGCGCAGGATCTGGCCGTTGATCCAGCCGCCGTCGGGCCCGACCAGGAACGAGATCGCGCGCGCGATGTCGTCGGGTTCGCCGAGACGATGGAGAGGCGTCCGGTCGATGATCGGCGAGATGTTGTGCTGGTTGGCGTTGTGGAACAGCTCGGTGTTGACGGGGCCCGGCGCGATCGCGTTGACGGTGATGCGCCTCGGCCCCAATTCCTTCGACAGGATGTGGGTGATTGCCTCGATGCCGGCCTTGGTCGCGGCGTAAGCTGCATAGGTCGGCTGATAGAGGCCGACCACGCTGGTCGAGAAATTGACGATCCGGCCGCCCTCGCGCAGCCGCTTCGCCGCTTCACGCAGCGCATAGAAGGTGCCGGTGAGGTTGATCGCGATGGTCTGGTCCCATACCTCGTCGGAGGTCTGGGCCAATGGGGCGACCTTCATGATCCCGGCATTGTTGACGAGCACGTCGACGCCGCCGAACGCCGTCTCGGCCGCGTCGAACAGCGCGCGCACGTCAGCCAGCTTGCTGATGTCGGCCTTGACCGCAATCGCCGCCCCGCCGGCGGCCTTGATCTTCGCCACCAGCGCCTCGGCCGGCGCAGCGCCGCTTGCATAGTTGACGACGACAGCGAGGCCGTCCCGCGCCAGCCGCTCGGCGACCGCGGCGCCAATGCCCTTCGAACTGCCGGTGACGATGGCCGTGCGTGGGTGTTGGATGGTCATGGTGGGTCTCCCTGTCTGGTGAGGGAGATAATAGGCGGGCAGTATGGTTGGATAATCTCTCCGGAATTGGCTTCACTGTTCGATTAGGGCGAACAGTGAATGGTGCGGTATCCGCCGCTGTGCGCGTCACGCATCTTGCTGCGCGGCTGCGCTGGCGATCCGTCGCCGTGCCGGCAGGAAAAGCCCCGCAATCGCGCCGGCCAGCGACAGCGTTGCGGCGAGGCTCATCGCGGCGGCAAATCCGCGCTCGAAATGCGCGGCCGAATCGACTCCGCCGTTGGCCGAGAAGCTCGCCACCAGTGCAGCGATGCCGAACATGCCGCCGAGGAAGCGGCCCATGTTGAAGATGCCGGACACTTTGCCCATTTCTGCCACCGCGACCGAGCTCAGGACGGCGTTCTGCGCCGCCGGCATCGCCATCGAGACGCCGACGCCGGCCAGCACTAGCGGAGCGACGAGAGCGGAGTAGGCAACCGCGGGGCCCACGATCGCCGCGATCCAGCCAAGACCGATCGCCTGCATCAGCAATCCCGTCACCACCAGCGGCCGCTCGCCGAACCTGTTGACGACCGCGCCGGCGATCGGGGCGGTGACGAACAGCGTCGCGGTCCAGGGCAGCAGGCGAAGTCCGGCGCCGAAGGCGTCGAAGCCCAGCGCGGTCTGCAGGAACTGCGGCAGCAGGAACAAGACGCCATACATCGCGGCGTAGAACAGGACGCTGGCGGACATGCCGGAGGCAAGCGCCCGCGATGCGAACAGCCGCATCGGCACCATCGGCGCGGCCGCGCGCAATTCCCAGAGCACGAAGCCGGCGGTGAACACCAGGCCTGACATCAGCGTGCCCATGACTTCGGCGCTCGCCCACCCCACGGCGTTGCCGCGCAACAGGCTCCAGACCAGCGCGAGCGCCGCGAGGGCGACGAGCGACAGTCCGGGGATGTCCAATGCGGCAGCCGGTCGGAAGCTTTCGCGCAAGCGTGCCAGCACGAGGGCGATCGCGATCAGGCCGATCGGCAGGTTGATCCAGAACACCCAGCGCCAGCCGAAATGTTCGGTGATGAAGCCGCCGATGGCGGGGCCGATGATCAGCGCGCAGCCGGTGATACTGGCGAAAATGCCGAGCGCGCGGGCGCGCTCCTCGCGACCGAACGTGCCGCTCAGGATCGCCATCGCCAGCGGCATCACCAGCGCGGCGCCGGCGCCCTGCAGCGCGCGGGCGGCGATCAGCGCGGTGGCGTTGCCGGCGAGCGCACAGGCCGCCGATGCAACGACGAACAGGGCGATCCCGGCCGCGAACATGCGGCGGCGACCGAAGCGGTCGCCGAGCGCGGCGCCGGTCAGGAGCAGCACGGCAAAGGTCAGGTTGAAGGCGTTGACGGTCCATTGCAGCGTCTCGACCGGGCTGCCGAATTCGGCGCGGATGGTCGCGAATGCCGTCGTAATGATCATGGCGTCCAGCGCCATCATGAAGGATGCCAGCGCCGTGACGCCAAGCACCCAGTTCTTCTCGGCGCGATTGGTCGGGGTCTGCATCGCCCTCTCTCCGTGTGTTGCGCCACCCTGTCGCGGCGCGTTCTGCCGGCTAGACGAGGCCGGAGGGGCAAAGGATGCGCCCCGAAATATTTTTTTCCGGGCCGCATCCTTCGCCGGCCGCCAAACGTCCTTGGGGATGACGCGGCCATTGACGCGAGCTTGATCCGGAAAAGCGGGGCACCGGTTGTCTGGGAAAGCCATGCGGGAGGTCGCGACATGAGCAGGGAGCGCGCGATGAAAAGGACGTTGATCAGGTACAAGGCCAAGCCGGAGCTGGCCGACAGGAACGCCGAGCTGGTTTCGGCCGTATTTGCCGAATTGAAGGCGGCCGGGCCGGACGGCGTGCGCTATCTGACGCTGCGGCTGGAGGACGACACCTTCATCCATCTGGTCGAGGCCGCGGCCGAGGACGGCTCGAGCCCGATCCCGAAACTGAGGGCGTTTCAGGCGTTCCAGGACGGCATCCGCGACCGCTGCGCCGAGCCGCCGCTGGTTCGTGATGTGAGGATCGTCGGCAACTACCGTATGCTGGACGAGTCCTGACCAGGCGAGTCGGAGGAACAATGGCGCCAGAGCCACTGGCCACCATCGATATCGAGGCGCTGCTGGCGCGGATGCGGCCGAAGCTGCATCGCTACTGCGCGCGCATGGTCGGCTCGGTCATCGACGGTGAGGACGTGCTGCAGGATGCGCTGATCAAGGCGATGGGAGCGCTGCAATCGGTCACGCCCGCCGTCAATACGGAGGGCTGGCTGTTCCGCATCGCGCACAACACCGCGCTGGATTTCCTGCGCCGCCGCAACCGGCAGGAGGCGCTGCATTCGGCTGAGGAGGTGGAGATGATTGCCGACCAGCTCGATGACGTGGAAAGCCGCCAGATCGCTGCGACCAGCCTGCGCACCTTCATGCGGCTGCCGGTGGCGCAGCGGTCCAGCGTAATCCTGATGGACGTGCTCGGCTGCTCGCTTGCCGAGGTCTGCGACATCATGGATTTCAGCCTGCCGGCGGTGAAGGCCGCGCTGCATCGTGGGCGCACGCAGCTGCGTGAGTTCGCCGGGGAGCCGGACGACGCGCCGCAGCCGGGCCTGTCGGAGGCCGACCGCACGCGGCTCAACGCCTATGTCGGCCGTTTCAATGCCCGCGACTTCGACGCGATCCGCGCCATGATCGCCGATGACGTCAGGCTCGAGCTCGTCAACCGCACCAGGCTGAATGGCAAGGCCGAGGTGTCGCGCTATTTCGGCAATTATTCGAAGATCAGCGACTGGCACCTGGTGACGGGGCAGGTCGACGGACGTCCCGCGATCCTGGTGTTCGATCCGAACGAGCCGAGTGGGCGGCCGAAATATTTCATGCTGTTGAACTGGTCCGCCGACAAGCTCGCCACCATCAGGGATTTTCGTCACGCAGCCTACGTTATCGATGATGCGGAGTGCGTGGTGGATGGAGGTTGAGTGTACGTGGCCGGCAGCGTGGTCTGCGCTTCAGTTTCAATGACCGCTGAGCGGGAAGGGGGCATCGACCTGCCCAGTGGCCTCGCCGCTTGTTGGTGAGGCTAGCCGGTGCTATTGGTCTCCACCACCTCTTCGCTTCCATTCAGTCCGGGCGGAACATCTATGGCGCGCGTTGCTCGAGTGGATTTGCCCCAACATTCGGTGCTCGAGCCGCTCTACGCCAATGCGGGCTTCGCTGACGCATTCGCGATCGATCTGCCGAGCCATGCGACGGGCGATGCCGAGCGCCTCGCCACCCATATGCTGATGGGTCAGCCGCGGTGGGTTGGCTGGCTAGTGGCTCTAAGGGACACTTTGGTTGCGGGGTTTGGTCTCAAGACATCGTCTGAGTTGCGCGATGACGTTGCGACCGACAGGATCGATTTCTTTCGGGTCTACGATCGGCGTCGTCATGAGATTATTCTTGGTGAGGACGATCGCCATCTCGACTTCCGTTTGTCCGTTCTGGTTGAAGAGTCCGCTTTGTGCCGCCGACTGGTCGCCACAACGGTCGTGACCTTCAATCATTTGGGAGGGCGGGCCTATATCGCGGGAATCGCGCCATTCCATCGCCTGATCGTAAAGTCGTCCTTGCGTCGAGCCGAGCGATCGGGCTGGCCGCCTGAGCTGTAAGATCGCGCGCCGGCCGGCTGGACCAAATTCGGTACGTGCTGGGTCGGCGACAAGCCCGCCACCATCAGGGATTTTCGTCACGCACCCTGCGTTATCGATGGTGCGGAGTGCGTGGTGGAGCGGAGCACGGGCGTGCCGCCCCTGTGGCACATAACAGCGATTTAATCTCTCCGCCTGCGAAGCATTCGAGATCTGAAGCGTTAGCTCACGAGAGTTCTCGCATCCAGCGAGCGCTACACAGGAGTTCCCCATGCATCGTCATCTTGCCATCGCCGTCCTTGCGGCCGTTTCCGCCCTGACCGTCGCGGCATCCTCTACCGCCGCGTCCGCAACCGAGGTGCAAGACAATTATTGCCTGCAGGGCCGCCAATCGGGCTACCCCGGCAATTGCGAGTTCTCCACCTATGAGCAGTGCCGTGCCACCGCGAGCGGCACCAACGAGAGCTGCGGTATCAACCCGATGCGGGCCTATGCCCCGCAGCAGCAACGGCACGTGCTGCATCGCAGCCGGGATTGAGCGGCAAGCGATGAAGGGCGCCGGCGACGGCGCCCTTGTTCGATGTGGCTGCTCCATCGAAAAAATCCGCAATGCGTCGGGACGCGCGGGCGGCCCGTCGATGGCAAGCAATCCAGCGTTGTCCTCATCATCTCCCGAAATCGCGAAAGACTCGATGCGGCCCTCGATAGCAGACATCGGGACGGCCGCAATCGCGGTGACCGGATTATGCGAGTAACCTCGCGATCGGAGAGGCGAGCGTGATCATGTCCAGGTTCCTGCAATGGTTCTTTCGGAATCGCGAAACCGGTGACATCACGATCGCCCAGGTCCCCAACCTCGTTCTCTGGGTCGTCATCGTGGCCGGTGTCCTGCGCTGGGTCTGGCAGCCGCCGGGCACTGCCGCTATTGCCCTGGACATCGTGTTCAAAGGCGGCCTCATCATTTGGGCCCTCGACGAGATTTTCCGCGGGGTGAACCCATGGCGGCGCTGTCTTGGCGGAGCCGTGCTGGCTTATGAGCTCACGACCTTTCTGTGATGGATCGCCCAGAATACTGCACGAGGCTTGATATTGCCGGCCGGAATACCAGTGGCTTCATGGTGCGGGCTATTACGGTGACAGTGCTTGACTGCACCCCGTAAGATATTTGACCTTGTGAAAGATAGAGCTGGTTAGGACAGCCGACCGAAAACGAGAGCCATCCAACGATGACGACCTACGTGGCCCTGCTTTACAGTGTGGTTCTGCCGCTCGGCCGGCGATTGGCGATGGCCGAGCTGCGTGCCATGGCGCAAGGACTCGGCCTTCACGACCCCAGAACCATCGGTGCAACGGGAAATCTGACGTTTGAGAGCGACAAGGCGTCGATTTCCGAGTTGGAGAAAAATCTCGAAGTCGCCTTCAACGCGCGGTTCGGCAAGCATGTCGCAATTATCGTTCGCAACGCTGACAGGTGGCGACGCCTGCTGCGCGCAAACCCGTTTCGTGCCGAAGCGACCGCCGATCCGCAAAGGGTCGCCGTTCGCGTGATGCGCAGTCCAATCCCGAAAGGCGGCGAAAACGCCCTGGCGCACTATGTCAGCGATGAACGAATTGCCGTCGCCGGCGGCGATCTCTGGATCCATTTTAGGGGCGATCCATCGCGATCGCGTTTGCTTTCGGCGTTAGGCGCGGGGCGCCTGAAAGGCGTCGGCACCTTGCGCAACGCCAATACGCTAAGGCGAATTGGTGACGCCGTGACCTTGGCCCGATCCAGCTTCGCAGATCGAAAATAAAATCGATCGCTGGCGAAGTGGACCGTCATCGCAATCCCCCGGTCATGGAGCGGTGATCAACTCGATATCACCGCACCCCCGTGCCTTTGCAGCGCTGGCACTTCACCACCTTGTCGCCCTTCTTGAGTAAGCCTTTGCCTTCACAATTCTTGCATTTCTGCTTCTTCTTGATGTTCGGGCCTTTTTCACTGACCATCAAATTCTCCTGCCGCCAGAGAGCGGCCATCGTTTCTTGTACAGTAGCTCAGCGAAACAGCCAGGCGGCGCCGGGTAAGTCCCTATGCCGGCTTCGGCACGACCAACACCGGAATACTTCCGTACACCAGGACCTCGGATGTCTGGCTGCCCAAAAACAGCTTCCTGAGGCCGCGACGCCCATGAGAGGCCATGACGATCAAGTCGCAGCCTCTCGACTCTGCTGCTTCAATGATCGCAGTCGCCGGGTGCGCATTCGGAACGTGCAGGAGTTCCGCAGGCGTGCCGATCTGCTCCGACATGGCGCGCGCCTCATCGAGCACTTTACCCGCTCGGGCTTTGCAGGCTGCGTTGAAGCTGTCAACCTCCTCCTGGGTCGGAATCCATCCAGAGGCGTGTCCGCTCCCATAGTCGACCGGCAGCGCCTCCGTCACCGTGATGATCGTCAGCCTGGCGTTCAAGGCCTTCGCCAGGGCAATGCCATGCTCAACGCCTTTTCGCGCGAGGTCCGACCCATCCGTGCTCAAGAGAATGTTGGCGTACATTCGATCAATCCCTTGCTCTTCGAACAAAGTGATGCCTGGGTAATATGGTCTTATACGCGCTGTGGGTCCATGCGCTTTTTCGGTCTCGCCGTCACGGCCTCGAAAGGCTCGCCTCGCACTGCGTGGACACGCCTGGTTCTCGGTCAGCTAAACTTTTATTCACGTTCGATGCAGGCAACCCAATCTGGCGTGGAGCTCTGTCTCGTGTCCGAGAAGATTGTACGCGCCTCGGAAACTACTTTGTGAGTTGGGAATAAGGACGCGGCAACGCACGTCTATGAGTGGTGGATCGGATCTCTTGCCTCGCGGGAGATCACCAAATCGAAAGGAACCGCCACCATGACTACATTCAAAAAAAATCCCATCGGGTCAGTCCTGTCCAAGGCCTTGTTGACCGGACTGGTCGTCACCGCAATCTTCAGCACGCCGCTCCAGGCGCGTGAGCACCGCACCAGCGATCGACACACCGAACAGAGCGTGGGGTCGAGCTCTCGCATCGAGCGCGAGCGATCAGTCGCTGCGCCGGCCTACCACGCATTTGCGGCAGTGCCCTCGGATCAACCGGGTGGAGTTTGCGACCACGGGGATAACCCGATGATATGTTGAGCATCCGACCTTGCCGGCGTTACGGTGACAGTGCACGTAGCGCGCGCACGTCCGCCGCCGTCACGTCGCCTTTCTGCCCACCGAAGGTGACGCGCAGATAGTTCGCCAACTCGGCCGCCTCGCTATCGCTCAGCTTGTCGGAAAATCCCGGCATCGCCTCCATGCTCTCGGAATGCGGGAAATTATTCCGTCCGACACCGTCCAGCATGGCAACGATCAGATTGCGCGGATCAGCAAGGCGCGGCGTGCTGTTGTTGCGTATCGCGACCACCGTATTGGGTACGCCGTTGCCGTCGAGGCCGTGGCAGCCGGCGCACAATGCCACGTAGCTCAGTCGCCCCGCACCAGTTGCTGCCGCGCGGACTTGCGCCGGATCGATGGCCGGCGGTCGGACTGGCAGCGGGTCGTCGCCGAGCAGATAGGTTGTGACGGCATCGAGATCCTCGGCCGTCATGTTCCTGGTGCTGAGCGCGACCACCGTACGCATGTCCGCGAAGGCCCAGCTTTGCTGCGCGGTCCCGCGCATGAGAAATGCACGCAAACCCGCAGCGGTCCAGCCGCGGGCCGCCAACGCTGCCGGAGTGATGTCTGGCGCAGCGACGCGGCCGAGCGCAAACCCGGTCAATGACTGCGACAGCTTCATCTCACCTGCGATGCCGCGCGGTGTATGGCATTCGCCGCAATGCCCCAGTACGTTCACCAGGTATCGCCCGCGCTGCCATGCCGGGGACCGACCGGTGGATACCGCAGGTAGCTTGTCGCTCAGGAACAGCAAGTTCCAGCCGACCATGCCGAGGCGCAGGTTGAAGGGAAATCTCAACTCTGTTTTTGGGCCCGCCACCTTCATCGGGCGCAGCTGCATCACATAGGCATAGATTGCGTCCGAATCCGCGCGCGTCATGTCGCGGTAGGACGTGTACGGCATGGCGGGATAGAGCTGCCGCCCGTCGCGCCTGACGCCGCTGTGCAGAGCATGCCAGAAATCCTCCGCGCTCCAGCGGCCGATCCCCACATCGGGATCAGGTGTGATGTTGGTCGCGTAAATCGTGCCGAAGCCGCTCTGCATGGGCAGACCGCCCGCAAACGGTGCGCCGCCCGGGGCCGTGTGGCAGGCGGCGCAGTCCGCCGCCGCGGCCAGATATTTTCCGCGCGTGACGGCGTCGGCAGAGGCGTTGGCGACCTGCACAGGGCCGCCGATCTTTCCCGCCAGCAGGTTCTGCAACGCAAACGCGGCAGTGGCGATAACCGCGATCAGGATCACCGCGGCGATGACCAAGGCCCAGCGGCCGGGGCGGTGGAGGGTCATCCCACGTCCCGTGTCAGGCCGGGCGTCGCCAGGATCACGTCGCGCACCGCCTGATAGTAGCGAACGTATCCGGTGCAGCGGCAGATGTGCGCCTCCAGCGCCGCGGCCACCGTCGCCTCGACCTGGCCACGGGGCACCGGCGTGCGCGCGAGCCGTTCGATCAGCACGGTGGCCGCCATGACGAAGCCCGGCGTGCAGTAGCCGCACTGGAAGCTGAACTGGTCGAGGAAGGCCTGCTGCACCGGGGAGAGTGAGAGGATCTCGCCCTTGTCGTTGTGCCGGGCGATGCCCTCGATGGTGCGGATGCGCTTTCCGTCGAAGAATCCGGCGCCGGTGATGCAGGTCCGCACCTCTTCGCTGGTGCCATCGTCCCGGTCCCAGATCACGACGCAGGCATGACAGATGCCGATGCCGCAGCCCAGGCGAGACCCGGTGAGGTCGAGTATTTCGTGCAGCAGATCGATCATCATCAAGCCGTCCGGCACATCGATGGGGCCGCGTTGCCGGCCGTCGATGGTTACCGTCAGCGGGCGGGTCGGCAGGCTCATCCCAGCACCGCCAGAATCTGGTCCGGCGTGACCGGCAATGTGCGGAAACGATGGCCGATGGCATGCGCGATGCCGTTCACGATCGCTGACATGATCGGTATCACCGTCGCTTCGGCCATGCCCTTCGGCGGCTCGCTTTCTGACAGCGGCTGCAAGATCTCAGCGGTCTGCGTCCATGCCGCCACATCGCTGCCGCGCGGGAGGTGATAGCGATTGAAATTCCAGGTGCCGTTGCCGGGACCGTCCTCGTAGAGCGGCATGTGCTCATGCAATGCGAGGCCGATGCCGGTGGCGGTGCCACCCTGGATCTGGCCCGACACCAGGTCCGGCACCAGCATTGTGCCGCAGTCCAGGATCGTGTGGTGCGAGAGCAGCGTCACTTTTCCGCTGGCCGCGTCCACCACGAGCTCGGCCAGCGTGCCGGCCGCGGTGCAGTAGCCAACCATCGCGTGGTAGTTCTGGGTCGGCGGAAAGATCACGGCCTGGCGGTCGAGCACGTGATAGCGACCTTGTAGGGCACCCGGCTTTGACACGTCCCCGCCCTCGCCATACCGCACCGACAGCGCGTCCACGGGCGCGTGTACCGCGACGTTGTTCACAACGAAGTCGGCTTCGGCCCATCGCCAGCGGTTGAAGCCGTGCACCGCTGCGCCGACCACGAGACCGCGCGCATGCGCCTCCCGCACCAGCCGGACCAGTGGCAGCGGCTCCAGGCCCTCGACCGTCAGTGATCCATCGCGCCAGCGCGCATCCTCGATCGATGGCACGCGCGATCCCGCCGGTGCGTCGCGTGTCCAGATCGCCAACGCGGCTGGCAACAGCCCGTGGACATAAACGATACGCGCCGCCTCGCGGGTCGTATGCGAGAGGTAGTAGGATGAGTTGCTGGCACTGGACGCCGACGCGTAGGCGGGGCTCCAGCGCGGGTTCTCCGCCAGGCGGTCCTGATCTGCCTGACTCATCGCTCGCGGATCGCCGCTCGTTTCTACCGGCAGATCGGACCAGTCAGTGACGGCAAGCTCGACCGCATCGGCCGGCCGGCCCAGCCAGCGCACGCAGGCCACGGCCTGTCCCGACGACAAGCCTGTGCCGATCTCGGCACCGCTGTTGGAAACCATGATGCGTCCATCGGGCGCGAGCTCGACCTTGGCGAGACTGGCTTCCGCCCCATTTCCAAAGCGCCACTGGATGCAGCCGAAGCCGACCCCGTAGTATTTTCCGGGATGGTCGGCGTCGAAGGCCTGCTTGCGCGCGCCGCGGCCGCTCCACAGCGCGTGGGCGCGGGCTTTTTCCAGCACCGCCTCGGCGCGCAGAACGCCGGTCGGGATCGCACCCTGGGTGTTTCTCATTCCTGTCTTCAGTACGTTTCGCAGGCGGAACTCGATGGGATCAAGACCAAGTTCGCCAGCGATATCGTCCATCATCAGTTCGGTCGCCGTCATGGTTTCAAGAGCGCCGTAGCCGCGCGCCGAGCCGGCATCGACGGCGCGCGACGCAATGGCGGTCGCGGTAACATCGGTCTTCGGGAAATAGTAGGCCGACCCAAGCGATGTCGCGCCTACCTTGATGAGAAGGTCTGAGACATTCTTGCGGCCCCCGCCATTTGCGACGATCCCGGCCCGCAATGACTGCAGCAAACCGGTGCGGCGCTCGATCGCCACGGTATAGTCCATGCTGAGCTGGTGCCGTTTGAGACCAGCCTGGAATTGCTCGAACCGATCGTTGGCGAGGCGCACCGGCCGACTGCCGCCGTAGACGGCGGCGATGAGGCCGTAATACGGCATGCTGCAACTGTCCTTCGCGCCATAGCCGACTGTGAAGCAGGGATACAGGAACAGCCGCTTCAACCCGATGCGACTGCTTTGCAGCATGGTCGCCGCGCCTTTCGCCACCTCCTGCGGCGACTGCGTCGGCACGACCAGGTGCAGTTCCTGCTTGTCGCTATCGTACCAGCCATTGGCGTTGTCGGGCTCGAGTGCCGCGGTGTCGCCCGACTGCGTCGCGTAGCGGCGCTTCAGGACAACCCATTCGGCGGGTGGTTGCGCCAGCTCGTCGCCGATGGCCGTGGCGTGGTACATGCCCCGCGCTCCAAGTTCGCCGTCGCGCGCCGGCGCGGGCCAGACGGGCTCATGCTTTTCGTAGCCGGGGGAAATCGGCCCGTCCTTGAGGCAGGAAAACACGTCATCGTCGTAGGGCGTGTTGCCGCCCACCCGCACGAAACGGGACGTGCCCCATGGATCGCGCTGCAGTGGCCCGGTGCTCGCGCCGTAGCGAATGACGGCGTCGTTGAACTGCAACTTTTCCTTGGCGAAGCGGAAGCGGACGAAATCATGAAAGACCAGAATCGCGACGGCCTGGCCCAGATAGGCCGGCGTCTTGCCTTCCGGCAGCAGAGTGTCCTCGCCGTAGAAGTCAGGGAATGCGAGCCCGTCGCGCGTCAAATCCGCTGCTGTCACCACGCGGTCGGGCTTGAGGTCGTCGCCGAGCAGCGACAGGTCGAAGCCGGCGTAGATGCGATCGGCTCTGGTCGTGCGGAGCACCAGGGCGTGAGACTGCTGCTGCGGCCAATGCGGCATGTCCCGTGCGCGAAGGTCGCGTGCGAACACCTTCGCTCCAATGACCTTCGAGGTGCCGTCGATTCGATATTTCAGGACGCCATCAGTGGCACCCCAGTCCGGTCGCGTCAGCAGCCGTTGTTCGAATAGCGACGCAAAGGCCTGGCTGCCCAGCGGGGCCACGTACACGGCAATGCCGCCGATCAGGCTCGCGCGCAGCACCTGCCGGCGCGACGGCCGCGAGCCGGCTCCCGGAGTGGAGCGCATATCCAGTGAAGGCGTTCGCACGACGATTGCCCCGACTCGATCACGTCAGCGATTCGAGGGACCGATCCGGCGATCCATCCGCTCGTCCGCATCCGCATGATGGCATAAAATGCCGAATCGGGCAAAGCAGGCCTCCCGACGATCCGCTCTCGTCACGCGTTTGCCGAACTCTTCAAAAGTCAATCGGCCGGGTCTGACTGTTGCAGACACAAGAAAATAGTCGACGACCGTCGACGGGCCGTTCGATTGCGGAAGCGCAGCCCTCACGATGCGTGCCGGGGCGGATTGGGTCAATGGCGTGCACTGTCGGGCCGCGAAGGCAGAGAGGTCATTGCTTCCAGCTGCGCTGTTCGCGTTGCCAACATGGCGAGCAAGCTCTTGTGCAGCCGATCCCCGGGTTCGAAATTTTGCGCGAGCCTTCGGACGGTCTCGACAAAACGCATGCGATACGTCGTCGCCCTGTCGACGTCGCCGTACTTCGCGAAGATCTCGGCGGCCGTGCGGTACACCCGCCAGGAGGCAATCGGGAAGTCGGCACCGTCGACGATCTCCAGCGCGCGGGACAGCTGCAACTGAGCCTCCGCTGAATTGCCCAAGGCAAGCGCGGTACGCGCGAGCAGTCCGTGGGCCTGGGCCAGGTGATTGAGATCCGGAGCCGTGGCCACATAGTCGTGGAGCTGGCGAGCACAGCTCTGGGCCTGCGTAAGGTCGTCAACCTGCAAGTAATATTCGCCGAGACAATGATACACCTGCGTCGCGGCGGTAAATTCGATGTCGATGCCTTCTTCATGCCTGCGGCGCTCGATGTCGTCAAATTGCCTGCGAGCTCCCGACGGGTCGTTCAGCCCGACATAGGCCTTGGCCAGGACGGCCCGCTTGTGGAAGTACGTCGACTGATCGCCGACCAGAAGACTATCGTCGACGCTTTCGCAGAGCTCACGGGCGCCATCAAAGTCCATCGCTTCGACGTGCAACCACGCAAGTGTCAGCCGGCACAATGCGCTGCTGGGGCCGTTCGCGTTCCTGACGGCTAGTTCGAGGCCGGCCGTGATTTCACGTCGCAATTCGCGCCATTCGCCCAGATGAATGAGCGCGATCGATTCAAGAACGTTGAACAGAACAAAAGTGTAGACGTCGCCGGCCAGACGCGCCAACCGCTTGCCTTCCGTGCCGGCGCGGCGGCACTCCTGGTACCGCGACCTCCAGCAATCAACGATACCGGATATTCCATTGCGCCTGATCAGGATGCCATAATTCGTGGCATTCGCGCTCAGCTCGATCGCCCTGTCGCAAAGCGTGGCGTCCTGTTTGCGCCAGCCGTTGAGGAACAGGTTGACGCTCGCACTGCTGCCCTGGACCAGAGCCTTGAATGTGTCGTCCGCCAGCGCCTGGCTTCGCGACAGCACATCCTCAGCGGCCTCAAGGCAGGCGTGGCGATCCACGCGCAAGCAGAGGCTGCTCACAGCCGTGAGGCCATTGAGCTGTTGCTTGATCTCGCCCGCTTGTTCGGCGCAGGCAATCATGTCTCGCAGATCGCGGATGGAGCCGGCGAGGTCGCCGCACGAGCGAAGAGCCCAGCTTCGCTCCCGCAAAAGAGCGACGCGGGTTGAGAATTTGTCGGCAGCATCGAAACGATCGAGTATACCAAGCGCGCGGGTCAGATAGCTTGCGGCCTCCGCATGGCCGAGGCGCTTCGTCGAGTTCTTCGCTGCTTCCCGGAGGTAACGCAACGCGCTCGGAAAGTCGCGACCCTGCTCGAAGTGAAGTGCGAGCGCGGGCGCTATTTCGGAGGTGCGGCCGGCATAGGCCTCCTCCAGCCTGTTGCCCAGGCGCTTGTGCGTTTGTGCGCGGCGCCCGGGCGGCAGATTCTGGTAAATGATGTTCTGATAGAGAATGTGACGGAAAGCGTAGGAGCCCGAATATGTGCCATCGGGCCACTCGGAAACCCCCGAACGCACCAGGATTTGATCCTTCCGGATCGACGCTTCGATGTCGCTTTCAACGTCGATCGCATCGTCGGACAGACCGGCCGCAACGAGGGCCGCAGAAAATTCCTCGCCGGCAACGCTGGCGACATCGAGCAGACGGCGCTCGTTGTCGGTGAGGCGATCGAGCTCGTGGCCGATCATGTTCACGAGGCTGTCTGGAATGCGGTCCTGCGCAAATGCTGCCTGTGAGGACAGGCGCCATCCGTCGTCCATTTCGACGATCGATTCCTGGTCGATCAAGTGTTTGAGCAGCGTGGCAACGAACAAGGGATGTCCCAGCGTTCGCTCGAATATCGGCCTTGACAGGCTGGAGGCAAGTTCCTCGTCGTCGAAGCGCAATGCCAGGTAACGCTCGACCTCCGAGCGCGACAACCGATCCAGGCGCAATTCGCTGCAATATCCGTGAATCTCGAGATCCCGGTGCAGGCGAGGGATGGGATGCCCGCCGACGGAGCTGTCGGCCGGACGATAGGAGCAGAGGACCAGCACGCGCGCCTTGCCGTTCCCGCGCGCGAAGCGAGACAGTACGTCGAGTGTCGCGAAGTCGCTCCAGTGCAGATCTTCGAGAACAAGAACCCAGGGGCGGTCGATGCTCAGCGCTTCCAGAAGATCGCAAAATTCGCGCAGCATCCGCTCGCGCGTTGCGCCGAACACTTCATCCTGGAAAGCCGCGCGTTCCGACGCGTCGATGACGCCTGGCAATTGCAGGATCCAGGTGGGTGCGTGGGCGCGAACGGCCGAAATCAATTCCGGACCGTTTGCGCGATAACGGCTCACCAGCGCATCGATGAGTGGAAGAAAGACTTCGTCTGTCCCGAACCGTTCGGTGCAGCGCCCATAGAGCTGATCGAAGCCCTGTTCCGTCAGCTGCTCGGTCGCCTTGGCGATGAAGGCCGTCTTGCCGATCCCGGCTTCTCCGGTGACGAAAGCCATCTGCCGTTTGCCGGACAAGACGTGCCGCGTCATCTGGTCGATCGTCCCGAAGGAGGGGGTCCGGCCGACCACCAGGGTGGAGATTTCGGTTTTCAGAGGTACGACCGCGTTCTCGACCTCCCTGGCCGCTTCCCGCACCGTGCCGATAAAGCGGACGCCTTTGCGCGGCAAAGTCTTGATCAGCCGCTGCGCCTCGCCGGAATCGCCTATTCCGGTACGGGCTGCGTTGATGCGGGTGGTGAGCGCCGACTCCGAGACGATGCGCCCGCCCCAGATCGCACTGATCAGATCGTCCTTGGTCACCACCCGGGTGCGGTGGCGGATCAGATATTCGAGGACGTCAAAAACCTGGGGCTGCAACGGGATCGTACGTCCGTCGCGGCGCAATTCCCGCCGATCGGTGTCGAGGACAAACTCGTCAAATAGGTACAGCAAAACAATGCCTTCGGAGGTGCGCGAGGCGGATATTCAACCGGTACGCGGGCCCGAAAGCAAGCACACCCTTCAGAATCAAGGAAACGATAAGAACAAATTAAGCCCGCCTTAAAGCGTGGCGCGGCGTCCCGCCCCATACTTCCAGCCGTATCCAGTCACTCACACAAGGTGCTCGTGTCATGCGCTTGGAAGAAAAGGCGCGGCGTCTCACCCGCGTATTCTATGGGTTGCTGCTTCAAAAGATGTTTCAGTCGATCGCGGCATCCACCGTACCATGGTTCGACAGCAGAGCTTCAACCGGAAGCGATGCGTTGTTGTCAGCGAGCTCGTTTGTCGCCTCCACGGGGTCTTCCCGAAAGGAAGGCTGGTTTGGGCGTCTCCTTCAGGCGCTCCACCATTCGCGACGGCTGCAGGCAGAGCGCACCCTTCGACAGAATCGTCACCTGACCGACAATGGGTGGCCCCGGTTTGCCTCTCGGTCAGATGTTGGAGGGCGTGACAATGCCGGTCAGTGAAAAGCCGTCCGAACGCAAGCTTCGGATTTCGGCACCGGGCGAGAATGCGCTGCTCGCAACGATCGCCATCTGCGTTGTCATTTTTCACATCCTTGCAGCCACGATGCTGACGTCGACCCGCCAGAGCGATGCCGGGGCACCGCCCGAGCCGTCCGGACTGTCGTCCGGGGACTGATCGCCAGCTCGCTATTCCAGGATTTGACAGACAAGAAGGGTTAGCTCATGGGCGACATGGCGTCGTTTTGCCTGCTCAGCATCGCTGTGTTTTGTGGCGCTTTCGTCTCGGGCCTCGCGGGCTTTGCCTTTTCGGCGGTGGCCGGCGCGATTCTCCTTCACGTTCTCCCACCACGGGAGGCGGTCCCGCTGATGATGGCCTGCAGCATCACCGTGCAAGCCGCGGGTCTTTGGTCCCTGAGAAAAAGCATCTGCTGGAAGCAGAGCTCGGGACTGGTCGTCGGCGGATTGCTCGGCGTTCCGATCGCCGTGTGGTTGTTGCAAGCTGCAGACGCCCGGATCTTCAGGGAGAGCTTTGGCCTCGCCGTCGCCTGCTACGCGGCCTACACGTTGTTCCGGCCGGCGCTTTCTCATCGCTTGCAGATGAATGCGGGACGTAATGCATTGGTCGGCTTCAGCGGAGGCTTTGTCGGCGGGTTGACGGCAATGCCGGGTGCAATACCGACCATATGGTGTGACATCCACGGCGTGCCAAAAACCGAACAGCGTGGAATGGTTCAACCCTTCATCGCCGCCATGCAGATATTCGCACTTGTTCTCATGCTGATCCGAGGAGATCTGTCGACAAAGGTCCTGGCTGACTTCGCCGTCGGCATCCCGGCGCTCGTTGCAGGAACGGCGCTCGGGATTTTTGTCTTTCGCTGCGTCAATGACGCGCTGTTCCGGCGAATTATTCTCGGCATCTTGCTGGTTTCGGGACTGTTACTGGTATTGTAGTTACGCCGGTCGCGCCTCCGGGTGAGAGTGACGAGGTCCTGCAGGCGGGTGCCTATGTCATCCGCCCGCCAGACCGTCATGAGCGGCCGGCTCTAACCATTGAGCTACAGGCCCCGCCGCGTGACGGTGGGCCGTGCGGCTGCCCCAGCCGAGGTAATCTTTCGCTTGCCAGAGGCTGCTGCTGGTCCCAACGCGTGACCTCGCGGGTGCAGCTACGTTGGGCGGGTCGTTGACGGCGTCCGCTTTCTCCAAGTCAGGCAATCCCTAAAATTCGATCGATCTGATTAGGCGGACCTTATTCCCGATCCAAGGCGGCGGGAATGATTTTACCGCGTGTTCAGGTCTGGGTGGTGTCATCGCCCATTCCTTTGAAATCCCGCTTTTGTCGTTCGATCATTTTCAAACTGCGAGCGCATCAATGGCTGCTATCACGTCATTCCTGGCCGAGTTGGACGAAGCAGTTGCGAGAGGAAATCCCGAGAGTTGTCTGCGGGCGCTCTGGCATGCGGCAGACATCCTGATCGCCGGCACTTACTCCGAGGAGCAGATCTGGACCTTCGGTGAGGTCATCGGTCGTCTAGCGCAGGAGATTGAAGCGAGCGCACGGGCGAAGCTCGCGGGAAAGCTCGCATGCAGCCAAAACGCGCCCTATGCGTTGACCCGGCAGATGGCAAGCGACGACTGCATCGATGTCGCATGGCCGGTTCTCAGCCAGTCGCAGCGCCTCGACACCGAGACATTGATTGCGTGCGCCAAGAACAAGAGCCAGCAACATTTGCTTGCAATCTCCAGGCGACAAACGGTCCCGGAAGCGGTCACCGATGTCCTGGTGGTGCGGGGTTCTCCCGAGGTCGTAACCTCGGTCGCGTCGAATGCCGGGGCTAGTCTCTCCAAATCCGGATTTCTGCACCTGGTGCGGCGGTCGGAAGGGGATTCGATCCTCGCTGAATCGGTGGGACTTCGAAAGGACATTCCCCGACATCTCTTCCACCAGTTGATCGCCAAAGCCTCTGAAGAGGTGCGGCAAAAGCTGAAGAGGGAGCGTCCGGACATCGAAAATCAGGTCCATCGTGCCGTCGTCGATGTCACCGGGGCCATTCACGCCAGGTTTGGCCCGGCGTCGAAGGACTACTTCACGGCGAAACGCACGGTGGCAAAACTGCACGAGAGAGGCGAATTGACGGAAGACAAGGTCTTCGAGCTTGCTCACTCTCTCAAGTTCAACGAGACCACCGTTGCCCTGTCGTTGCTCTGTCGGCTCCCAATAGACGTCGCGGAGCGGGCATTGATCGAGAAGGATCGCGAGCCGGTGTTGATCCTGGCCAAGTCTCTCGATTTCTCATGGCCCACCACGATGGCGCTGCTGTTCCTGGGCGCGGCCAACTACCGGATAACCGCTGGCGAGCTGGATCAATTGAAGACCGATTTCCACCGGTTGAATGTCAAAGCGTGCCGGGAGGTCGTCACCATCTACCGAACGCGAAAGGAGGAGGCTTTCGGCGACTCGTTTCAACAGCCTCGGCGCATGACCTAGGATCGCAACTGCGGTGACAATGCACTTCCTTCATGAGCCTTCGGCCTCGCGAAACGGCCGGAGTCGTCGAGTGCACTGTCACCGTAATCCCCCACTTTGCAACGCAAAATTGATCCGTGTGCTAGTGCTCAATTGGGAAGTTGTCTCTGCCTTGGTCCGCGTTGCGACTGTAATATGCCATGAAGGTTCAGAACGTCTAACCACCACGGCTCTTGAAAATGAATATCGTTGGACAGATTGTCGACCGGTTCCATTACCTGCGAGAGCTTGCGAGGCCACGTACTGTCTTTCGCTATCGGGTGATCAATGATTATACGGTCTCCGAACTTGCCACTCAGTCGCTCTATTTTTCAGCTTATCCAGATTTGAACGATCCAAACGAAGGTACGTACGAATACGAACCGACGTGGAATGATCGTGATGCCCGGTTGTTTATCCAAGCAGTGCGTAAGCGTGGAGCGGGCGCAGAGGGATTCCGCGCGCTCTTTCCAGATGTTGAAATTGATGCGCTGGCGGCAGCTTGGGAGTCGATGTCGGATGAACAGGTTTTGACGGCAATCCGTGACCGTGTTGAGAAGAACCTTGCTTCTCCGGAAATCCGTACGCGGATTAACGACGCTCTGCGCGACCTCGACGACATGTCCATAGGAGTATGTTGTTTCAGCGCGGCTGGTCGATCACCCTACATGTCTTGGTTCTATGGCGCGCAGCACAAGGGTGTTTGTTTCGAGTATTCGACGGCTCAGTACCCCTTCAATCGCATCATGCCTGTAAGGTACACGAGCAGTATCCCAAAGCTAATTACGGGGCGTAATTTCGTCTTGGCAAAAATGTTGACAAAGTCCGTCGAGTGGAAAGGTGAGAAAGAATGGCGAATCGTCCAGCATTTGATTAAGCGTGGCCGCTTCGCCAAATTCGATGCTAACGCGCTTTTGTCTGTTCATCTTGGCCCAAAGGCTAGCCACGACGATATCAAACGAATCGTCGACGCCATTCGTCAGAGACAGTCTGCGACAGGTCACTTGCCATCCGTTTATCAATTTCGACGCGCGAAGAGTACCTTTGCTTTTGAGCTTAAGAAGATCGACATTGACTGAGTCGGCGTCGCGAGTGTGAACGAGATGGCGCATAGCCAAGATCGGCGATGCGCGCATGCCACCTGAAGTACAGGGTATCGTTGCGCCACACGGCGGCGACTTGGCTTAAGCAGAGGGGCGCGGATCCATGGCAGGCCGCTGTCAGCGTAATCCCGACATCAGACATACGTGGATGCGGGTGCGGGTCACGCAACGGTGAGCGAGCCGATTTGCCGTTCGCGCAGCTGTGATTTTCCACGGCGTGTCTATTCTCAAGCGCATACCTACCTAATCCCTAACCAAGAAAGTTCGAAGGAGACGCTTTCAACAGAGCAGCCGATTCCGGCCAGCGAGAACGCTCCGCACGAGAACAGCAACCGTTCGGAGTACGATTATGATTGGATTCAGGACTTTCATTATTGCAGCGATGATGTCGATTGGCGCGATAAGCTCTGCAAGTGCCCAGTGCCCGACATGGGCGACTCAAAATCCAGCTTCGTTTCAGGCGCAGTATCCCAACAGGGATATATTGAACGACTGCGAGTTGACGCCAGCAGGCAGAATGGGCCTCGAACTCCCCGGCGGCGCGGCTCCCTGGTTTGGGTCCAACAGGGCTTATGGGGCAATGCCTGGCGTTGCTCAACACCACAGCTTTCAGCACCGATCGTGGTGAGTATCTGAAGATATATCCGGATGGTCGGATTCTGGCCCGTCGATCGCGATATCGAGATGTTCGAGGTCGCCGCGATCATTCTTCACTTGGTTGATCAGCATCCCGAGGCCGGCGTGGCGCCTTGAGCGCCATTGGAACGCACTCGGCATCGAGCAAGAACGTAGGATTGGTTGTTTCGTTGGTTGACGGAAGCGCCAAACGGGAAGGGCGGCGCCAACCCCTGAAAGCACTGGCGGGCCCGGCAGGACTCGAACCTGCAACCAGACCGTTATGAGCGGCCGGCGGCCCTCCAGCTCTCATTTCGCGTTTGAGAAAACATCCGCTGCGTAGACGACCTTGCCGCCCACGACCGTCAGCAGGGACGCCGTCGCGCCAATTTGCTCGACGGGGACGGTCATGAAATCCCGGTCGAGAACCGCGAAGTCGGCGAGCTTGCCGTTTTCGAGCGTGCCGCGCCGCGTCTCGTCGAAGCAGAACCAGGCGCTTCCCACGGTGTAGAGGCGCAAGGCATCTTCGCGGTTGGGTGTTTCGTCCGGGCCGCGCGTCGATAGTCCGCCGACGGTCTTGCCGTCGAGCATCCATTGCAGCGCTACGAACGGATTGTAGGATGCGACCCGATGCGCATCCGTGCCGGCCCCGACATGGACGCCCGTGCGCAACGCCGTGACGATGGGCGGCATCTGGCGCGCAGCTTCGCCGGCCTGCGCCACGATACGGTCGCCTCCGAGGTACATGGCGTCCTGCATGGTCCAGCCGACGCCAAGGGCCTTCATCCGCGCTAGCGTTTCGGGCGAGGTGTTGTCGAGATGGGCGATGGACCAGCGCAGCGGCGCGATCGGCGTCTCCTTGTTGACCTCTTCATAGAGGTCGAGGAGCTGATGGACGGATTTGTCTTCCTGCCAATGGATGGTGACCGTCAGTCCTTGTTTGGCCGCCCAGCGAATGATCTCGAGGAACTTGTCCTTGGCGGCCGCGTCGGGCGCGTTGTTGTTGTACATGGCGCCGGTGATCCGCTCGCCGATTCCGTTGAATCGCAGCATGTCGTCGCCGAATCCCATCGGCAGGAACGGCGTGAGGTTCTTGTACTCCTCGAATTCCGCGCCGACATTCTGGGCGAACAGGCTGTAGGCGACACGCACCGAAAGTGATTTTTCACGCCAGAGCTTTTGCAGGGCGGCGTAGTGGCTGGGATAGATGCTGAAGCCGCCGGGATCCACGATCCCGGTAATTCCGAGACGATTGAGCTCCGTGAAGAACTGCCGGGTCCCGGCGACATTCTCTTCGAAATTGGGCCTCGGCAGGCGATCGAACAGCGCAGAGATACTGACGATGGAGCCGTTGAACCAGCCCGTGGTTTCGCCCGATGTGGCGCGCTCAGACGTGATACCGGCCGGCAACTGCTCCGCGGACATCCCGAGGGCCTGCTGCGCTTTCGGCGTCATCAGCACCCCCGAATAGAACAGCTGGATATAAGCCGGATTGTCGGGAACGGCCGACATCACCTCGGCCAGGGTTGGCCGCCGCTTCTCCGCAAATTGCAATTCGCTCCAGCCACCGGCCACGATGATCCAGGACGCCGGGCGCGCTTTTGCCGCCTGGCGCAGGCGTTCCATGGCCTCGCCAATGGTCTTTGCGCCGATCCAGTTGACTTCGGTTGCGTAGGTGAGGCCGGCGCGCACGGCGTGAATATGGGAATCGATCAAGCCCGGAATGATCGTGCGTCCGCCGGCGTCGACGCGGCGTGTCGCGGGCCCGATCAGGCCTTCCATGGCATCGTTGCCGCCAACTGCAACGATCTTGCCTTCGCGGACTGCGAGAGCCTGCGCGATCGTCGATGCGGGATCCAGCGTCACGATCTTTGCGTTCGTGACAATGAGGTCGGCCTTTTGTGCGTAAGCCGAAGTGGCCCAGCACGAGATCACCAAAATCGCCAGAAGCTTGCGCATGTTCAGTCCCGGAATGAGAGAGGCAGGAACGAGAGAGGCAGGAACGGCGCCACACATCCGCCGCTGGATGCGCTCGCGGGCATCGCGTGTCGCAACGGGGAGTGTCGCGATCTTGATCATGTCTGGCTCCAACAAAATCAGCCGGTCCACCGGAAAATTCGGTCAAGGCCCAAATCATTGAGCCCGCCTTCGCCCGTCGGGCTTCGGCGCGGCAGCCTTCGCCCGCTTCGCTTGCCATTTGTGGCACCGGCTTGCCTAGCCGAAGCTCGCGAAGCGAGCGAAGGCTGGTGGGCCCGGCAGGACTCGAACCTGCAACCAGACCGTTATGAGCGGCAGACTATCGATCAGGTTTGTTGATTTCGCTGCGTTTTCGTTTGAATTTGATCGCGTTCGTCGTGGTTTGTTAACGTCGTTTCTGGTGCGAAACTGGTGCGGTCAGTGAGTTTTGAGGTAGGCACTTCACTCCACTATTCTCCACGGCAGGGCAACGGTCTGTCCCATGATGGATTGGACGGACACATCCAAAAAAGCAAAGTCAGATCAGTAGCTAAGCATCGTTCGCAAACACTCGTGTAGTACCATAGGCAGTACCGCCTTCTCGCCGTAGTCCAATTGGCCCGACGTGCACGTCCCTCTAATGGCGCGCGAGATTGCTCGATCGCTTGTCTAGTACGGTGCTCGTTCGTCGCGGTTATCGAGTGGCAATGAGCCGCTATTTGACTTCGACAATCTTCACTCCCGCGTCTAGCGAGAGCTGATAGAGGGTAGCGGTTGCGCGGGGCGTTCCGCGCTGGGCGCATTACGTAAGAACGACACGTTACTTCGCCCGCGTGAAAGCGACAAAGACCCCGGAGGTGGCCTCAATCTAAGTAGTCACCGGAAGCAATCGTCGTGCCTTACTCTAACGCCGATTGATGGAGAAACTCTACCTCCAAGACTAGTGTAACGTTGGTTGTTGGCCCATCGCGTACATATTGAACTGTCTGCGCTTGGTCCGCTTCTTGGGGCCGAGCGGACGATCACGCTGCCGTCCTATCTTCTCTTCCCTCTCGGCCCGGCGCGCGCATCCACACATCCAGCTTCATCGGCGGTTAGGATGACCGGCATCGCTCGGGCGGGACGGATGGCTCGACCACCGCATTAGTCGCGTGTGTGCTTGTATCCAAATTCCCACACTTGCGACCAAAAGCATCCGTTTGTCGGCTTTCGAACAGACGGGCCAAATCCACTCCGTTTCAACTCCACGGTTGAAAGCAGTCATCGGTTGGGGAGACGGAATGGAACGTTCCCCGTTAATTGAACTGGCGCGCGACAAATATGTCGAGCGCTGCAAGCAACGGGCCTTCGATCACCTCGACCGATGCGATCGTAAGAACGCGGTCGCTTCGTTTGTCGGCAATATGAACGCGCGTCCCGATTGCGAGTTGCCACACTACTTGGCAACGCTCGGCGCTTCGCTGGTAACGGCGAAGGATGCACTCGGCTGGAGGGCGCTCGTTGAAGGATTGAGGTGATGATACCGTGATCAGCGCGCGAAGGGATAGACATCAAGCGCGCGCTCCGGAGCCTAAAGTTCCGTGGTTTCCCTTTGTATGAATGAGAGTATTGTTTTTTTGACCTTTGGGGGGGCGGGGTGGCGCACTACCGAGCTTACCTTTTGGATCAGCACCGCCACGTTATAAGCGTGGCCAATTTGCAGTGTGCCGACGAGCGGGAGCGCGAGAACGTGCTGAGCAGCTAGTGGTTCATCCCATTGATTTTGACGTTTTGATACCGAGCCATTCGAGGACGGGCAGGTTTTCGGGTGGCAGGA
>NZ_JCAMOP010000030.1:0-127142 GCF_059512345.1 Bradyrhizobium sp. Unk1
CTTCACCAACTGATTGTCGACGGTGTCCAGGCTCTCGCTGGTCTCCGTCAAAAACTCCCGCAACAGATCATCCATGAGCTACGCCTTGCTGAACCGGACTTCGCCGCCTGGGCCGCACCTGGAGTTCGGCGGAGGTCCGCGGCTGGATCGTTAGACAACCCCTTTCACGGTCCCGTTAATTTCAGCCTCCGTGCTAATACGGATATTGAAGAGAAGTTTGCGCTTCGAGACCTGCGATTGCGTCTTTCGGCAAAAGCGGCGCCGCATCTCACGCGACGGACGCGATAGGTAAACGCGCCGATAACAACACTGCGACGTGTGCGAAAAATCCTGCCGGCGAAGGACGATATGCACGGGCCGCGCGAATTGAATCAAATCACGCGCAAGCAGAATCGCTCCCACGGCCGCCCGCTGCGCGACTGCTCAATCCGCAACAGATGCGCTTGCGGTAAACGGACGCTTATTTCGCGGCCACCGCGATTGCTACTGCGCTAACCCAATTGCGAAGACAGCACGATGCCCCGCGAGGCAATCGTCACCCGGAAATGATTCCGCTGCAGATAGATCACGATGGCCATGCGCACCATCGGATCCTCGTCGGCAACGAGAATATGGTGCAGATCTGCTGTCCCCGTTTGAGCTTCCCGTTTCGGCGATTCAAAAATCGAGCCGTGGGCCACGCCGTTCCCCTCTGGCTGGGGTCGAGATATTTGATGGCCGCAAGCGTCACCGGTCCTGTCGGGAAATCAGGGGCAGGTGCTGCAGCGGCGTCGCGAAGCCGCGCAGACCAGTCCCGGATGGATGGAGATGCGCGCTTGAGAGGGCGCCGCAGGTGCCGGCCGGCGTCCGATTGAGCGCGGATGCGATGCTTCCCGGCTCATGACAGCCCCCTTGCCGCTTTTTCCTGCCGCTCGATGCGAGACGGCCCCCTGGCTCACGAGCGATTCTCGTTTCCGCCGCAAATGCCGCAGCTTGTCTGCCCTCCAACGGGTATATGGACGGCCCCACAACCTTTACAATATATTCCGGTCGCCGTGCAACTGGATGACGTACAGGGCGCGGCGCCCGATCGTCCTAATGAACGCGCTGGATTGACCTGCATGACCGCAAGCGGCCACCCGTCCAACCAGTTGCTGCAAATGCTCGGCGCGGCGGATTTCGATCTGCTGCGCCCCTATCTCGCGACAGTCGAAATGGTCAGGGAATCTGTCTTGGCCGAGGCCGGCGCCGCGCTGCGACATGTCTACTTCCCGCACTGCGGATCCGTTTCGACCACGGTGGGTCTCTCCGAGGGACAGATGATCGAGGTCGCGCTGCTGGGCCGCGACAGCGCCGTCGGCAGCGGCGCGGCGCTTGCCGACGGTATCGCACCGACGGACGCCGCCGTGCTCTTCCCCGGGACTGCATCCGTGCTCGAAATCTCGGCCTTCCGGGCGGTGGCGGCCGCAAGCACGCAGTTTCGCAGCCTGATGATCCGCCACGAGCAGGTGCTGCTCGCGCATGCGCAGCAATCGGTGCTGTGCAATACGGTGCACCCGGTCGGAGCGCGGCTGGCGCGCTGGCTCCTGCGTGCCCGCGACCTGTCCGACAGCAGATTCCTTCCGCTGACACAGGAGACGCTGGCGCAGATGATGGGCGTACGGCGCAACGCGATTTCCCTCGTCGCAAATGCGCTCCAGCGCGCCGACATCATCCATTACACCCGCGGCCAGATCGAGATCGTCGACGAGCGCGCATTGGAAACGACGTCCTGCGCTTGCTATGCGGCGGTGAAGGGCTGCCACGCGCGCCTGCTGGGAGCCCCGCGGTGACGACAGCCGGCGCAACCGGCCTGCATGCCGGTGTGCACACAGTGCAGCAGGGGCGCCATCGCAACCGGACATCTTGTCCCAATTGCCAATATATCCCGACGGGAACATGATGAAATTTATCCGTGCAGCGAGCAGCCCGTCCGCTTCGAGTTCGGGGGCTGATTGAGACGGAGGCAGTCTTGGAAACGATGGCGCGCCCATCCAACGGTTTCCTGTCCGCACTGTCGGCGGAGGACTACGAATTGATCCGCCCGCATTTGCGCATGATCGATCTGCCGCATGAGGCGATCCTGGTGGAGACCGGCGAAACGCTCAAGCGCGCCTACTTTCCCCACCGCGGCGTCATCTCGCTGGTGGTGAAACTCGCCAAGGGCGAGCATGTGCAGGTCGCCATGATCGGCCGCGACAGCCTGCTCGGAGCCCTCTCGACCATGGGCGATGCCTGCGCGCTGAACACGGCGGTCGTGCTGGTCCCCGGTGCCGCCTCCGTGATGGACCTCGACCGGCTGCGCGACGCGGCCGACCAGAGCAACGCCTTGCGGACGCTGCTCATCCGTCACGGGCTGGCCGTCTACGCACAGATCCAGCAGACCGCGGGCTGCAACGCCGCCCATCCGGTGGAGTCGCGGCTGTCGCGTTGCCTGCTGCACACCCATGACCTGTCGGGCGACTACCGGCTGCTGCTGACCCAGGAGGCGATGGCGCAGATGATCGGGGCGCGCCGCAACAGCGTGTCGCTGGTCGCCAATACGTTGCAGCACGCCAATTTCATCCATTACAGCCGCGGACACATCCAGATCCTCAACCTGGACGGCCTGCGCCAGACGGCGTGCGAATGCTACGCCACGGTGAAGGCCCAGTACGACCGGCTTCTCGGTTCGCGCTGACCGGCGCCTTGGTAAACCGGCGGCTAACGCTGGCCTGCAAACACGGATCGTCCTGCTACCGGAACTGAAATTCGAATGCCGTAGACACCGAGCGTGCCTCGCGCCGTACAGGCCGCGCGGCAGACGAACCGCGACCAGGACAGGCCAAAGCCATGTTTGAAGTGACCGCCGCGCCGATGCCAAAGGCGCTCGATGCCGCGCCCGCGCGTGAGCCGGACGCCTACGAAGCGCTGGTGCGGGAGATCGGCGAGGACGGGGCCTGTGAAGTCCGTGACGTGTTCTGGAGCGAGACCTGTGCGCGCCTGCAACTGTTCCGCACGCTCTCGCTCGCGCGGCACCTCGCCAGGATCATCCGCGAAGCGCATTCGCTGAAGAGCGCGGCCGGAACGTTCGGCTATGTCAGGCTTGCGATGCTGGCGCTGCGGCTGGAGCAGACTGCGGAGACGCTTGGCGAGGCCGAATTCCACGGTCTCCTGGACCTGATGGATGCCGCCTACGCCGCGGCGCGCGCGCAGGAGCCGCAGGGTTAGAAAGGCGCGTGCAAAGCCCGCCGTACTTCTACGGTTAGCGATTTTCACAGATGGCTAATCATAGGTGGCGATAGTCGCGGGAAACCAGGAGGGTTTCCATGTTCACCTATGAGACTGCGGATCAGAAAGAGGTCCGTCGCTTCCGCATCGCACAGTTCAACGGCAGAACGGCGACCGTGAAGTCTGGCGAGGCGACGGTGACTGGTTTCGTTCGCTCGGTGCTGGAGCAGGAATCGAGCATGCCGCCGCGCTGGACCATCACGATCATTCCGAGCGCGCCGAAGGAAGAGCCCAAGTCGCTGCGGCCGCCGTCGCGGGTACGCCCTTTCGCCGAGGATTATCTCTGAGCCCATCGGGTCCCCAAGCCGTTCTCAGGCTTGATCGCCCGCCCGGCGGCGCAGGACAAACCTCAATCAATCAATCGAATGCAGCAGCGCCGCACGGACGAGGTCCGCGGTGTTGCGCGCGCCGAGCTTGCGCATCGCCTCGGCGCGATGGCTCTCGAACGTGCGCGGGCTGATCTGCATCCGCAGCGCGCCCTGCTTGTTCGAGTAGCCCTCGCTGATCAGCCTCAGCACCTCGCGTTCGCGCTTGGTCAGCCGCTTCTGGCCCGACAGGCCCAGCAATTCGGTGCTCGGCACACGCTGCGCTTGCTGCGCGCGGGCGGCGTTCAATTCGGCGCCCTCGGTCCTGGACGGGATCGGCAAGGCATCCCTGTTAGGGCCGGCAAGCTGCTTGACCACGCCGCAAACCCGTTCGGTCTGCGCCAGCGCATTCTCCACCACGCGCTGCAAATAGGCCCGATCGGCCGTAACCGGCGCGAGCTGGTCGCTGTGGTGCTTGATCTCGCCCATGTAGAGCAGGAGCGCGGTCAGGGGGCCGTTGAGCTCGCGGGCGATGGCGGCGGCCATCTCGTCAGCTGCCTTGGCGCGGGCCGCGCTCAGGCGGGCGAAATCGCGCTCTTCGGTCGGAGCAGAGCTGCTTTCGAACCATTCCGACGGCCGCGAATCGGTGGCCGTATCGTTCTGTGACCCCATGTGATTCGTTTAGCGGAACCGAGGCCAGTCTGTGGTTAACTTTTTGCTCCGTAAGACTACGGTAAATTTGGCAGTTTTGTGCTGAAATACCGACGTAGGCACAATTTATGCTTGAGTACCCACGGCAATCGACCACGCGCAGGTTGAGGTTTTCGCCTAAAACTTGAGCAGGCAACGAAATGCCTCCTTAACCAACGCTCCCCAGCGCGCGCCCGCGCCTCCCGGTTTTTACGGATAAATTAACAATGACTTGCTTCTCTTGGTCACGATTGAGAGCGCGCAAATGCCTCCACGCATGAGGCCGGTGGGCCTGCGGGAAACGCTGCGGAAGATTGCGTGCCATGAACGAGATCAATCAGCTGTCCGAGTTCTTGCAGAGGCTGACGCCGCTGTCGCGCAGCTGTCTGCTCAGCGAGCTCGAGCGGCTCGAACTGTGCGGCATCGACATGCCGGGCTCGTCCGACATCCAGGCGAAGTTGCGCGCCGAGTTCCGCAAGGACGGATCGAGCCAGGCACGCGCCACCAGTCCCTCACGCTATTTCTTCGCGCCGCTCGAACTGCTCCTGATCGACGGCGCACCCGAACATGCCAATGCGGGGCGGATTTCACGCAACACGCTCACGCCCATCTGGGAGTGGATCTGCCGCGACCTGCTGCCGACCATGGCGCGCGACTACATCAAGGCGATCAACGACCAGGTCACCGCCAACAACCCGAAGGAAGTGCTGAAAACCGCGTCGGTCTTCCAGACCAAGGTGCTCAAGGTCCTCGAGAACACCCTCGCATCGGCGGAGAGCACCGAGTTCGCACGCGCCAAGCTCACGCAATACACGGCCTCGCGCACAGCCTTCGACGACGTGAGGAAAATGCAGCAAGTGCTGCGCGCCGGCGACGCGCTGCCGAAGTTCAACGAAAAGCTGCCTGAGAAGATCGCGAAATTCGACGACGGCCAGGCGGCCCAGATCACCGCGCAACTCGATGCCTTCAGGAAGTCCCACCCGGACGCGCTGCCCTTTGCGCTGGCACTGGTGGCGAGGCGCCTGAAGACGACTTGGCAACTGGTGCGCCTTGCCACCAGGACCGCCGCGAGCAAGAGCGTGGCCGACGTCGCCGCCACGCCCTATGCCTGCGTCGTTCCCATGGTGCTCGACCGGCTCGACGACAAGCGGCTCGCCCTGCGGGTCGCGCTCAAGCTCAACCGCGTGCTGGTCGCGCGCGACCTGCTCGCCGACATCTACGACACCGAATATGCGCTCAAGGTCCGCATTGACGGCATCGAGGGTTGCGAATGGGGTCTCCGGCTCCAGCAATTGATGGATGCGATCGCGGCGCTGGTGTCCGCCGAGGTGAGCCGCTTCCCCTCCAATGTCGGCCACATTCTCGGCTCGCGCCGGCTGCGCAGCCACGACACGCTCGGCGGCAAGCTGTCCTATCTGGCCTGGAAGGGACGCGACGCCGTGCAGGACGGCGCGGCAGCGTTTCGCAAATTGATCGGGCAGACCTGATATTGCGGCGCGGCTACTCCGCCCGCGGCAGGCACAGGAAGCGATCGGTAAATCGCCCTGACAGAACGAATCTGAACCACCAATACATCAATCGCCGCGTCGTCATTGCTGTAATCCTCGACAGCCCACCACCGGCTGCGCACAGCAATAGCGCAGGTGCAGCAAGACGCATGTGATGTGCTTCACATTTGCGCTGCCGCTGCCGGGCGCGTTGTCGCAGAACTGTCACGCGTGAGCCATGGAACATGCGCGCATCGCGCGAAAATGAACTCTCCCATCGCTGCCGTCGCGCCGATCCTGCGATGCACCGCAAGCGCGACGGGAAGGAGGTTGCGATAAGATCGAATCGACCGACATCGACGATGGCGGCATTGCCCGCGAGTGCGCCGGCGCCACGCGAAGCACGAGCAATCCGTAGCCCGGCGTCGGATCGTGAGCTGGCACGTGATGATAGGCATCGGCCACGCTGCGCCTGCCGGCCTCGCGGCAAGGCCGTTGGCATGACCCAGCACGGCAAGACCACAGTCAATTGAGGCGTCCATTATTCAATTGGGCGAGGCGCGCGCGGCTTCGTCCAATTGCAGGACACCATGCGTGCATGTCGCCACACCGCACGTCGCGAAAATCTCCGGTGATTGCCGCACTCCCGCGCGCGACGCGCGGGCAGACGTAAAAACTTCTGGAAGAAGATCCGGACAATTTTAGATATGATGCGTGCTTTAACGTTACCCAGATAATTCAACAATCGACTGAAGCTCTCCATATTTGAAACTGCTCCCATCGCTAACACCTGTCGCGGAACGGGAGTGGTTTGCGATGAACGATGAACTTGTTGAACTCGCCGGACGGAGGCCCAAAACCTTCGGACGGCGAAAGGTAACGCCGCGCGCATGCGTCGCCGACGGCAAGCGCCATCTGCGCGCATTCCTCGCCGAGGTGCTGGAGGATCTTGGCTTCGTCACCAGCGAATGCGCCAGCGCGGACGAGCTGCAGACCGTGCTGACCCGCGAGTTGCCGGATCTGATCCTGCTTGGCATCGCCGCCGACGGCATCGAGCCCGGCACGTTTCTGGAGACGCTGGTACGCGAGGCCTTCGACGGCAAGGTTCTCGCCGTCGGCGCCCGCGAGTCCATCATCGTCAGGGCCGTGCAGCAGGTCGGCGAGGAGTATGGCCTCGCGATGCTGCCGCCACTGACCACGCCCTTTGCCGCCGAGACGCTGCGCGAGCGCGTCGCGATGCTGCTGCCGGACGAGCCGGCGCCGAGCCCGGCCGTGCATGTCGGCGAGGCCCTGCATGCCGGCTGGCTCGAGCTCTGGTACCAGCCCAAGATCGACGCGCGCACCTTGGTCCGCTGCGGCGCCGAGGCGCTGGTGCGGATGCGGCATCCGACCTGGGGCGTGGTGCCGCCCGCCTACTTCATCCCCGAAGAGCATGATCCGCATTTCCGCGACCTCTCGGAGTTCGTGATCGAGCGCGCCTTGCAGGACTGGCACTATCTCCTGGAGCAGCAGAGCCCGGTCGATCTCTCGATCAACCTGCCCACGTCATATCTGAAGGAGCCGCAGGCGGTGCGCGATCTCTGCCGCCGCATGCCGACGCATCCGGCCTTCGGCGGGCTGACGATCGAGATCGACAGCGAGGAGGCGATCCGCGATCTCGAATTCCTCGTCGAGGTCGCCCGCGAGGTGCGCCTGCACAATATCGGCCTGTCGATCGACAATCTCGGCGCCAACTGGCCGTCACTGATGGATCTGGACAAGATTCCCTTCATCAAGCTGAAGGCCGACCGGCACTTCGTCACCGGCAGCGGCAGCGACCGGCTGAAGCGCACGGTGTGCCGTCACATCGTCGAGCTCGCCCACGGCTACGGCGCGCGCACCGTGGCCGAAGGCGTCGAGAGCCGCGCCGACCTCGTCGCCGCCAACGAGCTCGGCTTCGACCTCGTGCAGGGTTTCCTGTTCGGCAAGCCGATGCCGCTGAAGAAGTTTGCAAGGAGCGCGCTGACGCGGACGGTGATGGGGCAGGCGTGAGGCGCAGGCCTCACGCCAACCGCCGCGCGAAGAAGAAGACGCACACGACCACGAGCGCGGTCGCTGCGATCACCCCCATGAAAGATAGCTCTCCTAGCGGCAGACCCAGGCGCCATTGACCAGCACGCGGGCGCACGTCGGTGCCGCGACAGCGGCGCCTACGGTCGCAGCACCCACGGCCGCTCCACCGACTACTGCGCGGCGCGTCGTTCGCCGCGCGACGCCAGCGACACTCGCCGGGGTCGCTGGTCGCCCTACGCGAGCCTGTGCGCTCTGAACCGAGAATGAAAGACCATCCTCCTCCGACCACTGCACCGAGCCCATGGCTGCGCAGGCAATAACGGCGCCAGCTAACCAGAATTTGGTTCCGTGTCGCATGACGTGCTCCTTCCCTTGCTCAAAGTTTCTGCGGATTTCTGTCAGTCGCGTGAGGATGCCGATCACCGTCCCATCAGCGAAACGGTCAGACCAGCCAGGCGGATGCTGTCACTGTGATCGCGAAACAGGGCACGCGATGCACCGAGGAGATAACTCTCCCATCCAGAGCGACACTGCGTGCGAGAACAGACGTTGATCTAGATCAACGTTGACAGTCGCATAGCTCCCGCGCCAGGTGATGGTCGCGCCAATGACCCGATGGAAGCGCGTTCGATCAAGGTCATCAACTTCAGACCCTGGTCGGGACCTGCGATCACCGCCTCAGGCATATCGCCGCGCGAAGAAGACGCAGACGACCACGAGCGCGGTCGCGGCGATCATGCTCCATGCGATCGGCTCGTGCAGCAGGAAGCCGGCGAGCGCGAGGCCGAAGAACGGCTGGAGCTGCTGCAACTGACCGATCCGGGCAATGCCGCCGACCGCAAGTCCGCGGTACCAGAAGATGAAGCCGACGAACATGCTGAAGACGGAGACGTAGGCGAGCCCGATCCAGGCGGGCACGCCAACGCCGCTCCACGTCGGCGGCCATGTCAGGATCGCGACCGGGATCATGAGCGGCAGCGCCAGCAGCAGCGCCCAGGAGATCACCTGCCAGCCGCCGAGGCGACGCGACAGCGCGGCGCCTTCGGCATAACCGAGCCCGCACAGGATGATGGCCGCGACCATCAGGAGATCGCCGGTGAGCGAGGCCGAGCCGTCGTTCGACAGGGCAAAGCCCGCGACCGTGGCGCTGCCCAGGACAGAGAACAGCCAGAACAGCGGCTGCGGCCGCTCGCCGCCGCGCAGCACCGCGAAGATCGCCGTCGACAGCGGCAAGAGCCCGATGAAGACGATCGAATGCGCGGAGGTGATGTGCTGGAGCGCGAGCGCCGTCAGCAGGGGGAAGCCGACCACGACGCCGATGGAGACGATGGTGAGCGAGACGAGATCCTTCCGCCGCGGCCACGTCTGGCGGAGCAGGAAGAGCACGGCCACGCCGATCAGGGCCGCAATGACCGCGCGCGCCGACGTCAGGAACAGCGCGGAGAAGCCGCCGACCGCCACGCGGGTCGCCGGCAACGAGCCGCTGAAAATGATGACGCCGAGAATCCCGTTACCCCAGCCGCTGCCTGCAGATTGCATGTCCGTCTCGCTTCTTGGGTCACGATCATCGGCCGTCGCCGGTGGCGAGACCAGCGACAATCCAGTACAATCCGGCAAAACTGTATGGATATGGAAGGTCATACACCTTGGACGGCGAAGCACAAGCGAAGGGACGGGGCGGGACGCGGACCACCGACGTGATGGGCGCGATCCGCGCCAAGGTCGCGGCCCGCGCACTCAGCGCCGGCGACCGCCTGCCGTCGATCCGCAGCCTTGCCGCGACAATGGGTGTTTCGCCCTCCACCGTCGTCGAAGCCTATGATCGGCTGGCCGCCGACGGCCTGATCCGCGCCCGCCGCGGCTCGGGCTTCTATGTCTCACCGGCTGTCACCCCGCCGCTGGCGCTGACCGAAGTCGAGCCCCGCCGCGACCGGGAAGTTGATCCCTTCTGGGTCTCCCGACAGTCGCTCGACACGGACGATGCCGTGCCAAAACCCGGCTGCGGCTGGCTGCCGCCGGAGTGGATGCCGGAGGCGGCGTTGCGCCGCGCCACCCGCGCGCTTGCCCGCACCGACGCGAGCGTGCTGACCAATTACGGCAGCACGAGCGGCTCCCCTGCCCTGCGCCGGCTACTGCTCACGCGCCTCGCCGAAGACGCAATCGAGGCCTCGATCAGCCAGTTGATGTTGACCGGTTCGGGCACACAGGCAACCGACCTGATCTGTCGCTTCCTGCTTCGTCCCGGCGACACAGTGCTGGTCGACGACCCCTGCTACTTCAATTTTCGCGCGCTGCTGCGGGCGCATCAGGCGAAGATCGTCAGCGTGACCTTTACGCCGTCGGGCCCCGATGTCGCGCGCTTCGAGCAGATCCTCGCGACTGAGCAGCCGCGGCTCTACATCACCAATTCAGCGCTGCATAATCCGACCGGCGCGACGATCTCGCTCCAGACCGCGCACCGGCTTCTGACTGCGGCCGCGACGCACGACCTCACCATCATCGAGGACGACATCTTCGGCGACTTCGAATCGGAGCGCTCGCCGCGTCTTGCCGCGCTCGACGGATTGAACCGCGTGATCCGCATCGGCAGCTTCTCCAAGACGCTGTCGGCCTCGGTGCGCTGCGGTTACATCGCAGGGCGAGCCGACTGGATCGAGCACCTCGTCGACCTCCAGGTCGCGACCAGTTTTGGCGGCCCGAGCCCGGTGGCGACCGAGATCATCGCAAACGTCCTGGCCGGCGGCAGCTATCGCAAGCACATGGACGAGTTCAGGCAGAAGCTCACGCGGACGCGCCGCGACGTCGCGCGAAAACTTCAGGCGCTGGGCATCGAGCCCTGGCTGATGCCGCGCGGCGGCTTCTTCCTCTGGTGCCGCCTCGCGGGCGGGCAGGATGCCACCGCCGTCGCGCGCACCGCGCTCGAGGAGGATGTGGTGCTCGCACCGGGCAACGTCTTCAGCGTATCGCAGACGGCATCGGACTTCCTGCGCTTCAACGTGGCGCACATGAACGATCCGCGGATGTGGGACGTGCTGCGGCGGGCGCTGAAGGCCAAATGATCAGCGCCTAGTACAACGGCTCCTCATAGACAGGCTCGCCGTCGAGCAGCAGGCGCTTGATGGCGGCGCGGCCTGAGGGGAGCACGGCGGCGACGACCCGGAGTTTCTGCTGGTTGCGGGCTTGCTCGAGCTTTTTGCCCTCGCCTTCGGGCACGAAATAGCTTTCGAGACCGTATTTGATCGCCAGTTTCTCGCAGAAGACGCGCGGGCCCGCGCCGCAGGATCCGCCGTAATAGGAGACGCGGCCACGGATCAGCACTTCGGGAGCCGTGACCGTGACGGGCTCGCTATGCACCGAGACGGCCTCGTAGAGCCCATTGGCATTCGGCGCGAGCTTGACGAACACGACGGGCTTGCGCTCGGCCGCCGGCTGGCCGGCGAGCGCGCCTGCCGGCAGTTGCGAGATATCGTAGCGGAGCACGACATAGTCGCCACGCAGGAGATCGCGCGGATCGACCGGCTGCGTCTGCAAGGTCACCTCACGGCCTTCGCGCAGGATCTGCATGCGATCGGCGACCATCAGCACCAGCAGCGCGCATTGAAGCAGGACGGCGACACCGAACAGCACGGCTTTCGGGATGCGCTGCCAGAGTTTTGTCACGGACGCGGTCAACTCCATCATCGCTGAGCCCTCGGCAGCGCACGATTGAGCGCGGTGGCAAATACGACGGCAATGACACCGGCCGCGGCAAGGAAGGCCGAGCGGCGCAGCAGCGAGCCCTTCACCGCCCAGGTGATGCCCGCGATGACGCCGGCGATCCCAAGCCAGCCGGCAACGATCCGCGGACGCACATCATCGAGCACACCGGAGACGACAAGGCACAGCATGGCGCAGAGCAACGCGGCATAGGCGAACCAGGGCTCGCCGGCCGTGGATGCCGGCCAGATCGGCGCCGCGAGCAGGACCAGCCCGATCGAACATGCCGCAAGGATTTCACCCGCACGCCTGGTGATCCCGGCGGACGCAAGCGCGAGGATCACGCCCGCGGCCCCGCACAGCATCGCCCACAGCGGCTGGGCCGGGACCGTGCTGTTCCGGAAGCGGATGATGTCGTCGACCGTTGTCACCTCCAGGCAAGCGACGGCGGCCAGCGAAAACGCTCCGTAGGCCGATAAAACGGTCCCGAGGCGCAGCGCCCTCGGCGACGGCACAGCGGCGATCGCGAGCCCAGCGCCGAACAGCAGGGCAGCGCCGTTCGCGAGCACGAACGACGGCTGGGCACCGTCGAGCTCGAAGCGGAGCGACGTCGCGATCCACCACGGAAGCAGCGCGACCGCGACGAGATGGGCCGCCACGCGGGAATTCCATGCAAGCGCGAGCGCGGCAGCGATCAACCAGACCGCCACGAACGGAAGATGCAGGACATCAGGCGCATCATAGTTGCGCATGCAGGTCCAGATGCAGGCCGCGACGAGGGCGACCGCAAGCGCGCCGCGCGATCCGGTCAGCAGTGCGGCGCCAAATGCTCCGATCGACCACAGCAGCATGCCGCCGGCGAAGTCCTCGCCGAGATGATACATCTGGCCGACCAGCGCGATGCCCGCGCCGAAGATGATCGCCCCGATGCTCGCGCAGAGATCGGCGAGAACCGTGCGGCCCGTCGCGGCGAACCACGCCCCGAGGCCGCCGGCGACGACCATGCCGGCGATCAGGATCGCGAACCGCAGCAGCCGCGCGATCTCCGTCCAGTGCGCCGCGACGAAGGCGAGGAAGGCGGCAGCGATCAAGAGGCCGCCGACAATGGCAACGACGACGGCGATGTTGATGCCGGGCGAGAGCGGCGGCAGCGCGCTGCGGATGGAAGTGGCGGCCGCCGGCGCGATCACGCCGTCGGCTTCCCATTGCGCAAGATCAGCCTCGAGGCGTTGCCGGTAGGTTTTGTCGAACATCGTCGTGAAACACCTCGCTCCCTGCCGGCTGGCGGGATGCTGTTGGTCGGGCCGCGACGGTAGCAGGTTCAACCCGTCACCGCTCTGGTTGCGGGGGCACCGGGCGCGCGCCCCCGCGAGCGGCAAGATAACGCCCTATGTTCGCTCCGTGGGAATAGGCGCGATCGTTGAGGGGACGTCTGCCCGCCAAGCACATGACGTGCATGTTCCCAATCCTGGAAACCGAGCTCCGTGCAAACTATATTGAGGGCGTGGGTCAACTTCCATTTCGCGGGCCACGCCCAGCGTCGCCGCCCCGATATCCAGCGTGCGTAGAATATGACATCCGGCGATTCATTGGTCAGATCATTCAAGCGTAACCGCGCGCGAATTTTGATTTCACGCAACAATTCATCGCACGTGCTTGGGAATTCGAGCATCGCCGCGCCCGACGACAATACGGTGTTCATGACAACCCCAATGAGGCGTCCGACACTCCCGCTATTGCCGAACAAAGGGCTCGTCATCGTTAGCCTTCCCGGATGCAGATCGAGGGGTCGTATCGCCGGAAGAAAACGGACAACCTCTCGAAGGGTGAGAGCCTCTTGTGCGGGAAGGCGCCCCTTCGGCACCTGCGCGAGGTTATGAGGTCGTCTTCAAAAGGACGCAAGCTGGTCGGGACGGCGGGCCGTGACGACTTTGAACCTTCCGTCCCCACGTATCGGCGGACTAACGCAAAGGGATTCGCATGCCTCCAACTCACGCACTGACGTCCATCCTTCCCTGCAACGACCTCGACGCCTCGGAGAAATTCTACGCCCGACTCGGTTTTACGCGCGCGGACGGCGACAAGCCGGCGGACGGTGAGGACAGCTATCGCATCCTCTCCGATGGAAAGGGTGGCAATCTTCATCTCACCGATGCCGTCGAAGGCTGGCTGATCAGAGGCCGCAACCCGTTCGGCCTCTATCTCTACACCGAGGCCGTCGACGAACTCGCGCGAGAGTTTTCGGGCGAGTTGGCCAACGGACGGGGGCCGGAGGACACGCCGTGGGGAATGTACGAGTTTGCGCTGTCGGACCCGGACGAGACCCTGGTCAGGATCGGCTGGCCGTCACGGCTCCGTCAGAAAAAGCAAGCTTGAGCGGCGGAGAGGAAGGGCTAGGACGTCGACTCATTAGCGCCGAGCCGTAGCCTGATTGAAGCGAGTTGGACGAAGGCGAGATAGTTGGCGGCGAGCCTGTGATAACGCGTCGCCACCCGACGGCATTGCTTGATCCTGTTGAAGAAGCGCTCAACTCGATTGCGGGCGCGATATAGGCAGGGACTAAACGGATGATTCCTCTTCTGCGGCCGGATTTATTCCGACTTCGTCGTTGCCCTCTTTATCGTGTTGTCGCGAAGCGATCGGTGGCGCGCACCAGTTGATCGAGGATACCTGGCTCCGACCAAGCATGACCTGCACCCTCGACCAGATGGAATGTGGCATCAGGCCACGCCCTATGCAGCGCGTAAGCATATCGGGCTGGACAGGGCATGTCGTAGCGGCCGTGAACAATGGCTCCCGGGATGCCGCGGAGGCGGTGGGCGTTGCGCAGAAGTTGCCGATCCTCCAGCCAGCAATCGTGAACGAAATAGTGGTTCTCCAATCGCGCAAACGCGAGCGCAAATTGGTCGTCGCCAAACGATGTCGAGAATGCTGGATTAGGCAGCAGCGTGATCGTTTCGCCCTCCCAAATAGCCCAAGCCTTGGCTGCCTCGAGCTGGGTGGCTCGATCGTCGCCCGTCAGCCGGCTGCGATACGCCGCAATCATGTCGCCTCGCTCGCTCAGGGGTATCGGTGCCTGGAACTTTTCCCACTTCTCCGGAAAGATCTCTGAGACGCCGAACTGATAGTACCATTGCAGCTCCGCCTTGGTGACGGTGTAGACGCCACGGAGAACTAGCTCGCTGACGCGGTCGGGATGCGTTTCCGCATAAGCTAACGCGAGAGTCGATCCCCACGAGCCACCGAACACGAGCCATTTGTCGACGCCTGCAAGTTCGCGCAAGCGCTCGATGTCCGATACCAAATGCCAAGTCGTATTCGCTTCGAGCCCCGCATAGGGAGTTGATTGCCCACATCCTCGCTGATCGAAGAGCATGACATCATATCGATTGGGATCAAACAGACGCCGATGTTCAGGGGACAATCCTCCGCCCGGTCCGCCGTGCAGGAAGACCGCCGGCTTCGCGCCCGGCGTCCCCACCCGTTCGTAATAAACCCGGTGACCTTCTCCAACGTCGAGGGTGCCAGCGCTATAGGGCTCGATGGGTGGGTACATGGACCTCAACTGACTCATACGGCCTCCGTTTGGCACCACGAGGTTCGATTAGCACGCCGCGATCATGGTGGTTTCGGTTACAGGAGCAAAGCGGACGAAGCCACCAGTCACATGTCGAACCGGGTTTATAGGTACGCGGCCTAGTTCGCCTTGATGCCGGCCTCACTGATGAGCTTGCCCCATTTCGTGCTCTCGCTCTGAATGAAGCGGCCGAACTGCTCCGGCGAAGTCGGGGCGGGCTCTGCGCCGAGGGTCCGGATCTTCTCGGCCACCACCGGGTCTTTCAGCGCTTTCACGAAGGCATCGTTCAGCCTGGCGACGATGTCCGCAGGCGTGCCTGAGGGAGCAACGAGCCCGAACCAGCCCACGGATTCGAAGCCCGCGATGCCGCTCTCGGCAAGGGTCGGCACATCGGGCAAGGATGCAAGCCGGCGCGCCGACGAAACGCCGACGGCGTTGAGCTTGCCTTCGAGAATCAGTTGCCTCGATGCGGGGATATCCAGCACCGCGAAGGGGACATGTCCCGCAAGGACATCAACCGCCGCCGGCGCTGTCCCGCGATATGGAACGAGCTCCATGCTGATCCCGGCCTTCTGCGTGAACAGCGCGGCCGTCAGATGCATGGCCGTCGAATTGCCGCCATGTCCGATCGACAGCGCGCCCGGCTTTGCCTTGGCGAGCGCGATCGTCTCTGCCGCATTGTGCGCGGGCACGTTCGCGGACGCGACCAGCACAAAGGGAATTTCCGCCAGCAGCGTGATCGGCGCGAGATCCTTTGGGTCGAACGGCATCGACGAATTGAGGTGCGGGTTCACCGTCAGCGCGCCCGCCGGCGCAACGCCGAGCGTGTAGCCGTCGGGCCTGGCCTGGGCCACCGCCGCCATGCCGATATTGCCCCCGGCGCCTGCGCGGTTCTCGATCACCAGGCTCTGCTTGAGTTCGGCGGTGACCAGCGGCTCGAGCGCACGGATGACGGTGTCGGCGCTGCCGCCGGGAGGGAAGGTCACGATGATCTTGATCAATTGGTCCGGATAGGCTGCGCGGCCTGCCTCCAGCGGCAGCACAACGAAAGTCGCGGCCGTCAGCACGGCCAGAATGCGGCGCCTTGCAACATGAAACACGTTCTCCTCCCCCAAATACGTTCTTTTGTTTGTGAGCACGATCAGGCTGCCCCGGGGGCAGCCTGTTACCAATCACGCCGCAGCACCAGTGATGCGCGCAAGCAAGCCTTGCGGATCTTCGGGCGCGGCCTGCCCGCGCCAGGCGATGTGCTGATCGGGTCGCGCCAACACCAGCTTCTCGGCATAGGCCCCGTTCGCCTCATCCGGCGCGATGTCGACCAGCGCAAGCGGCATGCCACGCTGTTCTGCGGCAGAGAGCAGCCGCGCCACATCAATCGCCGGGTCAAGCCGCAGCAACGTGTAGCCGGCTCCGAAGGCGTCGTAGAGCGATCGTCCGTCGCGCAGGAAGACATGCGGCGCCCGGGCGCCCGGCACGGTGGAGGGCGTAAAGCTTCCCATCGCGTAGGCCGGCGGGGTTTCGCCGTCATAGGCGATGATCGGCGAGGCGTCGTAATAGTAGCCGAAGTTGAGGCCTGCGCAGCAATATTGCTGCACGTTGAGATCGTAGGCTGCTCTCGCAAGCGAAGCACGCGCGGCGTGGCCGCGCAGCGTGTCATCCTCGATCTCCGCGGACACGCCGCCGCGCTGCGCCATCATCTTCATCGCATGGTCCATGGCAAAGCGCGACACCTGGTCGGTGATGGGCTGGCGCTCCGCCTCATAGGCATCGAGGATCGAATCAGGTGCCCAGCCGTTCAGATGCGCCGCCAATTGCCAGCAGAGATCGACGGCATCAGCAATGCCCGCATTCATGCCGTAGCCCGCATAGGGCATCCACAGATGCGCGGCGTCGCCGCAGATGAAGACCCTGCGGTCGCGGAAGCGATCGGCCACCAGCCGGCGCCCGACCCAGTCCTCCTTGCTGAGGATTTTGTACTCGAACCGCGCGTCGACGCCGAGGATCGCGCGGATCGACCAGTCGCGATCGACCGAGTCGAATTCGGGCTCGTCGGGCCTGAGATGATTATGGATCAGCCAGCGGTCATGGCCGTCGATTGCAACCGTGGTGCCGGAGCGGCGCGGGTTGAGCGAGAGCACCATCCAGGCCGGCTTGTGCGCGCCCATCAACTCCTTCAGTTGCGGCGCCTCGATGAAGGTCGATTGCACGCGCTGGATCACCGGCGTCCCGGACAGGCTGGCACCGATCGATTTGCGGACGAGGGAGCGGCTGCCGTCGCAGCCGACCACGAAGTCGGCTTCGATGCGGAGCGAACTTCCGCTGTCGAGATTGCGTGCGAGGGCGACCACATGATCGTCGCCCTGCTCGATATCGGAGATCTCCGTGCGTGCCAAAATGGTGATGCGCGGCTGAGCGGCCGCATGGCTGAACAGGATCGGCTCGAGATAGACCTGGTTGATCCGGTGCGGCGGCTCCGGCGTCGGCCACCAGGTGTCGGGGCCGCCGGTTGCGCTGTAGCGGCGCGCGCGCGAGGGAATGTCGATGCGGCAGAGCTCGATGCCGGTCGCCGTGGTCCGGTAGGAGCAATCGTTCGGGAAGTCCGCGGGCAGACCCGCGTCGCGCAGCTTTGCCGCGACGCCGAGCCGGCGGAAGATCTCCATCGAGCGCGCCGAGACGTGATTGCATTTGACGCTGGGCGGATCGCCGGCATGGCGGATCTCCGCGACGACGACGTCGATCCCGCGCGAGGCCAGATCCATGGCCGCGGTCAGTCCCACGGGCCCGGCGCCCACGACCAGCACCTGTGTCCTCATGCTCGTTTCCATCCCCTCGCATCGTCGCGGATTCGTTGCCCGCGCAGCATGCATTTTATTGCAGGCTCTCTTATGCGATAAGCCGGAAAGAATTCATCAATTCATGAGCTTTACCTATGAATGTCACCTTGCGGCAATTGCGGGCCTTCACTGCCGTGTATCGCACGCGCAGCATCACGCGGGCCGCGCGCGAGCTGGGCATCACGCAATCGGCGGCGAGCCTCCTGGTTCAACAGCTCGAAGTGCAGCTCGGCGTCAAACTGTTCGACCGCTCCACGCGTTCGGTGCACCCGACACTGGCCGCCGACGAGGCCTTTCACGCCGCCGAGCGCATGTTGAGCGATGCGCTGGGCCTGTCGCGGCGCATGCATGACCTCGCGCAGGCGCGTGCCGGCCGCGTCGCGTTCGTCGCGTCGGCGGGTGCCGCTTCGGCACTGCTGCCGCAGGTTCTCGCGAAATTCCGCGCAGGCCATCCCGAGATCGACATCGACATGCGCGACGTCGCCGCCGACGACCTCGTTCCGCGCCTGATCGCAACCGATGCCGAGTTCGCGATCGGCAGCGTCGAGGGTGAATTCGCGGAGATGACAATCGAGACGCTGACCCGCGGCAGGCTGAGCGCAATCGGCCGTCGTACCGCAGACTTCGCCGCGCGGCGCGCGCTGACATGGGATGAGCTGGCGCAGCTCCCGACCATCGCGATGCGGCGCGAGACGCGAATCCGCATGCAGATCGACCAAGCACTCGGCGCGCAGGGCAAGCACCTTTCTCCAACCTATGAGGTCACGCTGATCAACACCGCGCTCGCCATGACCGCCCAGGGCCTCGGCCTCGCTATCCTCCCCGCGACGATGCTGCCGGCCGATCAATTCCCGACGCTGATCGCAAGACCGCTGATACGCCCGGCGATCACCCGCCCGGTGTCGCTGCTGCAGCGTCAGGGACGGACGCTGTCGCCGGCGGCGCACGCGTTTGTGGCGACGGCTCGGATGGTGCTGGCGGGGTCGTAATCAACGCCGCAGGCCGCTGCCCGGGCTACTCCGCGAGATTATGCTGCTGCCAGCGCAACAGATAGGCCTGCAATCGCCAGATCAACGCGGACAGCGCAACGCCGACCAGCATCAGCACCACGACGGCGACCATCATGCCCGACGCCTCCGCCCGCGCCTCGGACTCGATGATCAGGCGCCCGATTCCTCGTTCCGCACCGATGAACTCGCCGACGATCACGCCGATCAGGGCGAATGAGATCGCAGGCGTCAGCGAGGCAAAGACCCAGGCCATGGTCGAAGGGATGACCACCGTGCGGGTGATCTGCCACTCGCTGGCACCGAGCAGCCGCGCCGCGTTGACAAAGCCCTCGTCGATCGAGCGCGCCCCTTCGAACGTATTGAAGAACACGAGGAAGACGACCACGATCCATGACGTGACGATCTTCGAGGTATCGCCGATGCCGAAGGCCAGCACGATGATCGGCGCCAGCGCGATGCGGGGGATCGAATTCACCGCCGTGATGAACGGCTGGAAGATCGCGCTGAGCCGGTCCGAACGGCCCAGCACGAGGCCCGCGGCGAAGCCGCTGCTGACGCCGGTGACGAACCCGAAGAACGTGTTCTTCAGGGTGACGGCGGTCGCGATCCAGAGATTGTTCTCCGATCGCGCCATGCAGCGGGCGAATTCGCCATTGAACCAGCCGTTGAACACGCCGAGCTTCGACTTGAGGCAGCTCAGGATCAGGAAATGCTCGAAGATGTCGGACGGCTTGGACACGAAATAGGGGTCGAGCAGATCGGGCACCAGCCAGGGAAGGCGGCCGTGCAGATCGTACCCCCACTGCCAGATCGACAGGAAGCCGACGCAGATCAACATCTGCCAGGCCAGCGTTCTGCCGGGGCGGCGCGCGCGCCTCATGGCTTGCGGCCCTTGATGAATTCCTCGCCGAGCGAGTGCCAGATCAGCTGGAACAGCTCGGCATAGCGCGGCGTTTCCCGGATCTTCACCGCATTGCGCGGGCGGGCGAAATCCACCTCGAAACTCTCCTTGATCCGGCCGGGCCGCGCGGAAAACAGAATGATGCGGTCTGCGAGCGTCAGGGCCTCGCCGAGATCATGGGTCACGAACAGCACGGTCTGCTTTTCCCGTTCCCAGATGCGCAGCAGCACATCGTGCATGTCGATCTTGGTGTGGGTGTCGAGCGCGCCGAACGGCTCGTCCATCAACAGAACCTGCGGCTCGACGACCAGCGTTCGCATCAAGGCGGCGCGCTGGCGCATGCCGCCCGACAGCGCCGAGGGATAGGCATTGTCGAAATCCTGCAGCCCGGCTTGCGTCAAGCAGGCACGGACCCGATCCTTTCGCTCCGCTGCCGGGACACCCGCCAGTTCGAGGCCGTAACCGATGTTGTCAGCGACGGTGCGCCAGGGAAACAGGGTGTCGCGCTGGAACACATAGCCGACATTGGGCGTCGCCTGTCCGGGGACGACGGCCGTACCATCAATCAGGATCTGACCGCTGGTCGGCTTGACCAGGGTTGCGATCATGTTGAGGACGGTGCTCTTGCCCGAGCCGGATGGCCCCAGCAGGGCGACGAATTCGCCGCGCCGGACATTGAAGGAGACGTCGCGTACGGCCTCGATGGCGGCACCCGCCAGCTGGAAGGTCTTGCACAAACCGCGCACGTCGATGCGCCGCGTGTCAGGCGGCGCATCGACGTGCGGCGTGTGTAAAGCCTGGATCGTCAAGCCGGATAGGCCTTGCGTGCCGCTTCGATGAAGCTGGTGTTGACGACGTCGGCCATCGCGAGCGGCTTGATGCCGGTCATTTCACGAAACCAGACCTTCTGACCGCGCGCGAAGCTGGCGGCATCGATGATGCCTTCGTAATCGGTGACCTTCTTCATGACGCCGCTGTCGAAAATATTCGCATCGCGCGACGTGCTTCCGACGTAAGGCTCGATCATGTCATAGATCTCTTCGGGAGAGTGCCCCTTGATCCAAAGGGTGGCGCGCCACAGCGCCGTGACGAACGCCTGCATCTTCGCCGGGTCCTTGTCGATGTTCGCCTGCAACGTGAAATGAGACGTCACCGGGACCTTGCCGCCGATATACTTGGTCCAGACCGCCTCGTCCGTTCCATCGAACAACAGCGCACCCCAGCCCTGCTCCACCGAATCCTTCAGGATCGATGGCGAGTTGATGAGAACATCGACCTGCTTCGTCTTCAACGTGCCCATCATGGTGTCGACATTGCCGGTGCCGATCCAGGTCACCTTGTCGTCCAGCCCCATGGTTTCCATGTAGTAGGAGGCCCAGACGTGGTTGGTGCCGCCCAGTGACGACACCGAAACGATCGGCTTTCGTCCATCGGGCCGTTTCCACTTCGCCAGCGCCTCCAGGGTGGTGATGCCCTGATCGAACAGATCCTTGCGGATGATGAAGATCGCGGCGTTGCTGCGGGTATCGACCGGCATCAGGACGCGCGCGCTGCGGCCGTGATTGCTGAGTTGCATCGGGTGGGTGATGTCGCCGATACCGATATCGCCCTGGGACGAAGCGATGATCTCGCGCGTCTTCACGCCGCTGCCGCCCTGGATCAGCTTGCAGTCGAGGCCGGCCTCCTTGAAGAACCCGGCCCGGTCGGCGACGAATTGAGACTGATAGACCGGAATGGCCACCGGATAGATCACGCGGCCCGACGGCGTATCCGCCCACGCCCGACCTGCCGCCATGGACGCACCGGCGCCGGCGACGATCGTCAACGCGGCCCGTCTGGTGACCCGATTCCTCATCACGCGTGCTCCCTCTCCTTGCCGACGACCTTGTCGAGCGCGTTCAGAACCGCATCGCCCATCTCCTGGGTCGAAAGTCTTTTTGCGCCGGCTTCGGCGATATCGGCCGTTCTTGCGCCGGCAGCCAGCGCCGTATCCACGGCCTTCTCCAGCAGCACGGCATCATCGGGCCGATTGAGGGTGATGCGCAACATCATCGCGACGCTGAGGATCGAGCCGAGCGGATTGGCGATGCCCTTGCCCGCAATGTCGGGCGCGCTGCCATGGACCGGTTCATAGAGCGCCTTGCGGCGGCCGAGCCGGTCCGGCGGCCCGAGCGAGACCGACGGCAGCATGCCGAGCGAGCCCGACGCCATCGCGGCGCAATCGGAGAGAATGTCGCCGAAGATGTTGCAGGTCACCATGACGTCGAACTGCGACGGCGCCCGCACGATCTGCATCGCGGCGTTGTCGACATAGAGGTGCGTCAACTCCACATCGGAGAATTCCGCCTCGTGCAGCGCGGTGACCTCCTCGCGCCACAGCACGCTGGTTTCCAGCACATTGGCCTTGTCGACGGAGCAGACCCGGCCCTTGCGCGTCCGCGCCAGTTCGAACGCGGTTCGCGCCACCCGGCGAATCTGGCTGGTGGTGTATTGCTGCGTGTTGAAACCGCGGCGCTGACCATCGGGCAGCGTTTCGATGCCGCGCGGCTCGCCGAAATAAATGCCGCTGGTGAGCTCGCGGATGATGATGAAGTCGACATCCTTCAGCACCGCGGCCTTGAGCGGCGCGGAATCCGCCAGCGCCGGATTGGCGACGATGGGCCGGAGATTGGCATAGAGGTCGTACTTGCTGCGCAGCGACAGCAGGCTTCCCGCCTTGCGCGCCGCCGGAGGGACCTCAGTGGTCTCAGGACCACCCGTCGCACCCCAGAGTATAGCGTCGGCCTCCTCCATCGCTTCGACGGTGTCATCGGGCAACACCTTGCCCGTCGCGAGATAGGGGATGAGACCGTATTGCGCTTCGCGCAGAGCCACGGGAATGCTGCGCCTCGCCGAAAACCATTTGAGAATGCGATGGGACTGGTCGGTCACTTCAGGACCGATGCCTTCACCGCCGACCACGGCGACCTTGATCATGTTCGAGAGCGTGTTCATGCCAATTGCCCTGCCGATTATCCTGCCTGATGTCCTGCAAAGTGAATCCACGGCCGCGCGTCGCGGTCGGATGCCTGGAATGCGCGGATCTCGTGGTCCCGCCGCAACGTCAGCGAAATCTCGTCGAGGCCTTCGAGCAGACCCGCGCGCCGGCGCGGATCGATCTCGAAGACGTGCCGCACACCCGATGGCGAGGTGACGGTCTGCTCCTGCAGGTCGACACTGACACGTCCCGCGCCCTGGCTCGCTTCGATCTCCGCGGCGAGACCGTCGATGACGGCTTTGTCCAGCACCACAGGCAGGATGCCGTTCTGGAAGCAGTTGGCGAAGAAGATGTCGCCGAAACCGGATCCGATGATGGCGCGGATGCCCATTTCCTGCAGCGACCACACCGCCGCCTCCCGCGACGAGCCGCAGCCGAAATTCGGCCCCGTGACCAGGATTTCCGCCGCGCGATAAGGCTCGCGATTGAGGATGAACTCCGGATTGTCCGAGCCATCGGGCAAATAGCGGAGCGAACCGAACGCCCATTTGCCGAGATTGCCGCGGACGGAATTTCCGATCATGCGGTTGATGCTGATGATGACGTCCGTATCGACATTGGTGCGCATGATCGGCGCCGCCGTCGCGGTCAGTTTGGTGAAGGCTTGCGGCATCTAGCGCTCCATCGTTCGGACGTCGGCGATGGCGCCGGACACCGCCGCCGCCACGGCCATGGCCGGACTTGCCAGATGGGTGCGGGCACGCGGCCCTTGGCGGCCGACGAAATTCCGGTTCGACGTCGATACCGAGCGCTGGCCGGGCGGCACGGTTTCACCGTTGGCGGCAAGGCACATCGAGCATCCGGGCTCGCGCCATTCAAAGCCCGCGTCGATGAAGATCTTGTCGAGCCCTTCGGCCATTGCATCGCGCCTGACGGTCTCCGACCCCGGCACGACCCAGGCCCGCACACCCGGCGCAACCTTGCGGCCGCGCGCGACTTCGGCCGCGGCGCGCAGATCGCTGAGGCGGCTGTTGGTGCAGGAGCCGATGAAGACCCAATCCACCGGCGTGCCGGCGATCGGCGCACCGGGCTTCAGGCCCATATAGTCGAGCGCGATCTCGATCGCGCCGCGGCGCGCCGGATCGGCGATGTCGGCGGGATCCGGGATGCGGCCATCGACACCGAGGACATGTTCGGGACTGGTGCCCCAGGTGATCTGGGGGATGATGGTGCCGACGTCGATCGACACTTCGCGATCGAACATTGCGTCGCTGTCGCTCCGAAGCGTCCGCCACGCCGCGACGGCCCGGTCCCACATCTCGCCTTGCGGCGCGTAGGGACGGCCGCGGATATAGGCGAACGTCGCCTCATCCGGCGCGATCAGCCCCATCTTGGCGCCGAGCTCGACCGACAGATTGCAGATGGTGAGCCGCCCTTCGATCGGCATGTCCCTGATCGCACTGCCGGCATATTCGACGGCATAGCCGGTGCCGCCGGCGGCGCCGACATGGCCGATCAAGGCGAGGATGAGATCCTTCGCCGTCACGCCGAACGGCAGCCGGCCGTCGAATGTCACGCGCATGGTTTTGGGCCGGCGCTGGATGATGGTCTGGGTCGCCAGCACATGCGTGAGCTCGCTGGAGCCGATGCCGAAGGCGAGCGCGCCGAGCCCGCCATGGGTGCAGGTGTGGCTGTCGCCGCAGACGATCAGGCAGCCGGGCAGGCTGAGACCGAGCTCCGGGCCGATGACATGGACGATGCCCTGCCCGGGCTGGTCGAGGTCGAACAACCGGATGTTGCTTGCCGATGTCTCGGTCCGCAACGCCGCCAGCAGCTCCCACCCGGTCTTGATCGTGCCGGCACGCCCGGACGCCGTCGAAATCGCATGATCCGGCGTGGCGAAGGTCAGTTCGGGATTGTGGACCGGAATGTTGCGGCTTTTGAGGTTGATCAGGCCGGCGGAGCCGCCGAGGTCATGCAGAAAATGGCGATCCACATGAAGCAGATCGGTATCATCGCTGATGTGGGCGATGACATGCTGGTCCCAGATTTTGGCCAGCAGCGTGCGACCACGCGTGTCCACGATCCGTCCTCCCCTGTTCGGCATCTGATGTGCCGTGTTGCCGTCGATCATGCCGACCGACAGCGATGTTGGGAAGCAGGATAGAAGTCCGTCGCGGAAATGTGCAGTGACGGTTGGGCAGGGAGCCATCGCGGCCGGCGATGGCAGGCCGTCGGCAGAAGCGATGTCAGCTTCGGCCGCGCACGACCGTCAGCCGGTCGGAGACGCCGCTCGTGGCGAGACGGGCATCGTCATGGGTCCGCAAATGCTCCACCAGCAGCTTCGTCACCGAAGGCAGAGACTTGTAATCGCGCACGCCGATGACCAGGTCGCGGCGCGCCCAGGACTCGTCGAGCGGGACGGTGACGAGACTGTCGACGCCGTAGCGGTCGCGAACGATCTCCAGCGGCACGACACCGACCCCCATCCTGGCATCGACGACGCGGAACAGCGCATCGAAACTGCTGACGCGGATGCGCACCTTGAGGTGCTGCCCGAGCGCCGCGGCGGCCCTGACGCACAGCGTCTCGATCGAGCTGCCCTTCTCCAGGCTGACGAAGTCGAAATCGACCAGCTCGCGGAAGCGAACGCTGCTTTGGCCCGCCAGCGGGTGGTCGCGCGTGACCAGCGCGACCAGGCTGTCGCTGCGATAGGACAGCAGCTCCAGATCCTGTCCGTCGATGTTGCCGCCGAAAATGCCGATGTCGGCCCGGTTCTCCACCACCGCGCGCACGATCGCGGGGCTGAGATCCTCCTCGATGTCGATGTGGACCAGCGGATGCCGCTCCAGGAACAGGCTGAGCTCGTCGGCGAGAGCTTCGAGGATCGCGGACTTGTTGGCACAGATCCGGATCAGCCCGCGCTTGCCCTGCCGGTATCCCGTCAGCTCGCTCTCGAGCTTGCTGAGGTTGCCGAGGATGATGCGGGCGTGCTCGAGCAGGGCGAAGCCGGCAGGTGTGGGCTCGATCCCTTTCGAATGACGATGCAGCAGCTCGACCTGAAACAGGTCCTCGATATCCGAGACGCGGCGGCTGACCGCGGACGCGGCAATGTTCTTCTTCTCCGCCGCCTTCGCAATGCTCTGCTCCTCGACGATCGCCACGAAGAGTTGCAGCGTGAGGAGGTCGATTTTGGTGGTCATCCGGAGGGTCCTCGGGCGGGTCGTCACGAGGGGGCATTGTGGAGAAGCTTGGCGGCCGGTCGCAAGTGCGGTGTCAGATTGCGATCCCCTAGGACGACACCAGAGGCTGCGATGCAAAGAGGCTGTCTTCTTTTGGCGGGGCTTTCTCAAAGCCGTTTTGATATGGCGGAGAGGGAGGGATTCGAACCCCCGATAGGCTTGCACCTATGCCGCATTTCGAGTGCGGTGCATTCAACCACTCTGCCACCTCTCCTGAAGGCGCCATGGTAGGAGCAGGGCCCCTGTGGTTGGGGGCGTTAATAGGCGAGGATGGCGGGCCAGACAAGGCGCGAAAGGGGAAAATCCGCTGCCTCTTTCAGCCCCTGCCCTGGAGCCGTTTCCGCTCCGGTGAATCGGAACGGAGCTCCGGATTCTTGTTTTGACGCGTTTTCCTGACGCGAACCGGTGTCCACTTCGCTCGAAAACGCTCTCACCGCCGGGAGGAACTGCCGTGGAGCATCTCACGATCAAGGCCAATGGTGCCGATTTGCACCTGGTCCGCGCTGGCAGCGGCAAACCGCTGCTTTTGCTGCATGGCTGGCCGGAATTCTGGCTGACCTGGGAGCCGGTGATGTCCAGGCTTTCGGACCGATTCATGCTGATCGCGCCCGATCTGCGCGGCTTCGGCGACAGCGACAAGCCGGACGGGCCTTTTGGGCCGGACGGCCATGCGGACGACATGCTGGCGCTGATGGAGGGGCTCGGCATCGACCGATTCGCCGTGGTCGGCCACGATGTCGGCGGCGCCGTGATGCAGCCTTTGGCCCGGCAGCAGCCCGAGCGGCTCGCGGGGCTGTTTTTCTTCGACTTCGTCTATCCCGGCATCGGGCCGCGCATGGCGGCGCCGGATAGGCTCAACCACATCTGGTATCAGTCCTTCCACCAGATGGAGCTGGCTCCGGCGCTCGTCGGCGCGAGCCGCGACAGCTGCCGGCTCTATATCGGTCACTTCCTCAAGGGCTGGGCGCATCAGAAGAGCGCCTTCGACGATGTTCTCGACGCCTTCGCCGACAATTTCTTCAGAGAAGGCAATCTCGCCGGCGGATTTGCGCATTATCGCGCCTCGCATGCCGGGCGGGTCGCGATGATGAAGGGCGAGGCGCCGAAACTGCCGCCGATCGACGTGCCGACCTGCGTGCGCTGGGCCGAGCACGACCCGCTGTTTCCCTATGCCTGGACCGATCGTCTCGGCGAGACGTTTGGCGATCTCGATCTCGCGATGTTTCCGGGCGTCGGCCACTTCCCGCATCGGGAAGATCCGGATCGCGCAGCCGCGGAGATCGCGGCGTTCTTTCAGCGGATTGGCTGGAGCTAAGCCCTAAAATCAGGGGTGGGACCGCCAGACGCGGTAAACACTGGCGGTCCCGTGCCGCTCATTGAAATACTGGCTGGGAAGGGCGGCTTCGCCGGCCAGGGTGAGGCGACGATTCGACCGTAGCGAGTGTCCTGTGCGCTGCAACGCAATCCGGTCCTTAACCTAACCAGTCAAGGTTACTCCTTGTCGTTCTTGCTGCTTTCCTTGCCCTTTTTCTTGCCGTTCTCAGTCAAATCCCGGTCTTTTCCGTTGCCGTTGTCCTTGCGGCGGTTGGTGAAGCGGGCATTGCCGAGCCCGGTGCCGATGGTCAGCACGCCCCAGCGATCGACGTCCTGCATGAACGGCACCTCGGAGAGGCCCTGAACCACGCCGTCATTGTGCATCAGGATCGCGGTGTCGTGCTCGCCGATCACGGGGATGCCCTCGATCAGGCTCGCCGGCAGGTTGAACTTGCTGCTCTCCCAATTGCCCGGCAGGTTCTGTGCGCCCTTCTCGATCGAGCCGTCCGCGTTGATAACGCCGGGACAGGCGATGCCGATGAACGGCGCGAGCTTGAAGCCCTCTTTCTCGGCCTCGGTGATCAGCCCCTTCAGCATCTTGATGAGCCGCTTCACCGCGCCCTCGCGGGTCGGCTCGTCATCGGCATGACGCCACAGCTCGGATTTCACGACCTTGGCCTTCGAGAGGTCCTTGGCCTTCTTCCAGCCGGTCTCCACCAGGCCGCAGCGGATGTTGGTGCCGCCGATGTCGACGGCGAGGATGCTGTCATGGGCCTCGAAGATCCATGACGGCGCCAGATGCAGCGTGCCGAGCAGGCCGGCTTCGTCGGGGTGATGGCGGATCGGCACCATGTCGATCTTGAAGTCCTCGGCCTTGAGGATGATCTCGGTGCGCGCGATCGCGAGCTCGCCGAGCCGGGAATCGCGGAAGCCGCCGCCGACGACGATGCGCTCGGTCTTGGCCCAGGCCTTGCTCTTGAGGAAGCGACGGGTGACGTAAGCGAGCTCCTGGGCAAAGTCCTCGATGGCGCTATGCACCACGGCCCAGGCCTCGGTGTCGTCGCCGACCAGGATGGCGTCCAGCGTCTTCTTGCTGATGTTTTCCGAGGGCTCCTTGCCGAACGGGTCCTCCCCGGTCTTGCGCAAGGGCTTGCGCCAGCGCTCGAGGATCTCGCGAAACGCGCCCTTGCTGGCGCGGTCGCCGAGGAAGCCGTCCTCGTCCTTCATCTCGATGTTGAAACTGTCGACGTCCACCGAGGGCAGCCGCTCCGCGCCGTGGAGCGCGATGCCCGTCGTCTTGACCAACTCGTCCGTTGCCATGGAAAGCCCTTGCCCGTGTGCCAATTCGAGCGGGATAACGGCGCGGGAACCCGTAAGTTGCAAACCGGCTGCAGATTCGCCGGAGGGCCGGGAAGATGCCAAATCCTTCAAATCCGGGCCGTTTCCGGTGGTTTTCCTTGACTTGCAGCGTCCGGCGGCTATAAGTCCCACAACCGGCGCGGGGCGTTTCTCGCGCTGTTTGTTTTTGCGTGGGTTTTCAAAGGGATAACTCCCGCCCGCACAAAACGCGCATAAACCCATAGCGACTGACAAAAAGCCGGCCCGGACGATTCTCGTCGCGAGGCCGGGATTTGAACACGGAGAAAAAACGATGTTCGCAGTCATCAAAACCGGCGGCAAGCAATACCGCGTCGTGCCGGATGATGTTCTCGAAGTAGGCAAGATCGAAGGCGAAGTCGGCTCGATCATACAGCTGAATGAAGTTCTGGTGGTCGGCGGCGACACGCCGGTCCTGGGCATTCCGACGGTCGCCGGTGCGTCCGTTGCGGTCGAGGTGCTTGACCACAAGCGCGGACCCAAGGTCATCGCGTTCAAGAAGCGCCGCCGCAAGAATTCGCGCCGCAAGCGCGGCTATCGCGACGAGATTACGGTCCTCCGCATCTCCGAGATCCTGACGGACGGCGCCAAGCCCACCAAGGGCCCGCGTCCGAAGCGGGAGAAGGTCGCGAAGGAAGCCGACAAGGAAGCCGACGCCGCATAAAATCGATCACGCCAATTCACGAATTGATGCGTGACAGATTTTGAAATGATTCCGTCAAGGAATTGACCTAGAACTACGTAGGATTTCGGAGACGAGCTATGGCTCACAAAAAAGCAGGCGGTTCATCGCGCAACGGTCGCGATTCCAAGGGTAAGCGCCTCGGCATCAAGACGTTCGGCGGGGAAGTTGTGATTCCCGGCAACATCATTGCGCGTCAGCGCGGCACCACTTGGCATCCCGGCCTCAATGTCGGCATGGGCACGGACCACACTCTGTTCGCCAAGATCGAGGGTCGCGTCACGTTCCAGGCCAAAGCCAACGGCCGCACCTTCGTATCGGTGCTCCCGCTCGCCGAGGCGGCTGAATAGACGGTGGACCAAATTTGGAGTCCGCCGGGTCCTTGACCGAACCGGCGGAGTCCACAAGACGGCTCCAGGGGAGGCAGGGAAACCGGCCTCCCCTTTCGTTTGACTTGCTCACTTTTCACTTAGTGACTTTGACGGAGCCGGACATGTTGCAGGATTTCTCGAGCGCGACCTTGCGGGAGGCGAGACCTGATGTCGTCGCCACCGAGCGGCTGACGTTGCGGCGCCCGACTCTCGCCGACGTCAGGACCATCGCCCACCTCGCCAACGACCGCCGTGTCGCGGAAAACACCCGCCGCCTTCCCCACCCCTATTCGCAGGACGACGCCGTCGAATTCGTCCGCGCCACCGCCGCGCTCGGCAGCGAGACCGTGTTCCTGATCGAGCACGACACCGGGCCGGTCGGCATCGTCGGCATCGACCGCTCCACGCCCGACAATGCCGAGCTCGGCTACTGGCTCGGCGTCGAGCATTGGGGCCAGGGCTTTGCCACCGAGGCCGCGCGCGGCGCGATCGACTTCTTCTTCGAGGAGTTCGAGGAGGATAATCTCTATGCGGGCGCGCGCGTCACCAATCCGGCCTCGCGCAACGTGCTGGAGAAGTGCGGCTTCCAGTGGAGCGGCGTCCAGCTGCATCGCTTCCTCGCGCTGGGCTCGTCCACGCCGGTCGATTGCTTCCGCCTGTCGCGCGGCGTGTGGTCGTCGCTGAAGAACTGGAGCAGTGCGCGACGGATGAGGTAGGGCGCGGTGACACCCTCCCCTGGAGGGGTCCGAGACGAGCGTAGCTCGCTCGTGGGTCGATGCGCATGCAGCGAAGCGGAATGCGCAGCGGGGTGGGGTGCAGCCACAGCAATGGTCTCACCCTATCACTGCCGACCGAAACACCATCTTCGCGGAGAGACCGTCACCCCACCCCGCTCGCGCTTCGCGCGCGCGACCCTCCCCCTCCAGGGGAGGGTAAGGGCTACGCCGGCGGATTGACCTCAGCGCTCGGGCGGCCGAGATCGCGTTCGCGCAGGTAAATGTAGAACCCGGCGCCGATGATGATGGCGGCGCCGATGATGGTGGCAATCGACGGCACGTCGCCGAACACGACGAAGCCGAAGATCACGGCCCAGACGATCATCGAATATTGGTAGGGCACCACGACGCTGGCCGGTGCCAGCTTGAGCGAGCGGTTGACGCAGAACAGCGCCGTCACCGAGACGCAACCCGCCATTGCGAAGATCACGAGGCTGCCCGGTGTCGGCGGCACCCAGTGGAATGCCGACAGCACAGCACCCAGCGAGAACGTGCCGATGAATTGCGACGACGCCATCACGATGTCGGGCGTCTTGCGCAGGCTGCGCGTGATCAGCATCAGCGTCGCAAACGACAGACTGCCGCCGAGCGCAATCAGCGCCGGCAGGCTGACCGTCTGCGCCGACGGCCGCAGCGCGATCAGCACGCCGCAGAAGCCGATCAGGATCGCCGTCCAGCGCCGCCAGCCGACCTTCTCGCCCAGAAAGATCGCCGACATCGCGGTGACGAAAATGGGGCCCGCGAGATAATAGGTGATGACGTCGGCGAGCGGCAGATAGACTGCCGCGAGGAAGAAGGCGGCCACTTCCAGCGTCGACAGCACGACGCGAAACAGCTGCAGGCCCGGCCGCTCCAGATGCAGGAACTGGTGACGCTGCCGCCAGACCAGCGGCGACAGCAGCAGCAGCGCCGCGCAGGCGCGCAGGAACAAGAGCTGCCCCACGGAATACGTCCCGACCAGGAACTTGCCCATGGCGTCGCCGAACGAGAACATGAAGATCGACAGCACCATCAGCGCGATGCCGGCAAGGCGCGCGGAGCGATCGTCATAGGCGGAGAGATTCTTGAAGAAGGGCATCGGCGTCGTTTTAATCACGTGGGCGCGCCGGACAAGCCCGCATCTGCAGATTGAACGGATTGTCGCACTCTTCGCGGCGCGATAGCGATAGGCGCCTCCCCAACGAAAGAGCACGGACATGACCGACTTCGACCCGACCCGGCATCGCATGATCCCCGCGCAACGCTGGTTTGAGGATTTCGTGGTCGGCGAGCGCTTCGTGCTGCCGAGCCGCACCCAGACCTCGGCGGTGTTCGCCGCGTTCCAGACCGCGAGCGGCGACACCCATCCCGTGCATTACGACGTGGAATATTGCCGCAGCCGCGGCATGCCGCATCTGCTCGCCCATGGCTTCCAGACCTTGATCCACACGGCACCCGGCGCAGGCCTGTTTCCGTTCATGGTCGAGGACTCCCTGGTCGGCTTCCTCGAGCAATCGAGCCGGTTCCTCAAACCGGTGTTCGCCGACGACACCATCTATCCCGCGCTCGAGGTCACCGAGCTCGTGCCGGGTCGCACGACCGGCGTGGTGACGCTCAAAAGCACCGTATTCAACCAGCGCAAGGAGCTGGTGCTGGAGGGGATGCAGAAATTCCTGATCCGGAGACGGCCTGCAGGTTAAGCACGGGGCCAAATTCGCAGGATTTCGGCCGATTCAGGGATAAGTCCGGGTTGCCGCGCGGGACCGCCTGCCCTACCTATGGCCCATGAAATTCCTCGACGAAGCAAAGGTCTATATCCGCTCCGGTGACGGCGGGAACGGCTGCGTGGCGTTCCGCCGCGAGAAGTTCATCGAATTCGGCGGTCCTTCCGGCGGCAATGGCGGCCGCGGCGGCAATGTGATCATCGAGGTCGCCGACGGCCTCAACACGCTGATCGACTACCGCTACCAGCAGCATTTCAAGGCCCAGAAGGGCGAGAACGGCTCGGGCTCGGACCGCCATGGCGCCAACGGCAAGGCGATCGTGCTGAAGGTGCCCGTGGGCACGCAGATCTTCGATGAGGATCGCGAGACCCTGATCCACGACTTCACCAATGTCGGCGAAAAATTCGTGCTGGCCGAGGGCGGCAATGGCGGCTTCGGCAATGCGCATTTCAAGTCCTCGACCAATCGCGCGCCGCGCAACGCCAATCCCGGCCAGCCCGGCGAGGAGCGCTGGATCTGGCTGCGGCTGAAACTGATCGCGGATGCCGGTCTTGTCGGCATGCCCAATGCCGGCAAGTCGACCTTCCTTTCCAAAGTCAGCGCGGCGCGGCCCAAGATCGCCGACTATCCCTTCACCACGCTGCATCCGCAGCTCGGCGTCGTGAACGCCGACGGTCGCGAATTCGTGCTGGCGGACATTCCGGGTCTCATCGAAGGCGCGCATGAAGGCACAGGTCTCGGCGATCGCTTCCTCGGCCATGTCGAGCGCTGCCGCGTGCTGCTGCATCTGATCGACGCAACCTGCGAGCATGCCGGCAAGGCGTACAAGACCGTGCGCAAGGAGCTCGACGCCTATGGCGGGCTGCTCACCGACAAGATCGAGATCGTCGCGCTGAACAAGATCGACGCGGTCGAGCCGGACGAGTTGAAGAAGCAGAAGGACCGACTGAAGCGCGCCGCCAAGAAGACACCGCTGCTGCTCTCCGGCATCACCGGCGACGGCGTGAAGGAAGCGTTGCGCGCGCTCGTCGAAGTGATCGGCGAGGCCCCGGTATCGGCCAAGGCGAAGAGCGCGGCCGAAGCGGAGCCGTGGTCGGCGTAATCCGACCCGCTCACGCGGCCCGCTTGTCTTCGCTGGCGCGATAGCGCAGCATCAAAAGATCAAGAAACGGCAGGGGCGAAGCATGGCGCGCGCGAAGAACGTTCTCTGGATCATGTGCGACCAGCTTCGCTACGACTATCTCGGCTGCACCGGCCATCCCACGCTGAGAACGCCCAACATCGACGCCATGGCCAAGCGTGGCGTGCTGTTCAGCAAGGCGTATGTGCAATCGCCGATCTGCGGCCCGTCGCGGATGTCGTTCTACACCGGACGCTACATGCGCTCGCACGGCTCGCACTGGAACGGCTGGCCGCTGCGCGTCGGCGAGCCCACGCTCGGCGACCACCTCAAGAAGATCGGCGTGCGCAACGTGCTGGTCGGCAAGACCCACATGGCGCCCGACCTCGAGGGCATGAAGGCGCTCGGCATCCCGCCGGAATCGATGATCGGCGTGCACGTCGCCGAATGCGGGTTCGAGCCTTATGAGCGTGACGACGGCCTGCACCCGACGGGACGGCCGCGCCCGAAATACGATGAATATCTGCGCCAGCAAGGTTTTGAAGCGACCAATCCCTGGGAGCATTGGGCCAATTCGGGCGCAGCGGACGACGGCTCGCTGCAGAACGGCTGGCTCCTGGTGCATGCCGACAAGGCCGCGCGCGTGCCGGACGAGCATTCCGAGACGCCCTACATGACGCGGCGCGCGATGGACTTCATCAGCGAGGCCGAGACCGACGGCAGGCCGTGGTGCCTGCATCTGTCCTACATCAAGCCGCACTGGCCCTATATCGCGCCCGAGCCCTATGCCAGCATGTATTCGACCGATGACATGATCCCGGCGATCCGCTCCGCGCGCGAACGCCATAATCCGCATCCGGTGTTCGGCGCCTACATGGACATGCGCTACTCCCGCAACATGGCGCGCGACGAGGCCCGCGAGAAGGTGATCCCGACCTATATGGGCCTGATCACCCAGATCGACGACCAGATGGGCGTGCTGATGAAGTTTTTGGAGGAGCGCGGCCTGCTGGACACCACCATGATCGTGTTCACCTCCGATCACGGCGACTATCTCGGCGATCACTGGATGGGCGAGAAGGATCTGTTCCACGAGCAGTCGGCGAAAATTCCGCTGATCGTCATCGATCCGTCGAAGGAAGCTGACACCACGCGCGGCACGCGCAACGACGCGCTGGTGGAAGGCATCGATCTCGCGCCGACCTTCGTCGATTATTTCGGCGGCAAGGTGCCGGGCCACATTCTCGAAGGACGTTCGCTGCTGCCGCTGCTGCGCGGGCCGACACCGAGCGATTGGCGCAAGGTGGCGTTCTCCGAATACGACTACGCCATGCAGGACGTCCGGCTGAAGCTGCACCAGCCGATCGAGCGCTGCCGCTTGTTCATGGCGTTCGACGGCCGCTGGAAATACATCCACGCCTCCGGCTTCCGCCCGATGCTGTACGACCTCGAAACCGATCCGGAAGAGTTTTTGGATCGCGGCGACGATCCGGAGTGTGCCGGCATCATCGCACGGTTGCAGGCGGAGCTGTTCGACTGGGCGCTGCATCCCAACGACCACATCACGACGCCGCGCGAGAAGATCGCGAGCTATGCCGACAACCAGCTCCAGGTGAAGGGCGGGATCCTGATCGGTGTCTGGGACGAAGCCGAGCTTGCGGCGATTAAGGACGGCATCGCGCAGCGCGCGAAGCTCTAGAACCCTCATGGTGAGGAGGCGCGCAAGCGCCGTCTCGAACCATGAAGGCCCCGCTGCTACAGCCGGGCCTTTCATCCTTCGAGATGCCGCTCCGCGGCTCCTCAGGATGAGGGGATAGAGTAGCGCGCGGCGTTCAATTCTCGATCTTGTACCCCGTCGCCTTCACGATCGGCTGCCAGAACGCCGTGTTCGCGGCGAGCTCCTTGGTCAGCCCATCCGCGGTGCTGCCGACCGGAATCAGCCCGATCGCGGTGAGCTTCTCCTTCACCTCCGGCTTCGCAAGCGCAGCGCTTGCGGCGGCGCCGAGCTTGCTCGCGAACTCCGGCGGGCTGCCGGCGGGAAGCCACATGCCGTACCAGGCATCCGCAACGAGATCGATGCCGCTCTCCCTCAGCGTCGGGACCTCGGGCGCGAACGGCGAACGCTCGGCGCTCGCGACCGCGATGATCTTCACGCCCTTGGCGCGATGCTGCGGCAGCGCATCGGCCAATGTCACGATGCCGAACGACAGATGGCCGCCGATGAGATCGTTGAGGATAGGCGCGCTCCCGCGATAGGGCACGCGGGTCAAGGGAATGCCGAGATCCTTCTCCAGTTTGGAGCCGGCGAAATGCGGAATGGTGCCGTTGCTCGGCACGCCGAACGACGTCTTGTCCGGATGCGCCTTCAGCCACGCCACGAATGACTTGAAATCCGCGGCATCGATCCCCGGACCGATCACCAGCGCGAATTCGAACCGCGCCAACAGCGACACCGGCATAAAATCCTTGGCCGTGTCGAAGCTCGGAATCGTCTCCACCATCGGCAGTAGGTACATGGTCGGCCCGGTCGTCACCAGCACCATGCTGCCGTCGGCACTCGCGCCCTTCACGGCCTTGATACCGATCAGGCCGTCGCCGCCGGTACGGTTCTCGACCACGATGGTCCGCTGCAGCGCCGGCGCCATCTCCTGCGCGATCAGCCGGCACAGCGTGTCGCCGCCCGCGCCCGCGGCGAACGGGAAGATCATCTTTGTCAGCCCGGCCTGCGCTTGCGATCCGCCCGCCTGCGCCGACAGCGGCAACCCCAGACACCCGGCGATGAAGTTGCGACGATCCATCGGTTTCCTCTTTGAGCCCGTTATAGTTGGCAACAGTTAGAGCCAGGCGAGCGTCCCGGACAAGCACCGTTTACCATGCCCGCCGCCTTGCGCCGGCCATCGTCCTGCTGCAAAAGCAGGCCTTAACCGGCGCCGCTTATTTGCTCCGCCGTTCCCGAGCCCGAGCAATTCGTCACACGCGCCAACACATACTCACATGGCCAGCCCCGAACTCAGTCAATTCCGCCGCATCGTCGTCAAGGTCGGCTCCGCCCTGCTGGTCGATTCCGACAAGGGCGAGGTGCGCGCCTCCTGGCTCGCCGCGCTCGCCGACGACATGGCCAAGCTGCATCGCGAAGGACGCGATGTGCTCGTGGTGTCCTCGGGCTCGATCGCACTCGGCCGCAGCCGCCTCAAGCTGCCGCGCGGCCCGCTGAAGCTGGAGGAGAGCCAGGCCGCCGCCGCCGTCGGCCAGATCGCACTGGCGCGGATCTGGTCGGAGGTGCTCGGCGCCCACGGCATCGGTGCGGGGCAGATCCTGGTGACGCTCCAGGACACCGAGGAGCGCCGCCGCTATCTCAATGCGCGCTCCACCATCGGCAAGCTGCTGGAATGGCGCGCGATCCCCGTCATCAACGAGAACGACACGGTCGCCACCAACGAGATCCGCTACGGCGACAATGACCGCCTCGCCGCGCGCGTCGCCACCATGGCGAGCGCCGATTTGCTGGTGCTGCTGTCCGACATCGACGGGCTCTACGACGCCCCGCCGAAGAACAATCCGAACGCAAAACTCATTCCCGTGGTCGACAGCATTTCCTCGGAGATCGAGGCCGTGGCAGGCGACGCCGAGTCCGAGCTGTCGCGCGGCGGCATGCGCACCAAGGTCGAGGCCGCGAAGATCGCCACGACGGGCGGCACCCATATGCTGATCGCCTCCGGCAAGATCGAGCATCCCCTGCAGGCGATCGCGGACGGCGGCCGCTGCACCTGGTTCCTGACGCCGGCCAACCCCATCACCTCGCGCAAGCGCTGGATTGCGGGCACGCTGGAGCCGAAGGGCACCCTGACCATCGATGCCGGCGCCGTGACGGCGCTGCGTGCCGGCGCCAGCCTGCTGCCGGCAGGCGTGATCAAGGTGGAAGGCCAGTTCGCCCGCGGCGATGCCGTGGTTGTGCGTGGTCCTGATACCAGCGAGGTCGGCCGCGGCTTGATCGCCTACGATGCCGAGGTCGCCGAGCGGATCAAGGGCCGCTCCTCCCCGGACGTGATGGCCATCTTGGGCATCAGCGGGAGGTCCGAGATGATCCACCGCGACGATCTGGTGGTGGGCGGGTAAGGGCCGCGCCGGCCCTTTTCGCTGAATTTGCTGGGCCAATGACCCAACCGGCGCCTCGCCGGAGAGACCAGCCATACCCTCCCGACCCTTCGCAGACGCGGGATTTCCATGCTAGGACATCGCCTTAGCAGAAGGTTGAACTCCCCATGGCCGCCCCCCTCAAAGCCGTCGACGGCAACGCCGATCTCCAGGCGCTGATGTCCGATCTCGCCGCCCGTGCCCGCGCTGCCGCGCGCGTGCTGGCGCAGGCGCCGCCGGAGCAGAAGAACCGGGCGCTCGAAGCCATGGAGCGGGCGATCCGCGCGAACTCTGCCGCGATCCTTGCCGCCAATGCCGAGGACGTCGCGGAGGCCCGCGCCTCCGGCAATGCCACCTCCTCCTTCATCGACCGCCTGACCCTGACGCCGGCGCGCGTCGAAGCCATGGCCGAGGGCATCGGCATCGTGCGCGGCATCGCCGATCCGGTTGGCATCGTCACCGAGAGCTGGCAGCGGCCGAACGGCATGACCATCGAGCGCGTGCGCGTGCCGCTCGGTGTCGTCGGCGTGATCTTCGAGAGCCGGCCGAACGTTGCGGCGGATGCCGGCGTGCTGTGCCTGAAATCCGGCAATGCCGTGATCCTGCGCGGCGGCTCCGACAGTTTTCGTTCGTGCCGCGCGATCCATGAATGTCTGGTGCAGGGCCTGCGTGAAGCCGGGCTCCCCGAAGCGGCGATCACGCTGGTGCCGACGCGCGACCGCGCGGCGGTCGGCATGATGCTGTCAGGGTTGAACGGCGCCATCGACGTGATCGTGCCGCGCGGAGGCAAGAGCCTCGTCGCGCGCGTCGAGCAGGAAGCCCGCGTGCCCGTGTTCGCACATCTCGAAGGCGTCAACCACGTCTATATCGATGCCAGCGCCGACCTCGCCATGGCGAAGTCGATCGTACTCAACGCCAAGATGCGCCGCACCGGCGTCTGCGGCGCGGCCGAGACGCTGCTAGTCGATCGCGCCGCCGCCGCCAAGAACCTGAAGCCGCTGGTCGAGATGCTGATCGAGGCCGGCTGCGAAGTGCGCGGCGACGACGCCGTGCAGAAGACCGATGCGCGCGTCAAGCCTGCCAACGAGGATGATTGGGACACCGAATATCTCGACGCGATCATCGCGGCGAAGGTGGTGGACGGTATCGACGGCGCGATCGCGCATATCCAGAACCACGGCTCGCATCACACCGACGCGATCGTGAGCGCGGATGAGGCGAACGCGAAGAAATTCCTGAGCGAGGTCGATTCCGCGATCGTGCTGCACAATGCCTCGACACAGTTCGCCGATGGCGGCGAGTTCGGTTTCGGCGCCGAGATCGGCATCGCCACCGGCCGATTCCACGCCCGTGGTCCTGTTGGCGCCGAGCAGCTCACGAGCTTCAAATATCGCGTCCACGGCACAGGTCAGACGCGGCCGTAAGTCATGTCGCGAGGCGTGGGGCATTGAGTAACAATTTCGTCGCGCCACGTTTCTTCGCGCAGGCCATTCCGCCCTACACCGAAGGCATGCGCATCGGCCTGCTCGGCGGCTCGTTCAATCCGCCGCACGAGGCGCATCGCGCCATCAGCCAGTTCGCACTGAAACGCCTCCAACTCGACCGCGTGTGGTGGCTTGTGACGCCGGGCAATCCGCTGAAGGAGAACGGCACGCTGCATGAGCTCGGCGCGCGCATGCAGGCCGCGCGCGACGTTGCCGACGATCCCAGGATCGAGGTGAGCTGTCTCGAATCCGTCATTCGTACGCGCTACACTATAGACACGATCAACACCCTGCGCCGCCGTCTCAGTAGCTTGCGCTTTGTCTGGATCATGGGCGCCGACAATCTCGCTCAATTCCATCGTTGGCAGCACTGGCGGCGCATCGCCGACCAGGTGCCGATTGCGGTCATCGATCGCCCGCCGCAGAGTTTTCGCGCCCTCGCCTCGCCCGCTGCCCAGGCCCTCGCACGTTACCGCGTGCCCGAGACGGACGCGGCATTGCTTCCGGATCGCCCGGCGCCGGCCTGGGTCTTTCTGACGGGATTGAAACTGAACCTGTCCTCGACCGGCTTGCGGAACCCGGACGGGAGCTGGAAAGGTCCGAAGTGAGACGGAGTGTGTGAACGTTGTGGGGATTTCGGGCTGTCTGGCATATTGAAACCCTTAACCCCACATGATGTAGTGTAACCAGTGAGCGTCGGATTCGGCGTTCGCGATACAGTGAAAGGAATGGTCCCTGACCACATCTGTATTGTCCAAGTCTGTTTTACCCAAGGTAGCGAAACCGGCGCGTAAAACATCGACCAAAGCTGCGGCCTTGAAGGCGCAACCCGACGCCGACAAGACGCTGAGCCTGATCCTCTCCCGCCTCGACGACATGAAGGCGGAAGAGACGGTCACCATCGACCTTCGCGGCAAATCGGCGTACTCCGACTACATGATCGTCACCACCGGCCGGGTGAACCGGCACGTCGGCGCGATCGCGGACAACGTCGCCAAGGGCCTCAAGGAAAACGGCATCAAGAACATCCACGTCGAGGGCTTGCCCAATTGCGACTGGGTGCTGATCGATTCCGGCGATGTGATCGTGCACGTGTTCAGACCCGAGGTCCGCGAGTTCTACAATCTCGAGAGATTGTACACGCAGGGCCCAGGGGCGGCGAAGGCGATCTAGGCTCATCGAGCCGATTTCGAATCGGCTGACGCGCATGCTAGCGTCGTGCGCGCGCATATTGCGCGCGGTCTCGAAACACGACCTGAAGATATCATGCGCGTTGCTGTCATTGCGGTGGGCCGGCTGAAGCAGGGCCCCGAACGGGAACTTGCCGACCGCTATTTCGAGCGGTTCGACGAAGCCGGCCGCAAGCTCGGATTCCGCGAGCTCACCATCCACGAAATCCCCGAAAGCCGCGCGCGCGACACCGCGACCAGGATGGCCGAAGAGGCCGCGGCGATCGGTGCGCACATCCCGGAAAAATCGATCCTGGTGGCGCTGGACGAGCGCGGCCAGAATCTCGACTCCACCGTATTCGCACGGCACCTCGGGCGCTGGCGCGACGAGGGTGCCGGACATACTATCTTCGTGATCGGAGGGGCGGACGGACTTTCGCCCGAATTGCGCCGTAAGGCCAAGCTCGCGATCGCGTTCGGCTCTGCGACCTGGCCGCACCAAATGGTCCGCGTCATGCTTCTGGAACAGCTTTATCGGGCCGCCACCATTCTGGCCGGCCACCCCTATCACCGCGCGTGATGCGCGCACAACGAGCACCTTTGCGTAAAGCGATGCGAGCGCCGATCCTCAACCTGCTGCTGATCGCCGGCGTTACGGGCGCAAGCCTCGCGCAAGGTCAGACGCAAGGTCAGACAATTGCGCCCGCGCCACAGACGGCGGCCGTCTCGCCCGATGCGATCAAGCAGCGCGAGCAGGAGCTCGAGGCCGCCCGCGCGAGGCAGAAGAGCGCCGAGGAAGCGCAGGCCAAGCTCAAGGCCGAGATCACCTCGCTCGGCCAGGACCGTACCCAGCTCAATCAGCAGCTGATCGATACCGCAGCCAATGTGCGGACCGTCGAGACCAAGATCGACGAAGCCGAAGCGCGACTGCGCTCGCTCAACGGTCGCGAGCAACAGATGCGCACCTCGCTGGAGTCGCGCCGCGCCGACATCGTCGAGGTGCTGGCAGCCTTGCAGCGCGCCGGCCGGCGCACGCCGCCGGCGCTCTTGGTGCGGCCCGAGGATGCGCTGCAATCACTGCGCACCGCCATGCTGCTCGGCGCCGTGGTGCCGGAATTGCGCGGCCGCGCCGAGAAGCTCGCGGGCGACCTCGGCGAGCTCGTGGCCTTGCGCAGGAACATCGCCGCCGAACGCGACCAGCTTGCCACCGACCGCGACAAGGTCCGCAACGACCAGACCCGGCTCACCGCCCTGGTCGACGAGCGGCAGCGCCAGCAGGCGTCGCGCGAGAAAGACCTCGACGCCGAGAACTCGCGCGCCATCGCGCTCTCCAGGCAGGTCGGCGATCTCCAGGGGCTGATCACCAAGATGGAGCAGGATCTGCAGAGCGCCGCCAAGGCCGCCGAGAAGGCGGCTGAGGCCGCCAAACAGGCCGAGGCCAAGGCGGCCGCCAGCGCCAAGCCCGGTCCGGGCACTTTCAAGGACCGGTCCCGGACCACCCCGGCGATCGCCTTCGCGTCGGCCAAGGGGCTCCTGCCGCTGCCGGTTAACGGTAACAAGATCAGGGATTTTGGCGGTTCCGACGGGGTCGGCGGTGTCCAGAAGGGCATTTCGCTGGCAAGTCGGCCCGGCTCCCAGGTCACGACGCCGTGTGATGGCTGGGTTGTCTATTCCGGCCCGTTCCGCAGCTATGGACAACTCTTGATCCTCAACGCCGGGGGCGGGTATCATGTCCTGATCGCCGGGATGGAGCACATTTCGGTTAACATCGGTCAGTTTGTGCTCACGGGGGAGCCGGTCGCGACCATGGGGTCGACCTCTCAAGTCGCCTCCATTCTCGCCACGAACGCGAGTCAACCTGTGCTCTATGTCGAGTTCCGTAAGGACGGCACTCCAATCGATCCAGGCCCATGGTGGGCCGCAAATGAAGGCGAGAAGGTTCGCGGATGATGCGCAAGACTTCAGTTATCCTCCTCAGCGCGGCCACCGGTGCTGCGCTGACGCTGTTCGTGACCCAGCCGCGCGCGGTCTTCATGGGCTCCAGCGCGCGAGCCGCAACTGCAGACACCTATCGCCAGCTCAATCTGTTCGGCGATGTGTTCGAGCGCGTGCGCTCGGACTATGTCGAGAAGCCCGATGACACCAAGCTGATCGAATCCGCGATCAGCGGCATGCTCACCGGCCTCGATCCGCATTCGAGCTACATGGACGCGAAGAGCTTCCGCGACATGCAGGTGCAGACCCGCGGTGAGTTCGGCGGCCTCGGCATCGAGGTCACGATGGAGGACGGCCTGATCAAGGTGGTCTCGCCGATCGACGACACCCCCGCTTCGCGCGCCGGCGTCATGGCCAACGACATCATCACCAATCTCGACGACGAAGCCGTGCAGGGCCTGACCCTGAACCAGGCGGTCGAGAAGATGCGCGGTCCGGTCAACACCAAGATCAAGCTCAAGATCATCCGCAAGGGCCAGGACAATCCGATCGACGTCACCCTGGTGCGTGACAACATTCGCGTCCGCTCGGTGCGCGCGCGCATCGAGGCCGACGACATCGCCTATATCCGCATCACCACCTTCAACGAGCAGACCACCGAAGGCCTGAAGCGCGAGGTTGCCAACCTCTCGAATCAGATCGGCGACAAGTTGAAGGGCTACATCATCGACCTCCGCAACAACCCGGGCGGCCTGCTCGAGGAAGCGGTGACGGTCTCCGACTCGTTCCTGGAGAAGGGCGAGATCGTCTCGACCCGCGGCCGCAATGCCGAGGAGACCCAGCGCCGCACCGCGCATGCGGGCGACCTGACCAAGGGCAAGCCTGTCATCGTGCTGGTCAATGGCGGTTCGGCCTCGGCGTCGGAAATCGTCGCCGGCGCGCTGCAGGACCACAAGCGCGCGACCATCGTCGGCACGCGCTCGTTCGGCAAGGGCTCGGTGCAGACCATCATTCCGCTCGGCTCGGGCAACGGCGCACTGCGTCTGACCACGGCGCGCTACTACACGCCGTCGGGCAAGTCGATCCAGGCCAAGGGCATCGTGCCCGACATCGAAGTGCTCCAGGACGTGCCGGACGAGCTGAAGTCGCGCACCGACACCAAGGGCGAGGCTTCGCTGCGCGGCCATCTCAAGAACGACGGCGACGAGAAGACCGGCTCGCAGTCCTACGTCCCGCCGGACGCCAAGGACGACAAGGCGCTCAAGCTCGCGGACGACCTGCTCCACGGGATCAAGAACAGCGCCTCCGCGGCGCCGACGCCGGGCGACAACAAGGCCACGACCGACAAGCCCAAAGCGGCGAACTAAGTCGGCGCGTCACCTCATCTCTCGAAAAGGGCGGCTCCGGGAGCCGCCCTTTTTGCTTGGGGCTCCTGCTACCCCGGCCTATCCCGGCCTGCCGCCGCTTGACCTCGGCGTGGTATCGTCGGCGGGAGTGATTCGGGATCTCGCATGACTGAAACGGCCGATGATCTGAGCGCCCCGCTCGGACAGGACAAGCCGCGCCGGAAACGGCGGCTGCGGCTGCCGTTCACAGCCATGCAGGCCGTCGCTGTCATGCTCGGCCTGTTCTTGGTCGCCTTCGCCGGCTTCGCCATCTTCAACAAGGATCCGCTCGGCGGTGAGCCGATGACGCGGATTGCGATCCGTGAACCCAGGGCCACCGACGAGAAGCCGGCCGCCGCGGGCCATGGCCAGGACAGCAAGCAAGAGAGCAAGCACGAGGCCAAGGAAGCGCCGAAGCAGGCGGGCGAGCAGAAGACCGTCACCATGATCGACGGTTCCACCGGCACGCGCCACGACGTGGTGATCGGCGGCGGCGATGCCGCCGACAAGGGCGACGCGGCGGCCGCCTCCGCGCCACCGCCCGTGATGGCCGGGATCGACCCAAAGCTGCTGGAAAAATCGCGCTACGGCATGATCCCCGTGACGGTCGAGGGCGCGAAGCCGTTCAACGTCTACGCGGCGGATGCCGACCGCGCCAAGGCGGCAAAAATGCCCGTGGTCGCGATCCTGATCGGCGGCCTCGGCGTCGGCGCGGCCAAGACCACCGACGCGATCATGCGGCTGCCGCCGGCGGTGACGCTGGCCTTCACGCCCTATGGCGCCGACCCCGGCAAGCTCGCCGAGCGGGCCCGCGCCCAGCGCCACGAGATCTTCCTCCAGATCCCGATGGAGCCCTACGATTTCCCGGACAACGACCCGGGCCCGCAGACGCTGCTGACTTCGCTCACCGCCGACCAGAACATGGACCGCCTGTACTGGCACCTGAGCCGGATGCAAGGCTATGCCGGCCTCACCAATTTCATGGGCGCCCGCTTCGTGGCGACCGACGCCGCGATGCAGCCGATCATCCGCGAGGCGGCCAAGCGCGGCCTCGGCTTCTTCGACGACGGCTCCTCGCCGCGCAGCATCGCGCCCCAGGCCGCGGCCAGCCAGGCGATGCCGTTCGGCAAGGGCGACATCGCGATCGACGTGGTGCCGACCCCGGCGGAGATCGACCGCGCCCTGAACAAGCTCGAATCGACGGCGCGCGAGCGCGGCGTCGCAATCGGCACCGCGTCCGCCCTGCCGGTCTCGATCGAGCGCATCGGCAGCTGGACCAAGACATTGAGCGACCGTGGTATCCTTTTGGTGCCATTGACAACCGCGATGCTGAAATCAAGATCCAGCTAAATCAACGGATTGGTACGGCACTGGCCCTCGAGGCCGGCATACCCACCAAAAGCACGCGAGAGGTCTGGCGGAATGGCGCGTTACGAGGATCTGCCCTACCGTACTTGCGTCGGTGTAATGCTGATCAACACGAAGGGTCTGGTGTTCATCGGCCGACGCGCCGGCGGCATCGAGCATGTCGACGACGCCCATGTCTGGCAGATGCCGCAGGGCGGCGTCGATCCCGGTGAGGACACCTGGGAGGCCGCCAAGCGCGAGCTCTATGAGGAGACCAGCGTGCGCTCGGTCGAGCGGCTCGGCGAGGTCCCGGACTGGCTCGTCTACGACATTCCGCGCACGGTTGCAGGGCGCGCCTGGAAGGGCCGCTATCGCGGCCAGCGCCAGAAATGGTTCGCGGTCCGGTTCACCGGCAAGGACAGCGAGATCAATGTCGAGAAACCCGGCGGCGGCCACAAGGCCGAGTTCGTGAGCTGGCGCTGGGAGCCGATGAAGAACCTGACCGGGCTGATCATCCCGTTCAAGCGCCCGGTCTATGAGCGCGTGGTGAAGGAATTTTCCACGCTGGCGGAGGAATAAATCAAATCGTCATCCCGGGTTCGGTGCTAATGCATCGCCGGAAATGACGATGAAAGACGCGCGCGTGACCAACCAGAAGCCCTACCGTCCCAACGTGGGGATCGCCCTCTTCAATGCCGATGGCCGCGTGCTGATCGGCCACCGCTTCAAGGGCGATGGCCCCGAGATCATCCTGCCGGGCCTCGACTGGCAGATGCCGAGCGCGAAGGCCTTGTAGTCGCCGGAGGCGGAATAGTCGCCGGCCAGATAGCTGCGGATGCGCTCGTTGATGAAGGGCACGCTATCGGCGGCAAGCTTGCCCGATAGCGGCGCGGCGGATGGTGAGGGCGCGGGCATCGGTGCCATCGCGGCGGCGGCTGGGCTCATCGGAGCCATCGGCGCTTTTGCCATCTGGGTCGGCATCGGGCTCGGCGCCACGGCATTTGCCGCTGGCGCAGCACTTGGTATTGCAGCACTTGGCGTCGCAGCCGGCGCGACTGCGGCGGTGACCGTCTGCTTGAGCTTGGTGTTGTAGAGGAAGCCGGTGACAAGGATGGCGACGACCGAGACGACGGCGACCACCAGCGGCCACATCCAGACCGGTGCCGCGGCCAGCCTGGAGGCGGGCTTCTTCACTTTCGGCGTTGCGTAAGTGCCGTCCTCGCGCCGCATCGCCACCATGTAGGCGTGCACCGGCGTCGGGATGTTCTTGACCTCCTGCGCGCCGATGTCGGCGAACTGCACCGACAGCTTGTTGGCGACCTGCTCGTGCACGGCGCGGGAAACGCAGATGCCGCCGACCTCGGCGAGGCCTTCGAGCCGGGCGGCGATATTGACGCCGTCACCGAGCAGATCGCCGTTGCGCTCGACTACGTCACCGATGGTGATGCCGATACGGAACGACATCTGCCGGCTCGGCGGATAGGCCATGTTGCGGGTTCGCAGGGATTCCTGGATGTCGATCGCGCAGCGCACCGCATCGACCGCGCTCGGAAATTCCGCGAGCACGGCGTCGCCCGCCGTATTGAAGATGCGTCCGTTGGCCTTCGCGATGAAGTCGTCGATGACCTCGCGATAGGAGGCGAGACGCCGCAGCGTCTCCTCTTCGTCTTCCGCGACCAGTCTTGAATAACCGGCAATATCGGCTGCGAAAATCGCTGCGATCTTGCGTTTCATCTGCTGCCAGCCCCGAAACAAATTCGCGGGCGCAGAATGCCGCTATCGGCGGCGCGGTGCAACAAAGTTTCAGCGCCCGCCACTTCCGTGACGAGCGCTGAACCTGTTCAGGAATTTGTAGCTTGAGCCCCGGAGCGGTGCCCCGGGGCTTAGTGCATCGCCGTCGTATTGAGCTCGTGCTGGATGCTCTTGTAGTTGTCGAGCCGCGTGATCGCGAGGTCGAGTTCGTGACCTTCCTTCTCGGACAACTTTTCCTCCATCTCAGCGACGGTATCAGCAAACTGGGTCCGATCGATCTCCTCGATCGAGGTGGCGACGTCTGCAAGAACCGTCAGGCGATTGTCAGAGACTTCCGCCAGTCCACCGAGCACGATGACCTTCTGCTTCTGGCCGCCCGCAATGATGGTGAGAATACCCGGCCGCACCGCGGCGACGACGGGCGCATGCCCGGCGAGCACACCGAAATCACCTTCCCAGCCAGGAATGTCGACCTGATCGACCTCGCCGGAGAACGCGAGCTTTTCGGGAGAGACGAGATCGAAGTGGAAGGTGGCCATGGAGAACCTGCGAATGGTGAGTGGCGAATGGCGAGGAGCGAGGACTGGGAGCAGCTATTCGCCACTCCCTATTCGCTAATCGCTAGCTTAGGCGGCCTCGGCCGCCAGCTTCTTGCCCTTCTCGACCGCCTCTTCGATGGTGCCGACCATGTAGAAGGCGGCTTCCGGCAGGTGGTCATACTTGCCTTCGCAGAGGCCGCGGAAGCCCTTGATGGTGTCCGCGAGGTCGACGAACTTGCCGGGCGAGCCGGTGAAGATTTCGGCGACGTGGAACGGCTGCGACAGGAAGCGCTCGATCTTGCGGGCGCGGGCCACCGTCAGCTTGTCCTCTTCCGAAAGCTCGTCCATGCCGAGAATGGCGATGATGTCCTGGAGCGACTTGTAGCGCTGCAGCACCTGCTGGACCTGACGCGCAGTGTCGTAGTGCTCCTGACCGACGACGAGCGGCGAGAGCATGCGCGAGGTCGAGTCGAGCGGATCAACCGCCGGGTAGATGCCCTTTTCCGAGATCGCGCGGTTCAACACCGTGGTCGCGTCCAAATGCGCGAACGAGGTCGCGGGCGCCGGGTCGGTCAAGTCGTCGGCCGGAACGTAGATGGCCTGCACCGAGGTGATCGAGCCCTTCTGCGTGGTGGTGATGCGCTCCTGGAGCGCGCCCATGTCGGTGGCGAGCGTCGGCTGATAACCCACCGCCGAAGGAATACGGCCGAGCAGCGCCGACACTTCCGAGCCTGCCTGGGTGAAGCGGAAGATGTTGTCGACGAAGAACAGCACGTCCTGGCCCTGGTCGCGGAAGTGCTCGGCGACGGTGAGACCGGTGAGGCCGACGCGGGCGCGCGCGCCCGGCGGCTCGTTCATCTGGCCGAACACCAGCGCGCACTTGGACTTCACGCTCGGATCCGGATTGTGCGGATCGGCGTTGACCTTGGACTCGATGAACTCGTGATAGAGGTCGTTGCCTTCGCGGGTGCGCTCGCCGACGCCGGCGAACACGGAGTAACCACCGTGCGCCTTCGCGACGTTGTTGATGAGCTCCTGAATCAGCACGGTCTTGCCGACGCCGGCGCCGCCGAACAGGCCGATCTTGCCGCCCTTCGCATACGGAGCAAGAAGATCGACGACCTTGATGCCGGTGACGAGAATTTCGGCTTCGGTCGACTGGTCGGTGTAGGTCGGCGCTTCCTGGTGGATGGCGCGCAAGCCTTCGGACTTGATCGGACCGGCTTCGTCGATCGGCTCGCCGATCACGTTCATGATGCGGCCGAGCGTACCGTCGCCCACCGGAACCGCGATCGGCTGGCCGGTGTCGGTCACTTCCTGGCCGCGCACCAGACCTTCGGTCACGTCCATCGCGATCGTGCGCACGGTGGACTCACCGAGATGCTGCGCAACTTCCAGCACGAGGCGGATGTTGCCGTTCCGGGTTTCCAGCGAATTGAGAATGGCGGGCAGGTGACCCTCGAACTGCACGTCGACGACGGCGCCCATGACCTGGGTAACGCGACCGACCTGCTTAGCTGCTGTAGCCATGAATAGCTCTCCTTCGAAATTCTGGACTTGAACGACCGTCGTTTGGTTCGTGCGTCAGACCGCCTCGGCGCCGGAGATGATCTCGATCAGCTCCTTGGTGATCTGGGCTTGACGGGTTCGGTTGTAGATCTGGGTTTGCTTGCGAATCATTTCACCCGCGTTGCGGGTGGCGTTGTCCATCGAGCTCATCTGCGCGCCATAGAACGACGCGTTGTTTTCCAGCAGCGCGCGGAAGATCTGCACCGCGACATTGCGCGGCAACAGGCGGGGAAGGAGCTCGTCCTCCTCCGGCTCGTATTCGTAGGACGTCGTCGGCGCGTTCGCCGCCTTTTCCTCGACGACCAGCGGGATGATCTGCTGCGCGGTCGGGATCTGGGCGATCACCGACTTGAACTGCGCGTAGAACAGCGTGCAGACGTCGAACTCACCGTTGTCGAAACGGGCCAGCACCTTCTTGGCGATGTCCTCGGCGTTGACAAAGCCGAGCTGGCGAACGCTGCGCAGGTCGAGATGCTCGACGATCTGCTTGTCGAACAGACGGCGGAGCTGCTCGTAGCCCTTGCGGCCGACGCAGAAGAATTTGACTTCCTTGCCCTGCGCGATCAGCGCCTGGGCGCGCTCGCGGGCGAGGCGCACGATCGAGGAGTTGAAAGCGCCGGACAGGCCGCGCTCGCCGGTGCAGACCAGCAGTAGGTGGACCTGGTCCCTGCCGGTGCCGGCCAGCAACCCGGGCGCGCCGGGCGAACCCGCGGCAGCGCTGGCGATGTTGGAGATCACCGCGCTCATCTTGTCGGCGTAGGGCCGCGCCGCCTCGGCCGCTTGCTGGGCACGGCGCAATCTCGACGCCGCGACCATCTGCATCGCCTTGGTGATCTTCTGCGTCGCCTTGGTGGAGGCGATGCGGACGCGCATGTCTTTAAGTGACGCCATTCTTCGTCCCCGACGATCCGACCCTTTGGCCTGATCGCAAACCTATCCAGTCGTCATGCCCGGGCTCGTCCCGGGCATCCACGTGGTACCTCACACGCCGATAGACGTGGATGGCCGGGACGAGCCCGGCCATGACGGCACTTACGCGAAGCTCTTCGCGAAGCCTTCGACCACCGACTTCAGCTTGGCGGCGCTGTCGTCGGAGAGATCGCGGCTGTCGCGGATCGCGTTGAGGATCTCGGCGTTCTTGCCGCGCAGCAGTGACAGCAGACCGTCCTCGAACGCGCGCACCTTGTTGAGCGGGAGCGGATCGAGATAGCCGTTGGTGCCGGCCCAGATCACGCAGACCTGCTCTTCCATCTTCAGCGGCGCGAACTGCGGCTGCTTCAGCAGCTCGGTCAGGCGCGAACCGCGGTTGAGCAGGCGCTGGGTCGAGGCATCGAGATCGGAGCCGAACTGCGCGAACGCCGCCATTTCGCGGTACTGCGCGAGCTCGCCCTTGATCTTGCCGGCGACCTTCTTGGTGGCCTTGGTCTGCGCGGACGAACCGACGCGCGACACCGACAGACCGACGTTCACCGCGGGGCGGATCCCCTGGAAGAACAGGTCGGTTTCCAGGAAGATCTGGCCGTCGGTGATCGAGATGACGTTTGTCGGAATGTAGGCCGACACGTCGTTGGCCTGGGTTTCGATGACCGGCAGCGCCGTCAGCGAGCCCGAGCCCTGGTCCTTGTTCAGCTTCGCCGCGCGCTCGAGCAGGCGGGAGTGCAGATAGAACACGTCGCCCGGATAGGCTTCGCGGCCCGGCGGGCGGCGCAGCAGCAGCGACATCTGGCGGTAAGCGACGGCCTGTTTGGACAGATCGTCATAGATGATGACCGCGTGCATGCCGTTGTCGCGGAAGTACTCGCCCATGGTGCAGCCGGTGAACGGCGCGATGTACTGCATCGGCGCCGGGTCCGAGGCGGTGGCGGCGACGATGATCGAGTATTCGAGCGCGCCCTGCTCTTCCAGCACCTTCACGAACTGGGCGACGGTCGAACGCTTCTGGCCGATCGCGACGTAGACGCAATACAGCTTGATGTTCTCGTCCGGCTGCGCGTTGAGCGGCTTCTGATTCAGGATGGTGTCGAGCGCGATCGCGGTCTTGCCGGTCTGACGGTCGCCGATGATCAGCTCGCGCTGGCCACGGCCAATCGGGATCAGGGCGTCGATCGCCTTGAGGCCGGTCGCCATCGGCTCGCTCACCGACTTGCGCGGAATGATGCCGGGCGCCTTGACGTCGACGCGCATGCGCTTGTCGGCCTGAATCGGGCCCTTGCCGTCGATCGGGTTGCCGAGCGCGTCGACGACGCGGCCGAGCAGGCCCTTGCCGACCGGCGCGTCCACGATGGCGCGGGTGCGCTTGACGGTCTGGCCTTCCTTGATCTCGCGGTCGGCGCCGAAAATAACGATACCGACGTTGTCGGTCTCGAGGTTCAGCGCCATGCCGCGGGTGCCGTTCTCGAACTCGACCATTTCACCGGCCTGGACGTTGTCCAGACCGTAGACGCGGGCAATACCGTCGCCGACGGACAGCACCTGTCCGACTTCGGAGACTTCAGCTTCCTGGCCGAAATTCTTGATCTGGTCCTTGAGGATCGCGGAAATTTCCGCGGCGCGGATGTCCATCAGCCTGCCTCTTTCATCGCGTGCTTGATCGAATTGAGTTTGGTGCGAAGCGAACTATCGATCATGCGGCTGCCGAGCTTGACGACGAGGCCACCGATGATCGAGGGATCGACATTCACGTTGAGCGCGACGTCCTTGCCGGTCACCGACTTCAGGGCAACCTTGAGGGCGTCGAGATTCTTGTCCGAAAGCGCTTCCGCCACGGTGACGTCGGCCGTCACCTCGCCCTTGAGCCTGGCGACGAGGGCGCGATAGGCACGAATGACGTCGGCCACCGCGAACAGGCGGCGGTTGGCGGTCAGGACTTTCAGGAAATTGGCGGAGATGCCAGCGATGCCCGCCTTGTCCAGCACGGCCGAGAGGGCCCTGGATTGAGTATCGGCCGCGAACACCGGGCTGCGGACGAGGCGCTTCAGATCGGCGCTTTCGTTCAGCAACCCCTCGAATTTGTCGAGATCGGCTTTGACCTCGTCGACCACATTCTGGTCGCGGGCCAGTTCAAACAAGGCCGTTGCATAACGGCCCGACACACCGGAAACGGACGTATCTTCTGCAGCCACAGACGCGCTCTTTTTGCTGTCAAACTCGCAAGGGAAAAACCGTCGCCACAAAGCGGCGCCAAGCGATCCAAGCCCTTGGAATTCAAGCGGGACTTCGATTTTCGGCCGACACGGGAGGTGCCGGGTCCGTTAAAATCGCGGCTTTGCTAACATAGCAGGCGCGCACGTGCAACATGACGCCAAATTAAAGGCACGACCTTCTGTCGCCAGTTCGTCGCAGCCGACGGCGCCGCGATAGCGGCCTGCCACGTCGCGGAATGACGCGCCGCCTCGGCGGCATCTCGACCTTTCGTTCCTGCCCTCAGCGCATAGCGGCCATGAACACGGCTCGCTGAGGCGTGAGTTCGACGTGACGAGCGGCCTCCCCTGAATACTTTCCTAATTCTAAACACGAAGTATAATGACCTCGTTTTACAGTATTAATGAGTAATAAGATAGTTAAAGAATTGTTAAAGCGAAAGACTCCAGAACATTGGCTGCAACATTGATGCCAATCACAGAATATTTCATGACGACACAGAACGGATTTACTGCCTAATTCACGCCTCATTAGGAATCGAAACGCGATCCCGCTCACAAACTTACGGGGGCTGAACTTGCCACATATGTGGCAATACTAGATTAGGGACCACTAAATGCTGTCTTTGAAAACGCTGGGCTCCGTGACCCGGCCGCGCACGGCGATCGCTTTCGTTGCCGCCACTCTCCTCGTCGGGGGAACCGCCACCGAAGCTTCCGCCAAATCCCGGCATCACCAACGGCACCATCATCACCGCCACCACGCCCTGAACGATGCCAACACGACCTCCGATTGGCGCAACGCCAACGCGTCGATGACGCCGTCGTCGGGCACGGGTCGCAGCTTCTCCGGCATGGCCTCCTATTATGGCAACGAGTCCGGCAGCCGGACTGCGTCGGGCCAGCGCTTCAACCAGAACGCCATGACCGCAGCACACCGTTCGCTGCCGTTCGGCACCAAGCTGCGCGTCACCCATGGCGGCTCGAGCGTCATCGTCACCATCAATGACCGTGGCCCGTTCATTCGCGGCCGTGTTCTCGACCTCTCCACGGGCGCTGCCCGTGCCATCGGCCTCACCGGCGCCGGTGTCGGCCGCGTCACCGCGGAAGTGGTCTCGTAAGGCGCGACCAGCGCCTCACCGCACAAGCGCAGTTCCCGTCAGCGTCCGCATGGACCTGTGAGCGGCGGGATCAGCGCAGGTGAAGCAAGCCCGCTGTCTTGGGGGACAGCGGGCTTTTTGCTGCCCCGTCATTGCGAGCGCAGCGAAGCAATCCAGAATCTTTCCTCGGATAGACTCTGGATTGCTTCGTCGCTTTGCTCCTCGCAATGACGTGGATGGAGGGTACGCTGTGTTCCCTCCCCCCTTGCGGGGGAGGGAGCGCAGGGTGCCTTGTGGCACCAGCCTTACAAGAAGCTCTGCGGATCGACGTCGACTTCGAGCTTTTGATTGCCCTTCGGCTTCGGACACACCGCCAGCCAGTTCCGCAAATAGTCCGACAGATCAAACCCGCGCGCCGATTTCACCAGGATGCGGAAACGGTAGCGGCCCTTGATCACGGCGAGCGGGGCCTCCGCCGGTCCCAGCACCACGACGCGCTCGTCGCGCGGTGCGAGCGCAACGAGGCGGCGGCCCAAACCTTCGGCACTCGGACGGTCGCCCGCCGAAATGATCAGGCTCGCGAGCCGGCCGAACGGCGGATAGAGCGTGCGCTCGCGAAGATCGATCTCGCTGTCGTAGAAGGCCTCGCGGTCGCAGGCGATCAGCGCCTTCATCACGGGATGATCGGGCTGATGGGTCTGGAGATAGCCGACGCCGCGGCCCTGCTCGCGCCCGGCACGGCCGATCACCTGGTTGAGCAGCTGCCAGGTGCGTTCCGACGCGCGCGGATCGCCGTTGGACAGGCCCAGATCCGCATCGACCACGCCGACGAGATTGAGCCGCGGAAAGTTGTGGCCCTTGGCGACGAGCTGCGTGCCGATGATGATGTCGACGCGGCCCTCCGCGATCTCGGCGAGTTCGGAGCGCATCGTCTCGATCGAGGTGATGAGATCGCTCGACAGCACCATGGTGCGCGCCTCGGGGAACAGCGCGGCCGCCTCCTCCTGCAAGCGCTCGACGCCCGGCCCGACCGCGACCAGCGATTCCTCCGCCGCGCAGTGCGGGCAGGTCTGCGGGCGCGGCATCGAGAAGCCGCAATGGTGGCAGACGAGGCGCTGGCGAAAGCGGTGATCGACCAGCCAGGCATCGCAGATGGTGCAGGCGAAGCGATGGCCGCAAGCACGGCACAGCGTCAGCGGCGCATAGCCGCGGCGATTGAGGAACAGCAGCGCCTGCTCGCGCTTTTCAATCGCTTTTCTGATCTCGGAAGCCAGCCGCGGCGAGATGAAGCGGCCGCGCGCCGGCGGCTCGCGGCGCATGTCGATCGCCTCGATATGCGGCATGTGCTGGCCGCCGAAGCGCGAGGGCAGCGCGATGCGCTGATAGCGGTTCTTGCGCGCATTGACCTCGGACTCGACCGACGGCGTGGCGGAGGCCAGCACGATCGGGATCTTTGCGATATGCGCGCGCACCACCGCCATGTCGCGGGCATGATAATGCACGCCCTCGTCCTGCTTGTAGGCCTGGTCGTGCTCTTCATCGACCACGATGAGGCCGAGATTGGCGTAGGGCAGAAACAGCGCCGAGCGCGCGCCGACCACGACCGGCGCACTGCCTTCGGAGATCGCCGCCCAGTTGCGTGCGCGGGTGCGCGGCGTCAGCTCGGAGTGCCATTCCAGCGGCCGCACGCCAAAGCGCTGCGCGAAGCGGTCGAGGAACTGGCCAGTGAGCGCGATCTCCGGCATCAGGATCAGAGTCTGCTTGCCGCGGCGGATGGTCTCTGCAATCGCCTCGAAATAGACCTCGGTTTTGCCCGAGCCGGTGACGCCGTCGAGCAGCGCAACGTGAAAGGTGCCGTTGGCGGCGAGCGCGCGCATTGCATCCACCCCGGCGCGCTGGAGCGGTGAAAAATCCGGCTGGCCAAAATCCGGATCCGGTGCCGGCGGCGGCGGAGGCGGCGGCATCGGCTCAACCGTGAGCGTGCCTTCGTCGACGAGGCCGTCGATCACGCCGGCCGAGACCCCTGCTTCCTTCGCCGCCTCGGACTTGCCGTGCAGCAGCCGATCCGACAGCAGCTCGATCACGCGCTGCCGCGCCGGCGTCAGCCGCCGCGGCGGATCGCCGACCAGGCGCACGCCGGCGCGCACCCGCTCCGGGCCGAGATTCTCGCCCATGCGCAGGCACATCCGCAGCACCATGCCGCGCGGGCTCAACGTGTAATTGGCGACCCAGTCGACGACCGAGCGCAGCTCAGGCTTCAGCGGAGGAAGATCGAGCTTTTCGCTGACCTCCTTGAGCCGGTTGTGCAGGCGCGGGTCGGGATTGGCGTTCTCCGCCCAGACCACGGCCAGCACCTCGCGCGGGCCGAGCGGCACGCCGACGAGATCGCCCGCCTTCAGCTCCATCCCGCGCGGCACCTTGTAGGAATAGGTCTGGTCGAGCGCGACCGGCACCAGCACGTCGACCATGCGGGTCGCGTTGGCGGGGGTGGTCGTGCTGCGCGACGAATGATCCATCAAAGGTCTTTGGAGGGAGAATCGGAACCTTGGGGCCTTGAAGCTAACGCCCCCGGGCGGCCTTAGCTAAGAGTAAACGAGTGTGATGCGATATACTGAGTGGAATCACCACGTCCAGAGCGCATGAGCAAAGCGGCCGTACCCCAAATCGAGCTCGCCAGCGCCGATCCTGACATCGCGCAGGAGATGACGCGCTGGCTGTCGCATCTCGGCGCCGAGCGGCGGCTGTCGCCGAAGACGCTGGAGGCCTATGGCCGCGACTTGCGGCAATGCCTGGATTTCCTTTGCAATCATTGGGGCGAGCGCGTGACGCTGGCGCGCTTTGCCGCGCTGGAAGCCACCGACGTCCGCGCCTTCATGGCGATGCGCCGCGCCGACGACATCGCCGGCCGCTCGCTGATGCGCGCGCTGGCGGGCCTGCGCTCGTTCGGCCGTTTCCTCGAACGCGAAGGCAAGGGCAAGGTCGGCGCCTTGTCGGCGATCCGCGCGCCGAAAGTCGCAAAAAGCCTGCCGAAGCCGCTGCCGATGGCGTCGGCCAAACGCCTTGCCGACGCCGACGAGCGCGCCGGCGAGGAACGCGAGACCTGGGTTCTGGCCCGCGACGCCGCGGTGATGGCGCTCTTGTATGGCTCGGGCCTGCGCATCTCCGAAGCGCTGGGGTTGAAGCGCCGCGAGGTGCCGCGTCCCGGCGAGGGCGACGTGCTGATCGTGACAGGCAAAGGCAACAAGACCCGCATGGTGCCGGTGCTCCAGAACGTGCTCGCGCTCGTGCAGGAATACGTTGCGATGTGCCCCTATGCGCTGCCGGCGGACGGCCCGATCTTCCTCGGCGCGCGCGGCGGTCCCTTGAGCCCGCGCATCATCCAGCTCGCGATGGAGCGGCTGCGCGGCGCGCTCGGCCTGCCCGACAGCGCCACGCCGCATGCGCTGCGGCACTCCTTCGCCACGCATCTGCTCTCGCGTGGCGGCGATCTGCGCGCGATCCAGGAATTGCTCGGCCATTCCTCGCTCTCGACCACCCAGATCTACACCGGCATCGATTCGGAGCGGCTGCTCGAAGTGTATGCGAGCGCGCATCCGCGGCGGTGAAGCTGACATGAAGCTGTCATAGCGCGCGTGCCTCTTGCGCGGCGCCCGCGGTTCGGTCAATCGTTGGGAACCACAGCAGGAGGGGTTTATGAGCGCACATGAAAGCATGGAGCATGCCGAGCACGCCGAGCACGCGTCCGGCTCGAACAAGAAGATTGCCCTCCTGATCGCCGTGCTGGCTCTGTTCCTGGCGATCTCCGAGACGCTCGGCAAGGGCGCCCAGACCGAATCGATCAGCAAGAACGTCGAGTCCGCCAATCTCTGGGCGTTCTTCCAGGCCAAGACCATCCGCCGCACCGTGGTGCTGACCGCATCCGAGCAGGGCAAGCTCACGCTCGCCGCCGCCGACGAGGCTCAGAAGCCGGCGGTGCAGAAGCAGGTCGACGACTGGACCAAGACCGCGCAGCGCTACCGCTCCGAGCCCGAGACCGGCGAAGGCACCGAGCAGCTTGCCGAGAAGGCCAAGCACGCCGAGCACGAGCGCGACGAGGCGACCGCGAAATATCATCATTTCGAGCTGGCCTCCGCCGCCTTCCAGATCGGCATCGTGCTGGCCTCGGCCACCATCATCACCGGCATCATCGCGCTCGCTTATGTCGGCGGCATCCTGACGCTGGCCGGCCTCCTCATGACCGCGCTCGGCCTGTGGTGGCCGCATCTGGTGCATCTGCATTGAGGGGCTGATGCGGGGCGCATAAGGCCAACAACATCGACGGTGTCATGCCCCGCGAAAGCGGGGCATCCAGTACGCCGCAGCTTCTCCGTATTCGATTGACGTCTCTGGAATACTGGATCGCCCGGTCAAGCCGGGCGATGACACCAAGTATGCGGCGCCGTCACCACCGCGTTCAGCGCGCCTGGTGCACGCTCTTGCGAAAGCGCTGGATCAGGCGGAGCGTGCGGGCGGACCAGCCCTCGCCGTTGCCGGCGATCAGCTCGCGGATGCGGTGCTTGATCGGGTCGACCAGCTCGGCGGCCCTGGCGCGCAGCTTCATCACGAGATCGTAGAGCCGCTCGAACCAGTGCATCTCCATCAGCTTGTCGCGCGTCACGTCGAACACGAACGCAGTGACGCCGACGCCGAGCAGCTTTGCGAACAGAAACGTGGATACGCCGGTCAGCCAGTATTCATGCGTGAGCAGATACAGGCCGATCAGCTTGAGCGGAAACAGCGGGATGATCGGCACCGCGAACACGATCAGCGTCATGGCCGGCGGCAGCGCATCGACGCGCTCCGTCAACCATTGCTTGAAACGTGCGAGCGGGATGGCTGCGACAACCCGCGCGACGATCGGCTCGAGATGGTCCCACAGCCAAGCTTCGATCAGGAAGATGATCGCCAGCAGGACCCAGACCGGTTGAAGTAGGCGGCGCAGCATGTGTTTCCCGCCCGATTCGGCTAGGCGCGTCGCCTACATATGGATGGCCCGCTTGCCCACCGCAAGCGCGGCTTCCTTGATGGCCTCCGAGCGGGTCGGATGCGCGTGGCAGGTGCGCGCGAGATCTTCCGCGCTGCCGCCAAACTCCATGAGAACGCAGGCTTCATGGATCATTTCGCCGGCTTCGATGCCGATAATGTGCACGCCGAGCACGCGATCGGTCTTCGCATCTGCGAGAATCTTCACGAAGCCGTCGGTGGTCTGGTTGACCTTGGAGCGGCCGTTGGCGGTAAAGGGAAACTTCCCGACGGTATACGCCTGACCGGCCTGCTTCAGCTCCTCCTCGGTCTTGCCGACGGAGGATACTTCCGGTGTGGTATACACGACGCCTGGGATAACGTCGTAGTTCACGTGGCCGGCCTGCCCTGCGATGATCTCCGCAACGGCTACGCCTTCATCCTCGGCCTTGTGCGCGAGCATCGGGCCCGCGACGACGTCGCCGATGGCATAGACGCCCTTCACGCTGGTGGCGAAATGCGGATCGATCTGCACGCGGCCGCGATTGTCCAGCGCCACGCCAGCTTCCTTCAGGCCGAGCCCATCCGTGTACGGCACGCGGCCGATGCAGACGAGAACGACGTCGGCTTCCAGTGTCTCCGCGGCTCCGCCGGCCGCGGGCTCGATGGTTGCCTTCAGCGACTTACCGGAAGTGTCGACGGCCGTGACCTTGGCGCCAAGCTTGAACGCAAAGCCCTGCTTTTCAAGGATGCGCTGGAATTGCTTGGCGATTTCGCCGTCCATGCCGGGCAGGATGCGATCGAGGAATTCGACGACGACGACTTCAGCGCCGAGCCGCTTCCACACCGAGCCGAGCTCGAGGCCGATCACGCCGGCGCCGACGATCAAGAGCTTGCCGGGGACCTTGTCCAGCGACAGCGCGCCGGTCGACGACACGATGCGCTTCTCGTCGATCTCGATGCCCTTGAGGCGCGCGATGTCGGAGCCGGTCGCAATCACGATGCTCTTCGTGTCGACCACCTGCGATTTGCCATCGGCGGACACTTCGACCTTGCCGGTGCCCAAAATCTTGCCGGTGCCCTTGAGCACGTCGATCTTGTTCTTCTTCATCAGGAACTCGACGCCCTTGACGTTGCCGTCGATGCCCTGCTGCTTGAAGTTCATCATCGCTGGAAGCTCGAGCTTCGGCGCGGAAACGGAAACACCCATCTTGGCGAAGGAGTGCCCGGCTTCCTCGAACATTTCGGACGCGTGCAGCAGCGCCTTCGACGGCATGCAGCCGACATTGAGACAGGTGCCGCCGAGCGTGGCGTTCTTTTCGACCACGGCGACCTTCATGCCGAGCTGGCTTGCGCGCACCGCGCAGACATAACCGCCCGGTCCGGTGCCGATGACGACGAGATCGTAGGTAGCCATGAGAGAAAGTCCCGTGAGTTTAGCGTGATGGGGATGTGTCAGCGTCCGCGCGGCGCGTCAGCGTCCACCGGACACATCGAGAATGGCCGAGGTGACATAGGAGGCTTCGTCCGACATCAGCCAGACGATGGCATTGGCGATTTCGTCGGCGGTACCGACGCGCTTCATCGGCACCATATGGGCCAGACGATGGGCGCGGTCGGGCTCGCCTCCGGCGGCGTGGATTTCGGTGTCGATCAGGCCTGGGCGGATGCCCGCGACACGAATGCCTTCGCCTGCGACCTCATAGCCGAGGCCGACGGTGAAGGAATCGATCGCGCCCTTGGACGCCGCGTAGTCGACATAGGTATTCGGCGCACCAAGTCTGGCAGCGACTGATGACAGATTGACGATGACGCCGCCCTGGCCGCCGTGCTTGGTCGACATCCGCTTCACCGCTTCGCGCGCGCAGAGGATCGAGCCGGTGACGTTGACCGCCATCACGCGCCGGATGCGCTCCGCCGACATCTCGTCGACGCGCACGCCACTCTGGCCGACGATGCCGCCATTGTTGACGAGCGCACCGAGCGTGCCGAACTTGTCGGCAGCCTTGAACAGCTCGATGATGTCGCTTTCCTCGGCGACATCGCATTTCACCGCGATGGCCTTGCCGTTGCTGGCGGCGATCTGCGCGACGACCTCGTCGGCGGCGGTCTTGTTGCTGGCATAGCCGACCACGACGCGAAAGCCGCGCGCGGCTGCCGCGATCGCGGTCGCCCGCCCGATGCCGCGGCTGCCGCCGGTGATGACAACGACTTTATCGGTCACGCGCGCCTCCATGGTTCGAGACGCGCCGTCGCACGATAAGGCGACGGCGCTCGCAGAGCTTTAGGGATCAGAGATCGAGCACCAGGCGCGCCGGATCTTCCAGGCTCTCCTTGACGCGGACCAGGAAGGTGACGGCTTCCTTGCCGTCGATGACGCGGTGATCGTAGGACAGCGCCAGATACATCATCGGGCGCACCTCGATCTTGCCGGCGACGACCATCGGCCGCTCCTGGATCTTGTGCATGCCGAGGATGCCGGACTGCGGCGCGTTCAGGATCGGGGTCGACATCAGCGAGCCGTAGATGCCGCCATTGGTGATGGTGAAGGTGCCGCCCTGCATCTCGTCGATCTTGAGCTGGCCGTCACGGGCGCGGCGGCCGAAATCGGCGATGCCCTTCTCGATGTCGGCGATCGACTTGTTGTCGCAGTCGCGCACCACGGGCACGACGAGGCCCTTGTCGGTGCCGACGGCGACGCCGATGTGGTAGTAGTTCTTGTAGATCAGATCGGTGCCGTCGATCTCGGCGTTGACCGCCGGGATATCCTTCAGCGCCTGCACGACGGCCTTGGTGAAGAAGCCCATGAAGCCGAGCTTCGAGCCGTGCTTCTTCTCGAACGCATCCTTGTAGTGGGCGCGCAGTGCCATGACGTTGGTCATGTCGACCTCGTTGAAGGTCGTCAGCATGGCCGCGGTGTTCTGCACGTCCTTGAGGCGGCGCGCGATGGTCTGGCGCAGGCGGGTCATCTTGACGCGCTCTTCGCGGGCGGCGTCATCGGCCGGCGACGGCGCGCGGACCTGGACGGCGGCGGCGGGCTGGTTGACCGGGGTCGGCGCCGAGGCCGCACGCTCGATCGCGGCGAGCATGTCGCCCTTGGTGACGCGACCGTCCTTGCCGGAGCCCGGAACGGTCGAAGCGTCGATGCCGGTCTCGGCCGACAGCTTTCGCACGGACGGGGCCAGCGGGGCGTCAGCCGGCGCCGCCTTCGCAGCAGCGGGAGCCGGCGCGGGAGCAGCTGCGGCCGGAGCGGCGGCGGGCTTCGCGGGAGCAGCAGCGGGCTTCGCAGCACCGGCACCATCCGTGATCTGGCCGAGCAGCGCGCCCACAGCAACGGTCGCGCCATCGGCGGCAACGATCTCGCTCAGCGTGCCGGCGGAGGGCGCCGGGACCTCGATGGTGACCTTGTCGGTCTCGAGCTCCACCAAGGGCTCGTCGACGGCGACGGGATCGCCGGCCTTCTTGAACCAGCGGCCGATGGTGGCCTCGGTGACGGATTCGCCGAGCGTCGGCACACGAATTTCAGTCATGGTCTTTTCCTTAAGGGATCGCCGGTGCGGTCAAAAATTCGGTCGTCATCGGCCTGCGAAAGGCAAGCCATCCAGCAAGCCGGACGTTCGTACTCTGCACGGACGTCGCGGCGTACCGGATGCCCCGCTCCAGTGCGCAATTGCGCACGAGGCGGGGCATGACGCGGTTCAGAAAGATCAGCTCAGTGCTTCGTCCAGGAACGCCTTCAACTGCGCCTGATGCTTGGACATCAGACCAGTGGCGGTCGCGGCGGAAGCGGCGCGGCCGACATAACGCGGACGCCGGCTCACACCGTTCACCTGGTTCAGCACCCATTCCAGATAGGGCTCGATGAAGTGCCAGGCACCCATGTTGCGGGGCTCTTCCTGGCACCACACCACTTCAGCCTTCTTGAAGCGCGACAGCTCGGCTACCAGCGCCTTCAGCGGCACCGGATAAAGCTGCTCGACGCGCATCAGGTAGATGTCGTCGATGCCGCGCTTCTCGCGCTCCTCGTAGAGGTCGTAATAGACCTTGCCGGAGCAGAGCACGATGCGGCGGACCTTCTCGTCGGGGACGAGCTTGATCGCCTCGTTCGGCAGCATCTGGGCGTCATCATAGAGGATGCGGTGGAAGGTCGTTCCCTTCGCGAGCTCCTCGAGACGCGACACCGCCCGCTTGTGGCGCAGCAGCGACTTCGGCGTCATCAGGATCAGCGGCTTGCGGATCTCGCGATGAAGCTGGCGGCGCAGCACGTGGAAGTAGTTCGCCGGCGTGGTCGGGTAGACCACCTGCATGTTGTCTTCGGCACACATCTGCAGATAACGCTCCAGACGCGCGGAGGAGTGCTCCGGTCCCTGACCCTCATAGCCATGCGGCAAGAGGCAGACGAGGCCGGACATGCGCAGCCATTTGCGCTCGCCCGAGGAGATGAACTGGTCGAACACGACCTGCGCACCGTTGGCGAAGTCGCCGAACTGGGCTTCCCACAGGGTCAGCGTGTTCGGCTCGGCGAGCGAGTAGCCGTATTCGAAGCCGAGCACGGCTTCTTCCGACAGCAGCGAGTTGATGACCTCGTAATGGCCCTGCTCGTGGCCGAGATGGTTGAACGGCGTGTAGCGGCTCTCGTCTTCCTGGTCGATCAGCACCGAATGGCGCTGCGAGAAGGTGCCGCGCTCGGAATCCTGACCCGACAGGCGGACATGGTGGTTCTCGTTGAGCAGCGTGCAGAACGCCAGTGCCTCGCCGGTCGCCCAATCGATGCCGGCGCCGGTGTCGATTGCCTTGGCGCGGTTGTCGAGGAAGCGCTGGATGGTGCGGTGGACGCGGAAGCCATCCGGCACCTTGGTGATCTTGCGGCCGATTTCCTTCAGCTCGGCGGTGTCGACGCCGGTGACGCCGCGGCGCGCATCCTCTTCCTGGTCGGCGATCTTGAAGCCGGACCACTTGCCGTCGAGCCAGTCGGCCTTGTTCGGCTTGTAGGAGGTGCCGGCCTCGAACTCGGCATCGAGGCGCGCGCGCCAGTCGGCCTTGGCCTTGTCGACCTCGCCCTCAGTCATCACGCCTTCGCTGATCAGGCGGCGGGCGTAGAGCTCGAGCGTCGACGGATGCGCCGCGATCCTCTTGTACATCACCGGCTGGGTGAAAGCCGGCTCGTCGCCTTCGTTATGGCCATGCCTGCGGTAGCAGAACATGTCGATGACGACGGGCTTGTGGAATTTCTGCCGGAATTCGGTCGCGACCTTGGCCGCGAACACGACGGCTTCCGGATCGTCGCCGTTCACGTGGAAGATCGGCGCGTCGATCATCTTCGCCACGTCAGACGGATAGGGCGAGGAGCGCGAGTAACGCGGATAGGTGGTGAAGCCGATCTGGTTGTTGACGATGAAGTGCACGGAGCCGCCGGTGCGGTAGCCCTTCAGGTCCGACAGGCCGAAGCATTCCGCGACCACGCCCTGGCCGGCGAACGCCGCGTCGCCATGCATCAGCAGCGGCATCACCGAGATACGCTGGTCCGGCGGATCGCCGTGCTGGTCCTGCTTGGCGCGGACCTTGCCGAGCACCACGGGATCGACGATCTCGAGATGCGAGGGGTTGGCGGTCAGCGACAGATGGATGCGGTTGCCGTCGAACTCGCGGTCCGAGGACGCGCCGAGGTGATATTTGACGTCGCCGGAGCCTTCGACCGCATCGGGGTTGGCCGAGCCGCCCTTGAATTCATGGAACAGCGCGCGGTGCGCCTTGCCCATCACCTGGGTCAGCACGTTGAGGCGGCCGCGATGCGGCATGCCGAGCACGACTTCCTTCACGCCGAGATTGCCGCCGCGCTTGATGATCTGCTCGAGCGCGGGAATCAGCGATTCACCGCCGTCGAGGCCAAAGCGCTTGGTGCCGGTGAACTTGGTGTCGCAGAACTTCTCGAAGCCTTCGGCTTCGACCAGCTTCGTCAGGATCGCGCGCCGGCCTTCGCGGGTGAACGAGATTTCCTTGTCCGGTCCCTCGATGCGCTCCTGGATCCACGCCTTCTGCGCGGCGTTGCTGATGTGCATGAACTCGACGCCGAGCGTCTGGCAGTAGGTGCGCTCGCAAATCGCAGTGATCTCGCGCAGCGTGGCGTATTCGAGACCCAGCACATGATCGAGGAAGATCTTGCGGTCGAAATCGGCTTCGCTGAAGCCGTAGGTGCGCGGGTCGAGCTCTTCGCGGTTGCGCGGGGCTTCGATGCCGAGCGGATCGAGCTTGGCGTGGAAGTGGCCGCGCATGCGGTAGGAGCGGATCAGCATCAGCGCGCGGACGGAGTCGCGCGTGGCCTGGAGCACGTCGGCGGACGAGAAATCAGCGCCCTTGTTGCCGGCCTGGGCCTGCGCCTTGGCGGCGATCTTGGCACCGACCGCCTTCTCGACCTGGGCCCAGTTGCCGTCGAGGGCGGAGGTGAGGTCGTCCTGCGGGGTCAGCGGCCAGTTGGCGCGCTCCCAGGACGGGCCTTCGGCGTTCTTGCTGATATCGCCGGGCTGGTCGTTGAGGCTCTTGAAGAACTCCTGCCACTCGGCGTCGACCGAGGACGGGTCCTTCTCGTAGCGGGCGTAGATTTCGTCGATGTAGGTGGCGTTGGTGCCCTGCAAAAAGGAGGAGAGGGCAAAGGCTGCGTTCGCGTCCTGGCGAGACATACTTGAGTTCCTGGCGATTTCGGTTCGCGCATAACAAACGGCGCTGGCGCTGAGCTCCCCGGCAGAGGCCCAGCGCGACAGGCACCATTTATCCTATTTGCTACGAAACTTCGCCCGGAAAAGTACGAAGAAGTGAATTAGCCTTTCAACTTTTCGGCAAGCGTGTGACCGAGGCGGGCGGGAGACGGCGACACTGTAATCCCAGCCGATTTCATCGCATCGGTCTTGGAACCGGCGTCGCCCTTGCCGCCGGAGATGATCGCGCCGGCATGGCCCATGCGGCGGCCGGGAGGCGCGGTGACACCGGCAATGAAACCGACCATCGGCTTCTTGCGGCCGCGCTTGGCCTCGTCCTTGAGGAACTGGGCGGCGTCCTCCTCGGCGGAACCGCCGATCTCGCCGATCATGATGATCGATTCGGTCTTGGGGTCGGCGAGCAGCATTTCCAGCACGTCGATGAACTCGGTGCCCTTGACCGGGTCGCCGCCGATGCCGACCGCGGTGGTCTGGCCGAGGCCTTCCTGCGAGGTCTGGAACACGGCTTCATAGGTCAGCGTGCCGGAGCGGGAGACGATGCCAACGCTGCCGGTCTTGAAGATGTTGGCGGGCATGATGCCGATCTTGCACTCGCCGGCGGTCATGACGCCCGGGCAGTTCGGCCCGATCAGGCGCGACTTGGAGCCGGCCAGCGAGCGCTTCACGCGTACCATGTCGACGACAGGAATGCCCTCGGTGATGCAGACGATCAACGGGATCTCCGCGTCGATGGCTTCGCAGATCGCATCGGCCGCGCCCGGCGGCGGCACGTAGATCACCGACGCATCGGCACCGGTCTTCTCACGCGCCTCGCGCACCGTGTCGAACACCGGCAGGCCCAGATGCGTGGCGCCGCCTTTGCCCGGCGAGGTGCCGCCGACCATCTTGGTGCCGTAGGCAAGCGCGGCCTCCGAGTGGAAGGTGCCGTTCTTGCCGGTGAAGCCCTGGCAGATGACCTTGGTGTTCTTGTCGATCAGGATGGACATGAGGTCTGCTTTCGCGAACTAACGAGTGAGAGGTCAGTGGATGCGGCGGTAGATGCCGGTGAGCACGTCGGCCCAGCCTTCCGCGTCCGGCGAGAACTGGATCTTCAACGAGTAGGAATCGTCGTCGATGATTTCGTAGACGTGGCGCGCATTGCCGCGGAGCGAGCCGCGCACCAGCGTCAGGGTCTTGCCGACCCAGCCGCCGGAGGCGGGCGAGGGCGGCGTGTAGCCAAGCGAGTCGTACCAGAACAACTTGTAGGTCCGGTCTTCACGATCGTAGGTGAAGAGGCCGTGGGTGGCGAAGACCTGCTTGCCGTCGCGGATCTGGACAGCATCCTGGATCAGGTAGAATCCGTTCAGGTCCATGCGGGCGACGACATGCGAAGTTGCCGGCCCACCCTCCGTCCAGCGTGACGGGAAGACCACCTCTTCGCCATTCCATTCGCCGGCGAACGCGGCGAGGCGCGTGTGCTCTGCAAGCGGAGATGATGCGGCGAGATGGTCCTGGGTCATGGCCTCAGCCTCCCTTGACGGCCTTCACGATCTTCTGCGCGGCGTCGTCGAGATTGTCGGCCGGCACCACGTTCAGGCCGGATTCGCGGATGATCTTCTTGCCGAGCTCGACATTGGTGCCTTCGAGGCGAACCACCAGCGGCACGCTGAGGCCGACCTCGCGCACGGCGGCCGTGACGCCTTCGGCGATCACGTCGCACTTCATGATCCCACCGAAGATGTTGACCAGGATGCCCTTCACGTTGGGATCGGCGGTGATGATCTTGAAGGCGGCTGCGACCTTCTCCTTGCTGGCGCTGCCGCCGACGTCGAGGAAGTTCGCCGGCGCCATGCCGTAGAGCTTGATGATATCCATCGTCGCCATGGCGAGGCCGGCGCCGTTGACCATGCAGCCGATGTTGCCGTCGAGGGTGACGTAGTTGAGGTCGTATTTCGACGCCTCGATTTCCTTGGCGTCTTCCTCGGTCTCGTCGCGCAGCGCGAGCACCTCGGGATGACGGAACAGCGCGTTGTCGTCGAACGACACCTTGGCGTCGAGCACGCGGAGCTGGCCCTGCTTGGTCACGACCAGCGGGTTGATCTCCAGCATCGACATGTCCTTGGCGACGAAGGCGGTGTAGAGCTGCGCGGTGAGCTTCTCGGCCTGCTTGGCGAGATCGCCGGAGAGTTTCAGCGCGTTGGCGACGGTGCGGCCGTGATGGCCCATGATGCCGGTCGCGGGATCGATGGAGAAGGTGACGATCTTCTCAGGCGTGTTGTGCGCGACGTCCTCGATGTTGACGCCGCCCTCGGTCGACACCACGAACGACACGCGCGAGGTCTCGCGGTCGACCAGGATCGAGAGGTAGAACTCCTTGTCGATGTCCGAGCCGTCCTCGATGTAGAGGCGGTTGACCTGCTTGCCGGCGGGGCCGGTCTGGATCGTCACAAGCGTGGCGCCGAGCATCTGCTTGGCGAATTCGGCGACCTCGGCGGCCGACTTGGCGATGCGCACGCCGCCCTTGTCGCCGGCCGAGGCTTCCTTGAACTTGCCCTTGCCGCGGCCGCCGGCGTGGATCTGGCTCTTCACCACCCAGACCGGACCCGGGAGGGCCTTGGCGGCGGCTTCCGCGTCCGCGGGCTTCAGGACGGGGACGCCCTTGGAGATCGCGACGCCGAACTCGTTCAGCAGCGCTTTGGCCTGATATTCATGGATATTCATATGGTCGCTCCCTGAACCCGCGGGCGGTGACCTCTTGGGCCCACCTCAGTCTTGTGGCTGGCATACCATATACCACAGGAACTGCAACCCGGATTCTTTGACATCGAGATCTCTGGACTGCCGAACCGGGCGCCTGCCCTGTCAAGCAGGCCCCAGAAGTGAAACCGCCGAAGACCGGATTTCGGTCTTCGGCGGGGATTTTTGCGCTTAGCGGCCGAGAAGATCGGGTGCGATCTTCTTGCAGGCATCGACCAGGCCCTGTACGGCGCCGACCGACTTGTCGAAAGCCTCGCGGTCCTTGCCGGTGAGCTCGATCTCGACGACGCGCTCGACGCCCTTGGCGCCGATCACGACGGGCACGCCGACATACATATCCTTCACGCCGTATTCGCCGTTGAGGTAGGCGGCGCTGGCCAGCACGCGCTTCTTGTCCCGCAGATAGCTCTCGGCCATCGCGATCGCGGAGGCGGCAGGCGCGTAGAAGGCCGAGCCGGTCTTGAGCAGATTGACGATCTCGGCGCCGCCGTTGCGGGTGCGGTCGACGATCTCGTCGAGGCGCGCCTGCGAGGTCCAGCCCATCTTGACGAGGTCGGGCAGCGGAATGCCGGCGACGGTAGAGTACTTCACCAGCGGCACCATGGTGTCGCCGTGACCGCCGAGCACGAAGGCGGTGACGTCCTCGACCGAGACGTTGAACTCGTCGGCCAGGAAGTAGCGGAAGCGCGAGGAATCCAGCACGCCGGCCATGCCGACGACCTTCTTGTGCGGCAGGCCCGAAGCCTTCTGCAGCGCCCACACCATCGCGTCGAGCGGGTTGGTGATGCAGATGACGAAGGCGTCGGGGGCGTATTTCTTGATGCCGGCGCCGACCTGCTCCATGACCTTGAGGTTGATGGAGAGGAGATCGTCGCGGCTCATGCCGGGCTTGCGCGGCACGCCGGCGGTGACGATGCAGACTTTGGCGTTGTCGAGGGCTTCGTACGAATTGGCGCCGGTATAGTGCGCGTCAAAACCGTCGACCGGCGAGGACTGGGCGATGTCGAGCGCCTTGCCCTGCGGCACGCCCTCGGCGATGTCGAACATCACCACGTCGCCCAGTTCTTTCAGGCCGATGAGATGAGCCAGCGTTCCGCCGATCTGACCGGAGCCAATCAAAGCAATCTTGTCGCGCGCCATGTGAACCTGTCCTTTAGACACGTTAAGGAGGGGAAAACTGAGACGGGTGGTTATCCCTTTCGCTCCCCCCGTTCAAGTCGGTGGATGCCCAATTGTCGGGCTTGGCGAATATTGAAGCGCATCCCTGTCATTCCGGGGCGCGACGAAAGTCGCGAGCTACGATGCGCAATTGCGCATCTGAGAATTCATAACCACCAGCGGGAGTACGGATTCCGGGCTCGTCGCTTCGCGACGCCCCGGAATGACAGCGCTGGCAAATAGGACTTAAGTCTCCACCAGGCCCTTGGTGGAGCCGCTGGCGGTGGAATCCTTGCGGCCGTGAGGCAGCGCCAGATAGGATTCCGAGCTCATTTCGATCAGGCGCGACGCCGTCCGCTTGAACTCCATGGCCTCGTTGCCCTCGTGGGCGAGGTAGAGCGAGATCGGATTGGCATCAGCCGAGGCCATCAGCTTCACGGCATTGTCATAGAGCGTATCGATCAGCGTGATGAAACGCTTGGCGGCGTTGCGCTGGGAAAAATCCATCACTGGAATATGGTCGACCAGGATGGTGTGATAGTCGTGCGCGAGGCGGAGGTAGTCGGACGCGCCGAGCGGTTTTTCGCAGAGATCCGCAAATCCGAACCGCGCCACACCATGGGCCGAGCACGGCACGTGCAGGATGCGGCCCTTGAACGAAATATTGCGCGACTTGCATTTGGCGCCGCCGGTCATCTTCGACCAGGCGCGGTCGAGGGCTGCGTCCGCATCGCCGTCGGCCGGCGTCAGCCACATCGGCACGCCCTGAAGCTTTTCCAGGCGGAAATCCGTGCGCGCATCGAGCCGCAGCACGTCCATGTGGTCGGTGATCTGCTTGATGAAGGGCAGGAACAGCGAACGGTTCAAGCCGCCTTTGTAGAGATCGTCGGGCGCAACGTTGGAGGTCGCGACGACCACGGTGCCGAGCTCGAACAGTTTTGCGAACAGGCGGCCGAGGATCATCGCGTCCGCGATGTCGGTGACGTGGAATTCGTCGAAGCAGAGCAGCCAGCTTTCCTCGAAGATCGCGTTCGCGGTCAGCGCGATGACGTCGCCATCGGCGATCTCGCCGCGCGAGATGCCCTGGCGATAATCGTAGATGCGCTCATGCGCTTCCGCCATGAACTCGTGGAAATGCGCGCGGCGCTTGTGCTCGACGGTACTGTGCTGGAAGAACAGATCCATCAGCATGGTCTTGCCGCGGCCGACTTCGCCATGGACGTAGAGCCCGCGCGGCGCCTCGTCCTTGTCGCCGCTGAACAGACGACTGAGCAGACCCTGCTTGCGCTGCGGCTTGTAATTCGCGAGCCGGTGGTCGAGGGCCGCATAGGCTTCGGCGATTTCGGCCTGCGCAGCATCGGGCTCGATCGCGCCGGACGCGATCTGGGCCTGGTACGCCTCGTGGAATGAGGAACTGGGGGTGGAGAGCATGGCTCTTTTCCGCCAGAGATGCGCGGAAATTGCAAGCCGTCAATTGGTGCGGGGCGCTATGCGTTCCGTGTCCCGGACGCGCTGCGGCACGCAGTGACGCTGCGCAGAGCCGGGACCCACTGTTTCGTTCATTGCCGTGTCGCGATGGGCCCCGGCTCTGCGGCGCACCGCTACGCGCTGCACCGCGTCCGGGGCACGAGAGCGGTGCTACTCACACAGCTCGTAGGCGTCCTCGACTACATAGGGGCCGCCGCCGGTCGATGCGCGTGACGAGAACAAGACAAAACGTTCGGCCATGAACGCCTTGCTCGGGAAGTAACCGCGCAGCGAGAGATAGTCGGCGACGTCGCGGTCGGACGCGTCGTGCAGCCGGGCCAGCGTGACATGCGGGGTGAACTTGCGGCCTTCAGGATCGAGGCCCATCCGCTGCATCATGCGTTCGAGCTCGGCCTGCAATTCCATCAGCGGCTTGCTCGGCGCGATGGTTGCGACCACCGCGCGCGGCTTGCGGCCGCCGAAGCTCGTGAGCCCCTGCACCTTCACCTCGAAGGGCTTGCGATCGACGCGAAACAGCATCGATGCGATCTCGTTGGCGGACATGCCGTCGATATCGCCGATGAAGCGCAGGGTAACATGATAATTTTCGGGATCGACCCAGCGGGCGCCGGGAAGGCCACCCCGCAAATTGGAAAGCGTCTGGCCGATCTCGGCCGGAATTTCCAGACCTGTGAACAGACGCGGCATCGTTTCGCACTCCCGATGCTTGGGCACGATCCCTGGGAAGGATCATATCCAAATTGTAGAGCCGGCGACGAATCACCGGTACCCTGATTCCTATCGCAGTTGTGTGACTCTGCGAAGCATCGCGCGCCTCACCCCGGTAAAACCCTGGGAATTACGGTTAGCGCTGCCCGCTTTTCAGCGGCGCTGCTCGCTTATGTTGCGCAAAAATGCCTCCACGGTGGGCATGATGTTGTTAACGATGATGTCGACGCCGGCCGCGGTCGGATGAATGCCGTCGGCCTGGTTGAGCTTGGCGTCGGCCGCGACGCCGTCGAGGAAAAACGGATAGAGCGGCACGTCGAATTTTTTCGCAAGATCCGGATAAATCGAATTGAAGCGCGTGGCGTAGTCCGCGCCGTAATTCGGCGGCGCCAGCATGCCGCACAGCATCACCGCGATCTTGCGTGCCTTCAATCGCTGGACGATGTCGGTCAGCGCGGTCCGCGTCAAATCGGGGTCGATGCCGCGCAGCGCGTCGTTGGCGCCGAGCTCGATGATCACGCCGTCGGTTCCGTCCGGGACCGACCAGTCGAGCCGGTCTCGGCCGCCGGACGAGGTGTCGCCGGACACGCCGGCATTGGTCATGTCGACCGCTATGCCTTTGGCCTGAAAGGATTTTTGAAGTTTTGTGGGGAATGCGTCCTGGGCCGGGAGGCCGAGGCCGGCGCTCAGGGAATCGCCGAGAACGACAAGCCTGACCGGCTTTGCCGCTTCGGCCCATGCCGGATCCGCCGCCGTCATCAAAGCGAACATCAACACGGCTATGTGCATGAACAATCCGTAACGCCTCTCGACCGCGTATGCGGAGTTGCCATATGACCGGACCATGGACAGTCGCATCGAAACCTCTTCGCTCGCCGGCACCGTGCCGGACACCATCGCCATCTCCAACGTCAATCTTTCATTGGGTACGGGCGCGGCACGCGTTCACATCCTCAAGGATATCAGCCTGCGGGTCGCCTCGGGCGAGACGATCGGCCTGATCGGCCCGTCAGGCTCGGGCAAATCCACGCTGCTGATGGTGATGGCGGGGCTGGAGCGTCCTGATAGCGGAGAGGTGGTGGTGTCAGGCACGCCTTTCAATGCCCTCGACGAGGACGCGCTGGCCCGCTTCCGCGGCCGCCAGGTCGGCATCGTCTTCCAGTCCTTCCATCTGATCCCGACCATGACGGCGCTCGAGAACGTCGCCGTGCCGCTCGAACTCGCCGGCAACCCTGACGCTGCAAGACGCGCGGCGCAGGAGCTGCAATCGGTCGGGCTCGGCGATCGCCTGCATCACTATCCGACGCAACTGTCCGGCGGCGAGCAGCAGCGCGTCGCGCTCGCCCGCGCGCTGGCGCCCGATCCCGCCATCCTCGTCGCGGACGAGCCGACCGGCAATCTCGACGAGGCCACCGGAAAACAGATCGTCGATCTTCTGTTCAACAAACACGCCGAGCGCGGCATGACGCTGGTGCTGGTCACGCACGATTCCTCGCTCGCACAGCGCTGCGATCGCGTGATTCGCCTGCGCTCCGGCCGCATCGACACCCAGTCTGCGCCGGCATGAGCATCGCGGCCGAACCGTTCGCGAAGCCCAACGGCGTCGCGCTGTCGCTGCGCTACGCGCTGCGCGAATTGCGCGGAGGCCTGCGCGGCTTCTATGTCTTCATCGCCTGCATCGCGCTCGGCGTGATGGCCATCGCCGGCGTCGGCTCGGTGTCGGCAAGCCTGAGCGACGGTCTCGCGCGCGAGGGCCGCACGCTGCTCGGCGGCGACGTCTCCTTCGTGCTGTTCCAGCGCGAGGCGAAGCCCGAGGAAGTCTCCTTCCTGCGCTCGCGCGGCACCGTCTCGACAGCCGCGACCTTGCGAGGCATGGCACGCTCCGCCGACGGCCAGCTCGCGCTGGTCGAGATGAAGGCGGTCGACGACACCTATCCGATGCTGGGTCAGCTGACGCTGGCGCCGCCGCTGCCGATGTCCGACCTGCTCGCGGAGCGCGACGGCGCGTTCGGTGCCGCCGCCGATCCGACGCTGCTGGCGCGGCTGTCGCTGAAGACCGGCGACCGCGTCACCATCGGAAGCGCGACCTTCCAGATCCGCAGCACTGTCGAAGCCGAGCCCGACAAGCTCGCCGGCGGCATCGGTTTCGGGCCGCGCTTCCTGATCAGCGAGGCGGGCCTGCGCGCCACCGGCCTGATCCAGCCCGGCAGCCTGGTGCGCTGGGTGTACCGGGTGAAGCTGCCTGACACCGGCAACAGCGAGCGCGCCACCGACGCCTTCATCGCGGACGCGCGCAACGCCGCGCCGCAGGCCGGCTGGGAGATCCGCAGCCGCTCCAATGCCTCGCCGCAGCTCGAGCGCAACATCAACCGCTTCACGCAATTCCTGACGCTGGTCGGCCTCGCCGCGCTCCTGGTCGGCGGCGTCGGCGTCGCCAATGCCGTCAAGAGCCATATCGACCGCCGGCTCGAGGTCATCGCGGCGTTCAAGGCGGTCGGCGCCACCGGCCGCGACGTGTTCGGCATCTATCTGGCGCAGGTCCTGCTGCTGGCGGGAATTGGCTCGGTGATCGGCCTTGCGCTCGGCGCCGCCATGCCGTTCGCCATCGTCGGCCTGTTCGGAAAGCTGCTGCCGCTGCCGGTGGTGCCGGCCGTGCATGCCGACGAGCTCGCGCTGTCCTTCGTCTATGGCCTGCTCACGGCGCTCGCCTTCGGCCTGTGGCCGCTCGGGCGGGTGCACGACGTGCCGGTCGCCGCGCTGTTCCGCGACACCATCAGCTCCGAATGGCACCGGCCGCGCTGGAGCTATCTCGTGTTCATGGCCGGCGTGATCGCGCTGCTGATCGCGGTCGTGATCGGATTGTCCTTCGACAAGCGCATCGCCGCGGTGTTCGTGGCCTCCTCCGTCGTCGTGTTCGCCCTGCTCCGCGGCATCGCCGCCCTGCTGATGACGATCGCGCGCCGGCTGCCGCGCACGCGCCTGCCGATGCTGCGGCTGGCGATCGCCAACATCCACCGGCCGGGCGCGCTGACGCCCTCCGTCGTGCTGTCGCTCGGGCTCGGGCTCGCCGTGCTCGTCACCATCACCCAGATCGACGGCAATCTGCGCCGGCAGTTCCTTGCGGCCCTCCCCGAGCACGCGCCGTCGTTCTTCTTCATCGACATCCCGAGCACGCAGGCCGAGCAGTTCGACGGCTATCTGCGCCGGATCGCGCCGGGCGCAAAGGTCGAGGACGTGCCGATGCTGCGCGGGCGCATCGTCGCCGCGCGCGGGATCCGTGCCGAGGACCTCAAGCCCACCACCGATTCCGAATGGGTGCTGCAAAGCGACCGCGGCCTGACCTACACCGCCGAGCTGCCGAAGGGCTCCAAGGTGGTCGAGGGCGAATGGTGGAGCGCCGACTATTCCGGCCCGCTGCTGGTCTCGATGGAGAAGAAAATCGCCGACGGGCTCGGTCTCAAGCTCGGCGACGAGATCGTGGTCAACGTGCTCGGCCGCGACATCCCGGCCAAAATCGGCAATCTGCGCACCATCGACTGGCAGGGCATGGGCATCAATTTCGTGCTGGTGTTCTCGCCCAACGCCTTCAAGGGCGCGCCCCACACCCATATCGCGACGCTCACCGAGGCCGGCGGCACTGCGGCCGGCGACGGCAAGATCATCAAGCAGGTCGCCGACGCCTATCCGATGGTGACGAGCGTTCGCGTGCGCGAGGTGATGGAGACGGTCGGCTCGGTCGTGACCAATCTGGCGCTCGCGATCCGCGGCGCCAGCGCGGTGACCCTGATCTCGGCGATCCTGGTGCTGGGCGGCGCGCTCGCCGCCGGCCACCGCCACCGGGTCTACGATGCGGTGATCCTCAAGACCCTCGGCGCGACCCGGCTGCGGCTGCTCGGCGCCTATGCCCTCGAATACCTGCTGATCGGACTTGCCACCGCGGTGTTCGGCGTGATCGCCGGCAGCATCGCGGCCTGGATGATCGTGACGCGGCTGATGACACTGAGTTTCATCTGGCAGGCCGGCAGCGCGGCCGGCGTGGTCGCGGCGGCCCTGGTGGTCACGGTCGGACTTGGGCTCGCCGGGACGCTGCTGGCATTGAACAAAAAGCCCGCCACGGTGTTGCGGAATTTGTGACAAATGGTAGCGGGCGACCCCGCGATGTCGGAATCGCACGATTCCAGCGATTAACCACGTCTGCTCGCCAGGATTGCGGGCGAGGGCGACATTCAGCCGCGCGTGGACGGTTGCAGCGAATGTGTTAGTTTCCCACATATCCAATGGGTTCGGAGCCCCGATTATGAGCCAGAATTTAGTCGGCACAGATCGGTATCCGAGATAGAATTTGACGAACCGGCGGCATGGCGACCCTCATGCCGGACCGGGCTAACCAACGGGAATTCGACCATGTCGGACCTAGACCGTAACTACGCTTCTCCTTTCGGCAGGGCCGCCGGGCGTGTTGACGCCGCGACGGTCGATGCCGGCCTGCGCGCCTATATGCTGCGCATCTACAATTACATGAGCATCGGCCTCGCCATCACCGGCCTGGCCGCGCTCGGCGTCTATATGGCCGCCGTGACCGACGTTCCGACTCCGGAAGCCGTCCGCGTCGGCAAGCTGTTCCTGACGCCGTTCGGCTACGCGATGTTCGTCAGCCCCCTGAAGTGGCTGTTCATGCTCGCGCCGCTCGCAATGGTGTTCGTGATCTCGGCGGGCATCAACCGCCTCGCCCCCTCGACCGCGCAGATCCTGTTCTGGGTGTTCGCGGCGCTGATGGGCATCTCGCTATCCTCGATCTTCCTGGTGTTCACGCACACCTCGATCGTGCGGGTGTTCTTCATCACCGCGGCCACGTTCGGCGCGCTCAGCCTCTACGGCTACACGACCAAGCGTGACCTGACCGGAATGGGCTCGTTCCTGTTCATGGGCCTGATCGGCATCATCATCGCGAGCCTGGTCAACCTGTTCCTGGTGAGCTCGATGCTGCAGTTCATCGTGTCCGTGGTCGGCGTGCTGGTGTTCGCTGGCCTCACCGCCTGGGACACCCAGCGGCTGAAGAACGACTACATCTACGGCTACGCCTCGGCCGGCGGTGACATCGCAGAGCGTGCGGCCATTACCGGCGCGCTGTCGCTGTACCTGAACTTCATCAACCTGTTCACGCTGCTCCTGCAGCTCCTCGGCCAGCGCGACTAAGCGCTTCGACGAGGGAACGGATACGAACCCCGGCCGAGAGGCCGGGGTTTTTGTTTGGGCCGGGATGCGCCGCACGCCCGTAGCCCGGATGAAGCGAAGCGCAATCCGGGACAGGCCTATCTGCGGATACGACGGCCCCGGATTTCGCTGCGCTTCATCCGGGCTACGAGCGTCACCTCTCTCCTCGTCCTTGCGAGCGCAGCGAAGCAATCCAGGGACCCTCCGCGGGCGCATTTCTGGATTGCTTCGCTGCGCTCGCAATGACGGCGGCGAGGCGGCTTCGCCCCCTTCCAGCCGTCTCGGGAAGGCTCTAATCTTCCTCCCATGTCCGCACCTGAGATCAGGCCCGCCATTGAGGCCGACCTTCCCGCCATCACCGCCATCTACCAGCAGGCCGTTCGCGAGGGCACGGCGACGTTCGAGCTGGAACCGCCCGACCTCGCCGAGATGACGCGCCGCTACCGCGCATTGATCGACGGCGGCTATCCCTATTTCGTCGCCATCCTCGACGGCCGCGTCGCCGGCTATGCCTATGCCGGCGCCTACCGGCCGCGGCCGGCCTACCGCTTCACGGTCGAGAACTCGATCTATCTCGATCCCTCGTTCCACCGCCGCGGCATCGGCTCGTTGCTGCTGGAGCGGCTGATCACCGAATGCGAGGCGCGCGGCTTCCGCCAGATGATCGCGGTGATCGGCGATTCCGCCAATGCCGGTTCGATCGGCGTGCACACGCGCGGCGGTTTCAAGATGATCGGCACGCATCCCAATGTTGGCCTGAAATTCGGCCGCTGGCTCGACACGGTGATGATGCAACGCGACCTCGGCGAGGGCGCGAGCACCGTGCCAACCAAGTAGGACAGTCTCGTAGGGTGGGCAAAGCGACTTGTCCGCCGTAGCTCGGAGAGCGAAGGCGGAAGCGTGCCCACCATTTGCGACGACAGGGAAAGGACGTGGGCACGGCGTTTTGCGCCTTTGCCCACCCTACGGCACCGCTCGTGCGGCTACACCACCGCCAGCTTGCGATCGATCACCAGCAGCACGCGCTCGAGCTCGTGGCCGCGGCGCAGGATCAGGCCGGTCGCCGAGATCACGCTGTACATGCCCTGCTTGCGCGCCAGCCGCGGATCTTTCTCGATGCGGTAGATCGGCACCTCCGAGGCGCGGCGGAAGACCGAGAACACCGCACGGTCCTTCAGGAAGTCGATGGCATAATCGCGCCACTCGCCGTCGGCGACCATGCGGCCGTAAAGGTTGAGGATGCGGTTTAGTTCCAGCCGGTTGAATGTCACCCGGTTGGGTTGGGCATTCGCAGCGGCGGGGCGCGCCACTGCGCGCTGCTCGCTCGGATCGGCATCCTCCGGCGTCAGACTCATCGAGCGCCTCCTCATCTCGCGGCATGACCGCATCCGCGAAGACCGTCCCCGGAACCGCGGATCATGACAGTTGCATGATCGCGCCAACTGTTCCCCGCCGCAAGGGGCTCTTCACTCAACTCATTGAATCGGGTGCGAAACGGAGCACACGCAGGAGTGGAACTCTGTCGCGGCAAACCGTCACGGGATCGTTAGAAGGAATCTTGATATCGCCGCTTTTCCGCCAAGCGCCTGCCGCCCTGCATTGCGAAAAGACCTATGTGCGTTGACCCGGTCCTTTCGGTTCCGGATTCCTCAGCCCCCAGCCCCCCGGGGCCGTCGGGATCGGGTCTGTACGCGCGACAAGGAGGGCCAACGCAAGTTGGTCCTTTTTGGTTTGTGTCGGGACGTTTGCGGCACGACCTACCAACGCTCTCTCTCTCGTGTCAGCGCGAACACACTCTCCCCTCATCCTGAGGAGCCGCGAAGCGGCGTCTCGAAGGATCGAGGCCGAGTTTCAGCAGCGGGCCTTTCATGGTTCGAGACTGCGCGCGAGGGCGCACTCCTCACCATGAGGAGTTAGATTGAGTGCGGCGCTAAAGGGATAATCGGATCTAGTGGAGCGACGTGTAGGCTGCGCCGAGCATCGCACCCGGCTTCTCACGGCTGCCGTCCTGGACATAGACCACAGCGCCGTCGACGCCGTCGCGCGTGAGATTTTCCAACGGCACCGTCCAGCTTTCCGGACGTCCATTCCAGTCGCCGACCTTGAGCAGGTTGCGCACGACGTTGTGATAGGTGATCTGCTGTCCGCGATTTTCGCCGCGGCTGATTGCGATCGGCACCGATTTCGTGATCGAGCAGATCCAGACCTCGCCGTGCGAGACCGCCGACTCCTTGCTCGCCGCCACCGAGACGTTGATCTGCTTGCCGGCAAGCGACATCGTCACCGGCACGCTCATCACGCCCGTGCCCTTGTCGGTCTTGCCGATCGCGCTCTCGATGCCGACGCGATCGCTGCCGATGACATGCGTCGAACCATTGACCACGACTTGCGGCGTATAGACCTCGCGGTCGCCGCGCATGCGCGAATAGGCGCGCTGCCGCGCCGAGAAGCGCGAATCCGCAAGCGTGTCCTTCCAGCCGAGATAATCCCAATAGTCGATCGGCATGCTCAGCGCGATGATCGACGGGTCGTTGGAGAGATCGCCGATGACCTGGTCGGCGGGCGGGCAGGACGAGCAGCCCTGCGATGTGAAGAGCTCGACCACGGCGCGGGGATCAGCCTCGGCGGGACGGATGACGGCGACGATGGCACAGATGCCGAGCGCTCCCGACCAGAGTGCACCGGACCAGCGCGAAACCAGATTAGAAGCCATCATTGCAGTCATGTTGAACGTCACACCTCGCACGCGTGGGGGGAATATCCTATCGCCTGATGGTCACCGTAGTCTTACGGGCATCGTACATTCAACCGTCCAGGGCGAGGTTTTCCGCCGGCCGGAGCCATCGGAGGCGTTGTCGCAACGCACGAAGGCGGCCTTGTGATAGGCCGCCCTCGTTTAACCTTCTACTCACGTCGCGGTGAGCCACCGTTCACAAATTCGCGCTTAGGCCGCGAGCTTGCGCAGCACGTAGTGCAGAATGCCGCCGTTCCGGTAGTAATCGAGCTCGTCCAGCGTATCGATGCGGCAAAGCAGCGAAACGCGCTGCAACGAACCGTCGCCGGAGACGATCTCCGCGGTCAGCTTCTGGCGCGGCTTCAGCTCGCCGACCAGGCCGCGCAGCGTGACCTTCTCGTCGCCCTTCAGGCCGAGCGAGGACCAGGAGGTGCCTTCCTCGAAGGTCAGCGGCAGCACGCCCATGCCGACCAGGTTGGAGCGGTGGATACGCTCGAAGCTCTGGCAGATCACGGCGCGGACGCCGAGCAGGCGCGTGCCCTTCGCAGCCCAGTCGCGCGAGGAGCCGTTGCCGTATTCGGCACCGGCGAACACCACCAGCGGCACTTGCTCCTGCTGGTACTTCATCGCGGCGTCGTAGATCGACATCTGCTCGCCGTCGGGCCAGTGCTTGGTGAGACCGCCTTCCGGGATATTTCCGTCAGCGCCCTTCAGCATGAAGTTCTTGATGCGGATGTTGGCGAAGGTGCCGCGCATCATCACTTCATGGTTGCCACGACGCGTGCCGTACTGGTTGAAGTCGGCCGGACGCACCTGGTGCTCGCTGAGATATTTGCCGGCGGGCGAGGTGAGCTTGATCGAACCGGCCGGCGAGATGTGGTCGGTGGTGATCTTGTCGCCGAACATGGCGAGGATGCGCGCCTCGACGATGTCGGTGACCGGCTCAGGCTCCTTCTTCATGCCGTCGAAATAGGGCGGGTTCTGCACATAGGTCGAGCTCATGTTCCAGCGATAGGTCTCGCTCTCGACGGTCTTGATCTTGCGCCAGTTGGTGTCGCCCTTGAACACGTCGGCATACTTCTTCTTGAAGATCGACGCGGTCACGAACTTCTTCATGAAGGCGTTGATCTCCTTCGTCGTCGGCCAGATGTCCTTGAGGTACACCGGCTTGCCGTCCTTGCCCTCACCGAGCGGCTCGACGGCGAGGTTCTTGGTGACGCTGCCCGCGAGCGCGTGGGCGACGACCAGCGGCGGCGAAGCGAGATAGTTGGCCTGCACGTCCGGCGAGACGCGGCCTTCGAAGTTACGGTTGCCGGAGAGCACGGCGGCCGCGACGATGCCGTTGTCGTTGATAGACTTCGAGATCTCCTCGGGCAACGGACCGGAATTGCCGATGCAGGTGGTGCAGCCGAAGCCCACCAGGTTGAAGCCGACCTTGTCGAGATCGGACTGCAGACCGGAATCGGCGAGATAGGCCGCGACCACCTGGCTGCCCGGGGCGAGCGAGGTCTTCACCCACGGTTTAGCCTTGAGGCCCTTGGCGGCAGCGTTGCGCGCAAGCAGGCCGGCGCCGATCAAGACGCTCGGATTCGAGGTGTTGGTGCAGGAGGTGATGGCGGCGATCACGACGTCGCCATGACCGATCTCGAAGTTCTTGCCGTCGACGGCAAAGCGCTTCCCGGGTTCTTCGGTCTTCTTGTACTCGGTGCCGAGCGCGAGCGAAAAGCCTTCGGCGACCGACGGCAGCGCGATGCGGCCTTCGGGACGCTTCGGACCGGCCATCGAGGGAACGACGTCGCCGAGGTCGAGGGTCAGCGTTTCCGTGAACACCGGATCGGCCGACTTGGCGGTGCGGAACAGGCCCTGCGCCTTGGCATAGGCCTGCACCAGCGCGACGCGCGCCGGAGCGCGGCCGGAGGTCTTGAGGTAATCGAGCGCAGCAGCGTCGACCGGGAAGAAGCCGCAGGTCGCGCCATATTCGGGGGCCATGTTGGCGATGGTCGCCTTGTCGGCGACGGACAGGTGATCAAGGCCGGGGCCGAAGAACTCGACGAACTTGCCGACCACGCCGAGCTTGCGCAGCATCTGCGTGACTGTCAGCACGAGGTCGGTCGCAGTGACGCCTTCCTTCATCGCGCCCTTCAGCTTGAAGCCGACGACGTGGGGCAGCAGCATCGACAGCGGCTGACCGAGCATGCAGGCTTCGGCCTCGATGCCGCCGACGCCCCAGCCGAGCACGGCGAGACCGTTGACCATGGTGGTGTGGGAGTCGGTGCCGACCAGCGAGTCGGGATAGGCGACCTCGAAGGTGCCGGTCTTCTTGCCGACCGTCATCTTCTCCTTCTTGGTCCAGACCGTCTGGGAGAGATATTCGAGATTGACCTGATGGCAGATGCCGGTGCCGGGCGGCACGACGGAGAAGTTCGAGAACGCCTTCTGGCCCCACTTCAGGAACTCGTAGCGCTCCTGATTCTGCTTGTATTCCTCGGTGACGTTCTTGCCGAAGGCCTTGTTGTCGCCGAAGAAGTTCACGATCACGGAGTGGTCGATGACGAGGTCCACCGGCACCAGCGGGTTGATCTTCTCGGCATCGCCGCCGAGCTTCTGCATCGCGTTGCGCATCGCGGCGAGGTCAACCACGGCCGGCACGCCGGTGAAATCCTGCATCAGCACGCGGGCCGGGCGGAATGCGATCTCATGCTCCAGCGACTTCTTGCGCAGCCACTTCGACACCGCGACGATGTCTTCCTTCTTGACCGTGCGGCCGTCCTCGTTGCGGAGGAGATTTTCCAGCAGCACCTTCATCGAATAGGGGAGTTTCGAAATTCCCTTCAGACCATTCTTCTCGGCCGTGGGCAGGCTGTAATAGACATAGGTCTTGGCGCCGACCTTGAGGGTCTTTTTGCATTTGAAGCTGTCGAGCGAGGTCATGTAGGAAAATCCCAATTGTTAGTTATACCCGGCAAGGGGTATTTTAACACCGTCAGCGAGTCCGGCTGGTTCGCTTGCAGGGGCAGGTTGAGTTGCTGCATCAAGTAGTTCCGGGCTTATAGAAGCTTTCTAACCGCGCCGCCACAGCCACAATCGTGCCGCAGCAATCCGCGAGCCAAAAATTCCCATGCGCTACCCCAAGATTTCCTGAGGCCAGGCTTTGAGCGGATTGGACCAAGGCAAGATGCAGCTGTCCGGACGCGGGGTCGTCTGCGTGCGCGGCGGCCGCGAGGTGTTTTCCGGGCTCGATTTCGAGGCTGTCGCCGGCGAGGCCGTGGCGGTCGTCGGCCGCAACGGCTCGGGCAAGACCTCGCTGCTGCGGCTGATCGCAGGCCTGCTGATTCCGGCCGGCGGGACAATCGCAATCGACGGCGGCGATGCAGAGCTGACGCTGCCGGAGCAGTGCCACTATCTCGGCCATCGTGACGCCCTGAAGCCGGCGCTGAGCGTGGCGGAAAACCTGTCATTCTGGGCTGATTTTCTGGGCGGCGAGCGTTTTGAAGCCGCCAAGAGCCTCGCCACCGTCGGGCTCGACCATGCCACCCATTTGCCGGCCGCCTTCCTGTCCGCCGGCCAGCGCCGCCGCCTGTCACTGGCCCGGCTGCTGACCGTGCGCCGCCCGGTCTGGCTGCTCGACGAGCCGACCACGGCGCTGGACGTGGCCGGCCAGGACATGTTCGAGGGCCTGATGCGCGATCACCTCGCCCGCGGCGGCCTGATCATCGCGGCGACCCATGCGCCGCTGGGGATCGATTCGCGGGAGCTGCGGATTGGGGGTGCCGCATGATTCCGATGGACCCTCAGTTTTCCAAGCGGCCGAGCCCGGCTCTCTCCGTTCCCTCCCCCCTTGCGGGGGAGGGTCAGGGAGAGGGGTGCGGCACGGTAGGGCGATTCGGTTCTAGCGCTCGGGAGGCGAGCGCTCTGTTGCTCGCCGTCAGCCCTTCAAAAGCATCTCTCCCGGGGCGACCCCTCTCCCCCGCCCTCCCCCGCAAGGGGGGAGGGAGCGCAGTTTGCTTGGGGCACAAGTTGGGCTCTCATGGCCGCCTCGCCGTCGGAGCCGCCCCATGACCGCCCTGTCCGCGCTCATTCGCCGGGACATCCGGATCGCGCTCCGCGTCGGCGGTGGGGCGCTGATCGGCGTGCTGTTCTTCCTGACCGTGGTCGTGCTGATGCCGTTCGCGGTGGGGCCGGATCTGGCGCTGCTGTCGCGGCTGGGGCCGGCGATCCTGTGGCTCGGCGCGCTGCTGGCGAGCCTGCTCACCCTGGACCGGCTGTTCATGGCCGACCACGAGGACGGCTCGCTCGACCTGATCACGATGAGCCGGACGCCGCTGGAACTCGCCTGCGCCGCCAAGGCGCTGGCGCATTGGCTCGCTGCCGGCCTGCCGCTGATTGTCGCAACCCCGGTGCTCGGCCTGCTGCTCAACCTCGACATGGTCGCGACCGGCGCGGTGGCGCTGACGCTCCTGGCCGGTACGCCGGCGCTGACCTTCACCGGCATGATCGGCGCCGCGCTGGCGGTGACGCTGCACCGGGGCGGACTGTTGATGGCCGTGCTGGTGCTGCCGCTGTCGATCCCGGTGCTGATTTTCGGCGTCGCGGCCTCGCAGGCCGTGATCGTCGGTCCCGTGACGTTCGGCGCACCGTTCTCGATCCTGTGCGCGCTGTCGCTGGTCAGCCTGGTAATCGGCCCCTTCGCGGCGGCCGCGAGCCTGCGCCATGGTCTCGATTGAAATGGGCCGGATTGCCCTTGACCCCGATCAACTTTCGCTGCGCGCTTTTATGCTGATTGCGTGAGTGCCGACCTGTGATTATCAGAATACCATGACGCTGATCGACCTCGCCAATCCGACACGGTTCCTCGCGCTGACGGCGCGGGTGCTGCCGTGGCTTGTGGCCGCGACCGTCATCCTGCTCACCATCGGCCTCTACCAGTCTGCGCTTGCGCCCGACGACTACCAGCAGGGCGCGACGGTGAAGATCATGTTCATCCACGTGCCCAACGCCTGGCTGTCGATGTTCGTCTGGGGCGTGATGAGCATCGCCTCATTGGGCACGCTGGTGTGGCGGCATCCGCTCGCCGACGTCGCCGCGAAAGCCGCCGCGCCGATCGGCGCCGCCTTCACCTTCCTCGCGCTGCTCACGGGATCGCTGTGGGGCCGGCCGATGTGGGGCACCTATTGGGAATGGGACGCGCGGCTGACCTCGGTGCTGATCCTCTTCCTGATGTATCTCGGCCTGATGGCGCTTTGGCGCGCGGTCGAGGATCCCTCGCGCGCGGCACGCGCGGCCGCGGTGCTGACGCTTGTCGGCGCGATCAACCTGCCCATCATCAAATTCTCGGTCGATTGGTGGAACACGCTGCACCAGCCGGCGTCGGTGATGCGCATGGGCGGCTCGACGCTCGACAAATCGTTCCTGATCCCGCTGCTGCTGATGGCCATCGCGTTCACGCTGCTGTTCGTCACGTTGCAGCTGGCGGCGATGCGCAACGAGATCTTGCGCCGCCGCGTCCGCTCCTTGCAGATGATGCAAGCGAGCCAGAGGGCCGCATGACGATGTCACTTGGTCCCTACGCGTCCTTCATCGTGACGTCCTACGCCGCGGCCGCGCTCGTCGTCATGATCCTGATCGGCTGGATCGTGCTCGACTATCGCAGCCAGACCGAGCGCCTGCGCGAGCTCGACCGCAGCGGCGTCACGCGCCGCTCCGGGCGCGGCGCAACGGACACACCGTGAGCGATCAATCATGAGCGATCAACCGACTTCCGCTCCGCCGCAGCGCCGCACCTTCCTGATGGTGCTGCCGCTGATCGCCTTCATCGCCCTGGCGCTGCTGTTCTGGTTCCGGCTCGGCAGCGGCGATCCCTCGCGGATTCCTTCCGCGCTGATCGGGCGGCCGGCGCCGCAGACCGCGCTGCCGCCGCTCGAGGGATTGCAGGCCGACAATTCGCAGGTGCCGGGCCTCGATCCCGCCGCGTTCAAAGGCAAGGTCAGCCTGGTCAATGTCTGGGCGTCCTGGTGCGTGCCCTGCCATGACGAGGCGCCGCTCCTGACCGAGCTCGCCAAGGACAAGCGTTTCCAGCTCGTCGGCATCAACTACAAGGACGCGGCCGACAATGCGCGCCGTTTCCTCGGCCGCTACGGCAACCCGTTCGGCCGCGTCGGCGTGGACGCCAACGGCCGCGCCTCGATCGAATGGGGCGTCTATGGCGTGCCGGAGACGTTCGTCGTCGGGCGCGAAGGCACCATCGTCTACAAGCTGGTGGGACCGATCACGCCGGACAATCTGCGGACCGTGTTGTTGCCGCAGATGGAGAAGGCGTTGAAGGCGGGGAGCTAGCTCCGCTCTCGTGCAAACGAAGGCGTCGCCCCACACACCGCTGTCATGCCCCGCGAAGGCGGGGCATCCAGTACGCCGCGGCCTCTCCGTATCTCACTGCTGTCTCTGGAATACTGGATCGCCCGATCAAGTCGGGCGATGACAGTTGAGTGTGTGGCTGGTCTCAGCTCGCAATGACGGGTTGAGAGACCGTCACCCCTTCCTTACATCCCCCGCATCCGCCTCGCTCGCTTCCAGCGACGCCGGCTCGACGCCATAGCGCTTGGTCAGCGGCATCTGGGCAATCGCGAAGATCATCGTGATCGGCGTGACGCCGAACACCTTGAAATTCACCCAGAAATCCGTGCTCTGGGTGCGCCAGACGATTTCGTTGAGCACCGCCATGCCGGCGAAGAACAGCGCCCAGCGCAGCGTGAGGATGCGCCAGCCCTGCGGCGTCAGGTTGAACATCTGGTCGAACATCACGGCGATGAAGGAGCGACCGAACAACAACCCGCCGCCGAGGATCGCCGCGAACAGGCCGTAGATGATGGTCGGCTTGACCTTGATGAAGGTCTCGTCGTGCAGCACCAGCGTCAGCGTGCCGAACACCAGCACGATCACGCCTGTCACGATCGCCATGATCGGGATATGGCGCGTCACCACATAGGACGCGATCATCGCCGCCACGATCGCGACCATGAAGGCGCCGGTCGCGGCGAACAGATTGAACTTCGCATTCACGAAGAAGAACACGAGCAGCGGACCGAGCTCGGTCGCGAGCTTGAACAGCGGATGCGGCTGGGTCTTGTCCATTCTCAGCTTTCGATTCCGGCGATCGCGCGGGCGAAATCGCGCGCGGTGAACGGCGCGAGATCGTCGACGCCTTCGCCGACGCCGATGAAATGCACCGGCAGTTTGAATTTCTCCGCGAGCGCCACCAGAATGCCGCCGCGCGCGGTGCCGTCGAGCTTCGTCATCACGAGGCCGGTGACTCCCGCCGTGCGCTGGAAGGCCTCGACCTGCGACAGCGCGTTCTGACCGACAGTCGCGTCCAGCACAAGCAGCACGGCATGCGGCGCAGTGTCATCCACCTTGCGGATCACGCGCACGACCTTTTCGAGCTCGTTCATCAGCTCGGCCTTGTTCTGCAGGCGGCCGGCGGTGTCGATCAGGAGCACGTCGATGGCCTGCTCCTTCGCCGCCGTCAGCGCGTTGAAGGCGAGGCTTGCCGAATCCGAGCCCTGCGTGCCCGCGATGACCGGCGTCCTGGTGCGCTCGCCCCAGACCTTGAGCTGCTCGATGGCGGCGGCGCGAAACGTGTCGCCGGCGGCCAGCATCACCTTGCGGCCTTCGGATGCGAATTTTTGCGAGAGTTTTCCGATGGTCGTGGTCTTGCCGGAGCCGTTGACCCCGACGACGAGGATGACGAACGGCTTCTTGGCCGGATCGATCTCGAGCGGCTTTGCCACCGGCGCCAGCACCTTCTCGACCTCGGTGGCGACGACGTCCTTGACCTCGTCCGCCGAGATCGCCTTGTCGTAGCGCCCCGTGCCGACGGCGTCCGCGATCCGCACCGCGACCGACGTGCCGAGGTCGGCACGCAGCAGCACGTCCTCGATGTCGTCGAGCATGGCGCGGTCGAGCTTGCGCTTGGTGACGAGGTCGGCGACCGCGGTCCCGAGCGAGGACGAGGTGCGCTTCAGCCCGTTGGACAGGCGGCGCCACCAGCTCAGCTTGGGGGGATCTGACGTGGTATCGTTCATGGTGCTCGTGCCGCCGATTTGAAGTTCCTACTCTCTTGCCGCAAGTCCGGTTAGGAACTTCAAATTGAAGAGCGGCACGAGAAAATATTGTTGCCAGTGCGGCCCTGGATTTGGCATTCGCTTCGCGTTTCGCGGCTAGCGCTGAGCGAATGCCAAATCCACCGCACTGGTGTGTTAGCCGTTCCCGCTGTTAAACGAAAGTGTTGACCGAAAGTCTTGCAATTGCTCGATGTTCCCGAATTGACCGCCGACGAGATCCTGGCGCGCGTGCTCCATCGCGACGGGCTGATGTTGGTCATCGACAAGCCCGCCGGCCTGCCGGTGCATCGCGGCCCCAAGGGCGGGGCCAATCTGGAAACGTCGTTCGACGCGCTTCGTTTCGGCCTGCCGCGGCCGCCGGTGCTGGCCCACCGGCTGGACAAGGACACCTCCGGTTGCCTCGTGCTCGGCCGCCATCGCAAGGCGACCGCCTCGCTCGGCCTCCTCTTCAAGCACGGCAAGATCGGCAAGACCTACTGGACCGTGGTCGAGGGCGGCCCTGCCGAAGACGAAGGCACCATCGACATGCCGCTCGGCCGGCTCAATGCCGAGCGCGGCTGGTGGCAGAAACCCGATCCCGAGGGCCAGAAGGCGATCACAAATTGGAAGGTGATGGGCCGAGGCGACGGGCTGACCTGGCTCGCCATGGAACCGGTGACCGGCCGAACCCATCAATTGCGGGTGCATTCGGCCGCGACCGGCTGGCCGATCTTCGGCGATAACATTTACGGCAACGGCCCGCGCTTCGGCGAGCCGCGGCTGCACCTGCATTCCCGCGAGATCGTGGTGCCGATCTCCCGGAACAAGGAGCCGATCCGCGTGGTGGCGCCGGCCCCGCCCCACATGCACGAGAAGCTCCGCGCATGCGGGTGGAACGGGGAATAGCGCCGCCCCGGGTGCGTGGTTTACGAAACGTTCAGTGCTCGTCTCTAATGATTGCGATTGCTTAGAACAAGCTTCCGTCATCCGCTCAGGACGAGCAACGCGTCATGTCCACGGCCGAGTTTTCGATCATCGATGAAGTCGAATCCGCGATTCGGCTCGGCTCGGCGGAAAAGGGCCTGGAAACGGCCCGCCGCGTCACCGATCTGTTCCTCTCCTCCGCCGGAAGTTTTGATAACGAGCAGATCGCACTGTTCGACGACGTGCTCGAGCGCCTGATCGGCACCATCGAGCTGCGCGCCATCGCCGACATGGGCGCACGCGTAGCGCTGGCCGAGATCAGTGCGCAGCTTGCGCCGATCGCGCAGGCGCCGCCCTCCGTGATCCGCCGCCTCGCCAATAATGACGAGATTCGCATCGCCGGACCCGTGCTCCAGGAATCCGCGCGCCTCGACGATGGCGAACTGGTGAAGATCGCCTCCAGCAAGGGCGAGCCGCATCTGCTCGCGGTCGCCGGGCGCTGGTGGCTGAAGGAGATCGTCACCGATGCGCTGCTGGCGCGGCGCTATCCCAGCGTCAGCCGGCGGCTTGCCGCCAATCCCGGCGCGCGCGTTTCCGGAAACGGATTTGCCGTCATCGTCGGGCAGGCCGAGGCCGATCCCGAGCTCGCCGTGAGCGTCGGCGTTCGCGTCGACCTGCCGTCCGACTTGCGCCGCCGGTTGCTGCGTTCTGCGACGGATGCCGTGCGCACCCGGCTGCTGTCGCGCGCACCGCCGCATCTGTTCGAGGAGATCCAGGGCGCGATCGCCGCCGTGACCGTCGGTGTCGAGCGCGAGATGTCGGTCGTGCGCGATTTCGAAGGCGCCAAGCGGGCCATCGCAAATCTCAAGGCGACTGGCCAACTGACCGAAGCGACGCTGCTCGGCTTCGCCACGCAGCGGCGCTACGAGGAAGCCGTGGCTGCCCTGGCGGCACTGTCCGGATCGACCATCGAGGTGATCCGTCCGCTGATGCAGAGCCTGCGCGAGGACGGCCTGCTGGTGCCGTGCAAGGCGGCCCAGCTCAGCTGGGAAACCACAGCCGCCGTGCTCGAGAGTCGCTTTGCCACCGGCGCGATGAAACCCGCTGATATCGCGAGGGCGAAAAGCAATTACGCGCGAATGACGTCGGAGAACGCGCGGCGGACGCTGCGATTCTGGCAGGTGCGGGCGTTGTAGGCCCGCTGCTCATCACACACTCCGCCGTCATTGCCCGCGAAAGCGGGCAATCCAGTATTCCAGAGACGGCAGCGATAGAACCGAGGAGCCGCGGCGTACTGGGTCGCCCGGTCAAGCCGGGCGACGACACTGCCTATACGGTCAACCGCTCGCCATCGCTGCCGGCAATCATCAGCGGCACCACACGACCAACACGTTCGCCCGCGATCGCCATCGGCAGATAGTGCTCCGTGCGGCCCTGGCTGTCGCTCTCGATCAGCACGTCGCGCGTCATACCCACTTCCTCTTGCAGCCGCCGTCGTAGTGCCGCTTCGCCCGCCGCGCGCAGCCGTTTCGCGCGCTCCTTGATCGCACCGCCTGCCACCTGCGGCATCCGCGCGGCCGGCGTGCCGGGGCGTGGCGAATACGGGAAGACGTGCAGGAACGTCAGGCCGCACTCCTCCACGAGATCCAGCGAGCGCGAAAACATCTCCTCGGTCTCGGTCGGAAAGCCCGCGATGATGTCGGCGCCGAAGGCGATGTCCGGGCGCAGGCGGCGGACCTGGTCGCAGAACGCGATCGCGTCGTGGCGCGAATGCCGTCGTTTCATGCGCTTCAAAATCATGTCGTCGCCGGATTGCAGCGACAGGTGCAGATGCGGCATCAGGCGCGCATCGTCGCCGATGGCATCCAACAGATCGGCATCGGCCTCGATCGAATCGATCGAGGAGATGCGCAGGCGCTTCAGCTCCGGCACATGCCGCAAGATCTGCTTCGTCAGCATGCCGAGCCTCGGTGCACCCGGCAGGTCGGCGCCATAGCTGGTGAGGTCCACACCGGTCAGCACGATCTCGGCATGGCCGCGCGCGACAAGCGCCCGCACCTGATCGACCACCGCGCCCATCGGCACCGAGCGTGAATTGCCCCGGCCGTAGGGGATGATGCAGAACGTACAGCGATGGTCGCAGCCGTTCTGCACCTGCACGAACACCCGCGGCAGGCCACTCGCAAAGCCGTCGATCAGATGCGGCGCCATCTGCTTCACCGCCATGATGTCGCTGACGGCGATTTTTTCGCTCGCACCGAGATCGAACGCGGTACGCGCATCGCGCCAGGCTTCGCTGCGCATCTTGTCGTCATTGCCGAGGACGCGATCGACCTCGGCCATGTCTGCGAACATCCGGCTCTGCGTCTGCGCCGCACAGCCGGTGACGACGATGCGCGCACCCGGCCGTTCGCGCTTCAATTTACGGATCGACTGGCGCGCCTGCGCCACCGCTTCGTTGGTGACGGCGCAGCTGTTGATGACGATGGTGTCGGAAAGGCCCGCGCCCTCGGCCTCGCGGCGGATCAGCTCGGCCTCGAAGGCGTTGAGGCGGCAGCCGAAGGTGACGATGTCGACGGCCATCAGCCGACCGGCGCGAACAGCGCCGGATCGAAGGAGCCCTCGTATTCGAAGGTCGCGGGGCCCGTCATCAGGACGTGGTCGTCGCTTTCGCGCCATTCGATCCCGAGCTTGCCGCCGGGCAGCGTGATCTCGACATTGCGCTCGGTGCGCTTCAGCCGCGCGGCAGCAACCGCGGTCGCGCAGGCCGCCGAGCCGCAAGCTCTGGTCAGGCCCGCGCCACGCTCCCAGGTACGGATCGTGATGTGCTGGGGATCGACGATATGGGCGAGCGTGATGTTGGCGCGCTCGGGGAAGATCGGGTGATTTTCCAGCAGCGGACCGAAGCGCTCGAGATCGTAGGCGTTGACGTCCTCGACCCAGAAGATCGCATGCGGATTGCCCATGCTCGCCACCGAGGGCGAATGCAGGATCGGATTGTCGATCGGCCCGATCTGCAATTCGATGTAGCGGGTGTCGCGAAACTCTTCCGCCAGCGGAATGTCCTGCCAGCCGAATTTCGGCGCGCCCATATCGACGGTGTAGAGATCGGGTGCTGGGCCCTGCCAGCAATTGAGCAAGCCCGCGGCGGTCTCGAACGTTGCCGTGGTCTGCCCGGTCTTCTCGAAGATGCGCCGCACCACGCAGCGCATGCCGTTGCCACAGGCGCCGGCCTCGGAGCCGTCATTGTTGTAGATGCTGATGAAAGCCTCGGTGCCGTCGAACCGCGGCTTCCGGAGCACCATGAGCTGGTCGTAGGGCACGCCGCCCGGCGCGGACGCGACCGCGCGGGCGTCGTCCGGCGTCACCGGCGCGGCGGTATCACGCATGTCGACAACGACGATCTCGTTGCCGATGCCGTTCATCTTGGCAAATGCGTGGTTGGCCAGAGCGCTCATGAAATGTCCCGAATTTCGCCTGCCTTATATGGCGATCCTTGGTGGCTTGGCCAGTGATTTGCCGCCATGGCCATGACGCATCTGTCATGGGACGAATTCGGCACTCGCGTGTTAGAACGGCGCGGTTCGCGCGATCCGGGACGCGCGGCCGGCTCAAAGCCTTGAGGACGTAAGGCCTTGGCGGATAAGCCCTTGGGGAGAATAGAATGAATCGTTTTTGTCGCCTCGCACTGCTCGCGCTGATCCCGGCAGCGACCATGTCGTTTGGCGTGCCCGGCGCTCCGGCGCAGACCCCGAGCCCGGCGCCAGCCGCGTCGGCCAGCCCGTCGCCGGCTCCGTCGGCCTCGCCCTCCCCGGCCGCAAGTACCGCACCTGCGCCCGCGGCGGCACCCTCTCCGGCGCCCTCGCCTGCGGCCAGCGCTTCGCCCTCACCCGCTCCGGCGGCCCCACCGCCCGCTGCGGCCGCGACGCCTGCCCCGGTGCAGACCGCCGATCCCTTTGGCCTGGAGACCACGCTCGAGCCGAAGAAGGTCGTGATGGTCAAGGGCACCGCCAATTGGGATTCGGCCTTCGACACGCTGATCGACGCCTTCAAGGCGCTGAACACGCTGCTGGACAAGCAGGGCATCAAGCCCGCCGGCAATTCGATGATCGTCTACACCTCGACCGACGACACCGGCTTCACCTTCCTGGCCGAGATCCCGGTCGAGCAGGACCCGAAGAACCTGCCCAAGGACATGAGCATCGGCAAATCGCCGGAAGGCAAGGCATTGAAATTCGTCCATCGCGGCTCCTACGACAACATGGACAACACCTATGAGGCGATCACCAATCACCTCGACGACAAGAAGCTGGAAGCCAAGGACACCTTTGTCGAGGAGTACCTCACCGATCCCCTGAAGACGGCGGAGGACAAGCTCGTGATCAACGTGTTCGTGCCATTGAAGTGAGAGAGATGAAGAAGCCTGCCGTCCTTTTTACGTCTTTTGCCGCCGCTGTCGCCGCCACGCTGTTGGCAACGCCCGCGCTTGCCGACGATTTTCCATCCGCCATCACGGTGAGCGGCGAAGCCACGATCTCCGCGGCACCCGATCTCGCGCAGATCGATGCCGGCGTCGCCAACGACGCCAAGTCGGCGAAGGAAGCCTCCGACGCCAACAACGCCGCGATGGGCAAGGTGCTGCTGGCGCTGAAGGGCGCCGGTATCGCCGAGAAGGACTATCAGACCTCGCGCCTGTCCTTGCAGCCGCAATACGGCCAGAACAAATCCACCGGCGCCTCGCCCGTGGTCGGCTTCCGCGCCTCTAACCGCATCACCGTGAAGATCCGCGACGTGACCAAGGTCGCCGGCATCATCGACACGCTGGTCGGCGCCGGCGCCAACGACATCGGCAACATCTCCTTCGAGGTGACGCAGGCCTCAAAGCTGCTCGACGATGCCCGCGAACAGGCGGTCGTGGACGCCCGCCGCAAGGCCGAGATCTACGCCAAGGCCACCGGCGTCACGCTCGGCGCGCCGCTCAGCGTGTCCGAAGGCGGCGCTCCGGTGCCGCTGTTCAAGGCAAGAATGGCGACCGCGCCGATGGCGGCGCCCGCGGCAGTAGCGCCGGGCGAGGAAACGCTGTCGGTGACGGTGAATGTGAGCTGGGCGATCAAGCCCAAAGAGCAATAGCAGGCTTCGTAAGAGTCACACTGCCTGCTGCAAATACAGCTGTCGTCCCCGCGAAGGCCGGGACGACAGCGGAGATTGACGCTGAGTCTCCGCTAAATCTCCACCACCTGCCCCGGCCGCATCGCCACGAACCGCTCCTGCGGAATCTTCGCGGCATCGAGCGCTTCGACCAGCGCCTTCGCCGGCGCGTCGATCGCTTCATCCGTCAGCTGGAACGTGCCGTGATGATGCCCGAGCGCGGCTTGCGCGCCGCAATCGGCCAGCGCCTTCACGGCGTCTTCCGGATTCATGTGCTGGTCGCGCATGAACCAGCGCGGCTCGTAGGCGCCGATCGGAAGGATCGCCAGACGCAGCTTCCCGTGCTTCTCGGCGACGCGGCGAAAGTGCCCGCCGTCGCCATAACCGGAATCGCAGACGACGTAGATTTTCCCCGCCGGCGTCTCCAGCACGAAACTCGCCCACAGCGCCTTGTTGCGATCGAACATGCCGCGCGCCGACCAGTGCCGGGTCGGCACCAGCGTCACGGCGATGCCGCCGCCGAGCTCGACGCGGTCGTACCAGTCGAACGCCTCCGCCTTGATGGTGGAATCGGAACTGCGCATCGTCACGTCGTTGCCGAGCGGGGTGACCACGCGCGGCGCAAAATTCTTGGCGAGCCGCGACAGCGTCGCGACGTCGAGATGATCGTAGTGTCCGTGCGAGACCAGCACGACGTCGATCTTCGGCAGCTTGTCGAAGGCAATACCGGGATCGTTGTGCCGTTTCGGTCCGGCCCACCCCACCGGCGAGACCCGCGTCGACCAGACGGGATCGACGAGGATGTTGAGGCCGGCGGCCTGGATCAGCCAGCTGGCATGGCCGACGAAAGAGAGCCGCACCTTGTCGCCGTCGACGCGGGCCGGCGGCGTGTCGGCGTGAGAGTTCGTCACCCACTCGGGCCAGGTCTCGCGCTTCCGGCTGCCCCCGAACTGCCAGCGGAACACTTCGCCAAGCGATCTCGGCGGCGCCCCGTCGGGATCGAAGAAGTGCAGGCCGTCGAAATGATCGGAGACGGGACCGTCATAGGTTTTCATGCGGGACATCCAGAGGGACGAGACACCGACCAGCGGGGCACCACCGGCAAACAGTCCGAAAACGCGGCGGCGAGTGATCGGCACAAGCGGCTTCAGGGATGGTAACGGAGATCAGTCATCGGCTTCTATATGGGCGAAGCCCTGCGAAAAGGAACCGGCCACAAAAAGTTCCGTATTTTCAGAGCCTTGCCCTAGCAAAGGCACTCCGGCACCCTAACTTTCCTTGACTTTTGGGCGGGAGCGGCGTTTAACCCCGCCACTTTCTCGGAAAGGCTTTCTTTTCGACCCGCCGACTGGCCCTGGAGGCCAGAGGTCAACGCCCGACAGCGCTATGCGCCCTCGGGCGTAAAGGTGTTTGGAAGATCGCTTGCCAAGAAAGTGGTCATCGCCCGACTTGATCGGGCGATCCAGTATCCCAGAGGCCGCTCGGCTGAACCGAGGTGCCGCGGCGTACTGGATGCCCCGGTCAAGCCGGGGCATGACGGTGGTGAACGCGGCAACCCTGCGCGAGCAGGACAAAGGACAACGGCATTGTTCGACAGTCTGTCGGAACGGCTTGGTGGCATTCTCGATCGTCTGACGGGGCGCGGTGCGCTGACCGAAAAGGACGTCGACGCCGCGATGCGCGAGGTGCGTCGCGCGCTGCTGGAGGCCGACGTCGCGCTAGAGGTGGTGCGAAGCTTCACCGAACGCGTCCGCGAGCAGGCGATCGGCGCCACCGTCGTCAAGTCGGTCACGCCCGGCCAGATGGTGGTCAAGATCGTCCATGACGAGCTGATCAACACGCTCGGCGCCGAAAGCCAGACCATCGACGTCAATTCCGTGCCGCCGGTGCCGATCATGATGGTCGGTCTGCAAGGCTCCGGTAAAACCACCACCACTGCAAAGCTCGCCCGCCGCCTGGTCCAGCGCGACAAGCGCAAGGTGCTGATGGCTTCGCTCGACGTCTATCGCCCGGCGGCGATGGAGCAGCTGGCCGTGCTCGGCCGCGACCTCGACATTCCGACGCTCCCAATCGTTGCAGGCCAGCAGCCGCCGCAGATCGCGAAGCGCGCGATGGAGGCTGGCAAGCTCGGCGGCTACGACATCGTGCTGCTCGACACCGCCGGCCGCACCACGCTCGACGAAGACATGATGGCGGAAGCAGCGGCGATCAAAGCCGCCGCCAATCCGCATGAAGTGCTGTTGGTCGCCGATAGCCTCACCGGCCAGGACGCCGTCAATCTTGCGCGAGCCTTCGATCAGCGCGTCGGCCTCACCGGCATCGTGCTGACGCGTGTGGACGGCGACGGCCGCGGCGGCGCCGCGCTGTCGATGCGCGCCGTCACCGGCAAGCCGATCAAGCTGATCGGCACCGGTGAAAAGACCGACGCGCTGGAAGATTTCCATCCCGATCGTATCGCCGGCCGCATCCTCGGCATGGGCGACGTGGTTTCGCTGGTCGAACGTGCCGCCGCCAACATCGACGCCGAAAAGGCCGCGCGCACTGCCGAGCGCATGCGCAAGGGTCAGTTCGACCTCAACGACATGCGCGAGCAGCTGTTGCAGATGGCCAACATGGGCGGCATCAGCGGCCTGATGGGCATGATGCCAGGCATCGCCAAGATGAAGAACCAGATCGCGGCCGCCGGCATCGACGACAAGATCCTGAAGCGCCAGGTCGCGGTGATCGATTCCATGACGCGCGACGAGCGCCGTCATCCCGACCTGCTCAAGGCCAGCCGCAAGAAGCGCATCGCCGCAGGAAGCGGCCAGAGCGTCGAGCAGGTCAACAAGCTGCTCAAGATGCACCGGAACATGGCCGACGTGATGAAGGCCATGGGCTCGGGCAAGCGCGGCCCGCTCGCCGGCATCGCACAGGCGATGGGCTTTGGCGGCGGCATGAAGCCGCCCTCGCCCGAAGAGATGAAGGCGTTGCAGGAGAAGATGCAGAGCGGCGGCGGTGGCCTTCCGAATCTGCCGAAAGATTTGCCGGCTGGTCTGCGCACCGGCCTGCCGAACGTTCCCGGACTGACCGGGCTGAGCGGCAAGCCAATGCTGCCGGGCCTCGGCGGTTTTCCGGGCAAGAAGAAATGAGGAATTCGTCGCACGGGATCGTCAGCATCTCGCGCAACGCGGAATACCAATCAACCGAACAAACTGTACTTTGAAGGAGAACTAAATGTCCGTCGTTATCCGCCTCGCTCGTGCAGGCACCAAGAAGCGCCCCGTCTATCACGTCGTCGTCGCCGATTCGCGCTTCCCCCGCGATGGCCGCTTCATCGAGCGTCTCGGTTATTTCAACCCGCTGCTGCCGAAGGACAACGAGGCCCGCCTCAAGCTCGACATGGACAAGGTGAAGGCCTGGGTCGCCAAGGGTGCGCAGCCGTCGGACCGCGTGGCGCGTTTCCTCGACGCCGCCGGCGTCAAGAAGCGCGAAGCGCGCAACAACCCGCAGAAGGCCGTGCCGCGCAAGGAGCGCAAGGCGCAGGCCGAAGCCGCCGCGAAGGCGTAAGGTCAGATCATGTCGGCGCTGGTCTGCGTCGCGCGGATCGGCGCCGCGCATGGTGTGCGCGGTGCGGTCAAGCTGTGGACCTTCACCGAAGATCCCTTTGCCATCAAACGCTACGGTCCGCTTCTCGCCAAGGACGGCAAGCGCCAGTTCGAGGTCGCGCAGGCGCGCGAAGCGAAGGATCATCTGGTCGCGACGTTCAAGGGCGTCACGACCCGCGATGAGGCCGAGCGCCTCAACGGCATCGAACTCTACGTCGCGCGCGAAAAGCTGCCCGCGACCGATGCGGACGAATATTACCACACCGACCTGATCGGGCTCGCCGCCGTCACCACCGACGGCGACGCGCTCGGCCGCGTGCTCGCGATCCACAATTTCGGCGCCGGCGACATCATCGAGATCGCACCGCCCAAAGGATCTGCAAAGGGCACGACGCTGCTGCTGCCGTTCACAAACGCGGTGGTGCCGGAAGTCGATCTCACAGGCGGCCGCGTCGTGATCGCGCTGCCGCAGGAGGTCGAGGGTGAGGACGAAGGCAACGATCCCTCCCCGAGTCGTCCCCGCGAAAGCGGGGACCCATAACCACGAGACATGGTTTTTGGCTAAGCTGCTGGCTCCAGCCATCGCAAAACTGGCTGCGGTGGTTATGGGTCCCGGATCTGCGCTTCGCTTGTCCGGGACGACAAGAACTGAGATCCGATGACAAACCCCTCACCCTGGCGCGCGACGGTGCTGACGCTGTTTCCGGAGATGTTTCCGGGGCCGCTCGGCGTGAGCCTGGCCGGCCGGGCGCTGGCTGGCGGGCTCTGGGAGCTCGAGGCGCGCGACATCCGGGCCTCTGCCACCGACCGGCATCGGAGCGTCGACGACACCCCCGCGGGCGGCGGACCGGGCATGGTGCTGCGGGCCGATGTTCTGGCGGCGGCGATCGATGCCGTCGAGATCAGCCCGGACCGGCCGAAACTGCTGATGAGCCCGAGGGGTCGGCCATTGACCCAGGCCCGGGTGGTGGAGCTGGCCGAGGGTCCGGGTCCCCTGATCGTCTGCGGACGGTTCGAGGGGGTGGACCAGCGGGTGATCGACGGACGGGGCCTGGAGGAGATCTCGATCGGCGACTACGTGCTGTCCGGGGGCGAAATCGCCGCACTGGCCCTGATCGACGCCTGCGTCCGGCTCCTGCCCGGCGTGATGGGCAAGGAGGCCTCGGGAACCGAGGAAAGCTTCTCTGAGGGCCTCCTCGAATACCCCCAATACACCCGTCCGCAGCTGTTCGAGGGGGCTCCGATCCCGGAAACCCTGACCTCCGGCGACCACGCCAAGGTTGCAGCCTGGCGGCGGGCGCAATCCGAGGCCCTGACCGCGGCCCGGCGGCCTGATTTATGGGCCCAAATCCCGGCCAAAGCCCCGAATCGGGCCGGACGCCAAAAAACGCCAAAAAACAAGACAGACGGGTGACAAACCCTCCAGCTTGCCTTATAGGAGCGGCCACATCCGCAATAGCTGGATCAACGAATTTCGCGCAGCCCCCGTCCTGCGGCTGGGCGCGCCGATGGAGATTTACCCATGAACCTGATCCAACAGCTCGAAAAAGAGCAATTCGACAAGCTCTCCGCCAGCAAGGAGATTCCGGAATTCGGTCCCGGTGACACCGTGATCGTGAACGTGAAGGTCGTCGAAGGCGACCGTACCCGCGTGCAGGCCTATGAAGGCGTCTGCATCGGCCGTTCCGGCGGCGGCCTCAACGAGAGCTTCACCGTTCGCAAGATCTCCTATGGCGAGGGAGTCGAGCGCGTGTTCCCGCTGCTCTCCCCGATGATCGACTCGATCAAGGTGGTGCGCCGCGGCAAGGTCCGTCGCGCCAAGCTCTATTACCTCCGCAACCTTCGCGGCAAGTCGGCCCGTATCGTCGAGAAGACTGAGCACGCCAAGGCCGTCAACGAGTAAGCACCGCTACCAGACGAGTTCTAGAGAGCGCGGGGCAAAACCCCGCGCTTTTTTGTTGCGTCAGCCGTGCGCGTCAAAGCACTCGCGCTTCCAAATCGGCCTGCTATATATTCTTGGAATGTTTCCAGATCAGACCAGCCTCGCCCCCGTCACGCGCATCGTCATCGACGATCGCTCGCGGCTGCCTGGCCGGTTCTTCGGACGCTTCGCGACCTCGGCAACGTCAGAGCTTACGCGCGCAGCCTAAAAGCTGCGCTGACGATTTTGTTGCCCGCGCGTGACCGCGCATATCCGCACACAACATTCCTGGAGCTGAAGCTCATGTCCAAGCCGACCACATTGTACGACAAGATCTGGAACGACCATCTGGTGCACGAAGCCGACGACGGCACCTGCCTGCTCTATATCGACCGCCATCTGGTGCACGAGGTGACCTCGCCGCAGGCGTTCGAGGGTCTGCGCGCCACCGGCCGCAAGGTGCACTCGCCGGAAAAGACGCTCGCCGTCGTCGACCACAACGTGCCGACCACCGATCGCACCAAGCCGAATCCCGATCCGGAGAGCATCGAGCAGATCAAGGCGCTGGCCGAGAACGCCAAGGAATTCGGCATCGAATATTACGACGAGTTCGACAAGCGCCAGGGTGTCGTCCACGTCATCGGCCCCGAGCAGGGCTTTACCCTGCCCGGCACCACCATCGTCTGCGGTGACAGCCACACCTCGACGCATGGCGCGTTCGGCGCGCTCGCGCACGGCATCGGCACCTCCGAGGTCGAGCACGTGCTGGCGACGCAGACGCTGATCCAGAAGAAGGCGAAGAACATGCGCGTCACCGTCGACGGCAAATTGCCTGAAGGCGTGACGGGCAAGGACATCATCCTCGCCATCATCGGCGAGATCGGCACTGCCGGCGGCACCGGCTACGTGCTGGAATACGCCGGCGATGCGATCCGCGCGCTCAGCATGGAAGGCCGCATGACGGTCTGCAACATGTCGATCGAGGGCGGCGCGCGCGCCGGCCTGGTTGCGCCCGACCAGAAGGCGTTCGACTTCCTGCGCGGCCGCCCGAAGGCGCCGAAGGGCGCGGACTGGGACGCGGCGATGCGCTATTGGGAGAAGCTGCGCTCCGACGACGGCGCGCATTTCGACCACGAGCTGCGCCTCGACGCTGCCAAGCTGCCGCCGATCGTGACCTGGGGCACCTCGCCCGAGGACGTCATCTCGGTGACCGGCTTCGTGCCTGATCCGGACAAGATCGAGGAAGAGGCCAAGCGCCTCTCCAAGCATCGCGCATTGAAGTACATGGGACTGACCGCGGGCACCAAGATCACCGACATCAAGCTCGACCGCATCTTCATCGGCTCCTGCACCAACGGCCGCATCGAGGATCTGCGCGCGGCGGCGAAGATTGCTGAAGGCAAGACCGTTTCAGCACATGTCAACGCCATGGTCGTGCCGGGCTCCGGCCTCGTGAAGGAGCAGGCCGAAGCCGAGGGTCTGGACAAGATCTTCATCAAGGCCGGCTTCGAATGGCGCGAGCCCGGTTGCTCGATGTGCCTCGCGATGAACCCGGACAAGTTGGCTCCGGAAGAGCGCTGCGCCTCGACCTCGAACCGCAACTTCGAGGGCCGCCAGGGCTTCAAGGGCCGCACGCATCTGGTGTCGCCGGCGATGGCGGCAGCCGCCGCGATCGCGGGTCACTTCGTCGACGTCAGGGAGTGGCGGTAAGCCGCTCCCTGCAATTTGAGCTAAAGCGGCAAACGGCCGTTAATCAGCATCGCCGACACTGCGTCCTCGCGACGGTTTCGCGGGGACGCGCGCCATGGCCAACAAGCCTGAATATGTCGATCTGATCAGCGCTGCGACGCGCCAGCACCGGCGGCGCGCGACGCCCTTGCCCATCGTCGCCAAGCCCGAGGTCGAGGAGACCTCGAAGCTCAGCCGCTGGCCGCCGGCGATGATCAAGCAGTGGAAGCTCGAGAACCTGACGCGGTGGAAGCCGGCGTCGTGGAAATTGAAGGATTGGCTCTAGGCCACACGAACAAAGGGCGCCATCGAGGCGCCCTTTTCATTTCGATCGCGTTTACCAATAACGGTACGGATAGTGCCAGCGATGCCAGCGGCAGACGCGGCGCGGGCCGTAATAGGTCCAGATCACCCGGCAGCGGCGCGGATAGTGGTAGTAGGGATAGTAGCCGCCGTAATAATAGCGCCGGTGGAAGTGGCGATAGCCGTAATGGGGACGATAGATCCCGTAACGATGATAACCGCCATAATGGCGAAATCCGCCGTAGCGATAGCCGCCACCGTGAAAGGCCGGCGCGGCGCGGAAGCCACCGCCGCGGAAGCCGCCGATATGGCCGCCGTGAAAGCCGCCGCCGCGGAAACCGCCGATATGTCCTCCGCCACCGTGGAAACCACCACCACGAAAACCGCCGCCGCCATGAAAGCCGCCACCATGTCCGCCACCGCCACCGCCGTGGCGAACCTGGGTGACGAGGTCGTCGGTCGCAGCCTTCGTCGCGGGTGACGTTGCCGGATTGATCAAGCTCAGCGCTTCAGCACGACGCGAGGTCCCGGCCGACAGCATCAGCGTCGTGGCAGCCGCAATCCCGAGCAAGCGCATGGGGCCTGCCCTGAGACCCAGTATCCTCAGCATGGAATCCTCCTTGAGTCCGGACAGCGGAGTTGCGACGCTCGCTGCCAGCCCGCGTCATCCCTGTTCACTGACAGTCGCTCCCTACATTAAATTAGGGACAGCGACGTGAATGCCCCATGAATGAAGACATTTCTGCGACGTGCAGCGCAGGCGCATATACGATTGCGATGCCGACAAGAGGAATTCGAGAGATGACCGTCTACGCGATCGCGCAACTGAAGATGACGGACCGCGCGGCCTATGACCGCTATCAGGCGAGGTTCTTCGACGTGTTCAGAAAATACAATGGACGGCTGCTCGCCGCCGACGAACAGCCGCGCTGTGATCGAAGGCCCATGGCCGTTCGACAAGCTCGTTATGATGTCGTTTCCTGACGAGGCCGCGTTCCTCGCCTTCTCGAATTCACCGGACTACGAAGACATCTCGCGCGATCGCAAGGCGGGCGCGCAGGCAACCGTGCTGCTGGTCAGGGGATTTGCGCCGGCGGGTTAACGCGGTGGCGTCACCACCACGGTCCGAAGCCGAACACGAAGGGCGCCGGCACGCCGTAGGGATAGGGACGGTAGTAGACGGGTCGCGCGTAATAATGCGGATCATGGGGCGCTGAGCGCCGCGCAACGTCATGGTGTCTTGCGTGCCGTCTCGCATCGAAAATCGCTGTCCCGGCCGAGGCATCCGACTTCGTCACACTCTGCGCGGTTGAAGCGCGAGGCAAACCCGCTGCGAGCCCGGCGACAACGGCCAATGCAATCCATCTCGTCATGACGAACTCCGCCCTCAAGATGCGGGCATCACACGGCCGTTGAGGCGCGTCAGCCCCGCCGCCAGTAGCAGCTCATATGCGGCACGATCACCGTGCCGCTCGGCCGATATTCCTGCACATAGGTGGCGTTGCACTCGCGCACCGCGTCGGGACCCGGATTGTAGCGCGGATAGACGCCGTCCGGAGCGTAATAGGGCGTGACGCGCAGCCGGGCGGGCGGCCGCCTGCGCGGCGGGGGAACGTCGTCTGGCGAGGCCGCCTGGGCCAGCCTGACGCCGGCGCCGGCCGTCTGGGCTTCAGCACCGACGCAAAATTGCGAAAACAACCCCATGCAAAGTAGAACCAGTATTGCTGTTCCTGCCCGCATCGCACCACCACCCACCTGAGCCATCCCCTTGAGGCGCCGTACGCTCCCCGTTTTCGCGCGCGGCGTCAACTCTTCGTAGCCTCCTATAAAGCCGGATGCATCGCCACGGAACCCGCGCTAAGAAAAGCCCATGTGGACGGAATTGAAAGCGCCCTCGCTGGCCGAGATGGAAGCGACGGCGCACGACATCTTCGAGCGCCTGCCGGCGGAATTTCGCGGCCTCTGTGAGGGCGTGATCCTCCGTGTCGACGACTTCCCAACCGAGGAAGTCATGGACGAGATGGAATGCGAGAGCGAGTTCGACCTGCTCGGCCTGTTCCAGGGCGTCGGCCTGCCCCAGCAGAGCCTGGGCGATGTGGCGCGGCTGCCCAACATGGTCTGGCTCTACCGCCGGCCGATCCTGGATTACTGGGCCGAGCACGACGAGAGCCTCGGCCACATCGTCCGCCACGTCCTGATCCACGAGATCGGACACCATTTCGGCCTCTCGGACGACGATATGGCGGCGATTGAGGCTCAGGCGGAGTAGGACGTCATCGGTTGCGGATGGTTGGCGCAGCGAGAAGCATCGTCAGTCGATAGTCGGACCAGCCCGCGAGAGACAGCGACACCTGCTGATAGTGCAGCAGTCCCATGGTCGGATGATCGAACGCACGCTCGCCGCCTTCGCGTGCCAGAACCCCCTGCGTCTCCCAGCAGCGTTCGAAGTCAGGGCTTCCAACTCTCAGTTCCTCGACGAGCCGGCGAATGTCCGGATCGTCGGAATAGGCTGTAACAGCGGCTCGGAATTCTGCGACGACGCGTTGCGCGCGTGAGGTCCAGTCGAGGATCAGTGTTCGCGCCTCGGGCCTGAGGAAGATGTAGCGCAGAAGATTTTTTTCGCCGTCAGCATCGAGCCATCCGGCAAACAACCGGGACGCTTTCGCATTCCAACGACGCGCGCCCCATGTGCGATCGAGAATGTAGGCCGGCCCATCGATCGCATCGACGCAGGCCAGCACCTCCTCAGGCGGATCATCCCTGTGGCCGAGACGCTCGGGATCGCGCTTGCCCCCAACTTCGAACAGGTAGCTGCGCTCCGCTCGTGACAGGCGCAATCCGCGTGCGAGGCGCGCAAGTGTCGAAGCCGAGACGGAGACATCGCGACCCTGCTCGATCCACGTGTACCAGGTGACGCTCAATCCGCAGAGCTGAGCGACCTCCTCGCGCCGGAGGCCGGGCGTGCGCCGCCGTGCTCCGGCGGCGAGGCCGAATTCTGCAGGAGACTGGCGCTCCCGGAGCGCCCGCAAAAACGCACTGAGCGAGAGAGCCGGAGCGATCGGGTCTGATCCTTTCATGGTGGTTTTTATACCAGCATAAAATGCATTCTTAAACGGGTATATAAGACCTGGTAGGTCTTTGTCGCGGCGGCAGCGCTGCGGAAAGGACGGGTGGCATGGGCAGGCAATTCGCAAAGATCGAACCCGAGCACAGGGCTTTCATCGAGCGGCAAAAAATCTTCTTCGTCGCCAGCGCCCCGCCGAAGGGGCGCATCAATGTGTCCCCCAAAGGCCTGTCGTCGTTCCGGGTATTGGGAGAGAGCGACGTCGCCTACCTCGATTGCACCGGCAGCGGCAGCGAGACCCGCGCGCACCTGATCGCATCTGATGACAAGCGGCTGACCATCATGTTTTGCGCCTTCGAAGGCAATCCGGTGATCCTGCGGCTCTATGGCCAGGGGCGATCACTGATGCGCGGGACGCCGGAGTACGCCGATCTCGCCCCTCGGTTCGAGGACATGGCGGGGGCGCGCCAGATCGTGCGCCTCTCGGTCGATCTCGTGCAGACATCGTGCGGTATGGGCGTGCCGCTGTTCGACTACCGGCAAGAGCGCGGCAGCCTCGTGCGCTACTGGACGGCGCAGGGCGTCAACAATCTGCGAAAATACTGGGGTCTGAAGAACATGAAGAGCATCGACGGCCTGCCGACCGGCTTTGCCCCTGACCGCATGGCTCCGTCAGGCTGATGACGAACCTCGATTTACGCCCCTTAGGCCTGCCGAATCCGGCCTAGGATTTGTGTGCCAACCGGGCTAAATAGCCTTCCCCTGACGTCAAACCGGGAAGCCTGAAATGGACAAGTTCACCACGCTGGAAGGCGTCGCGGCGCCGCTGAAGATCATCAATGTCGACACCGACATGATCATTCCGAAGCAGTACCTCAAGACCATCAAGCGCACCGGCCTTGGCAAGGGGCTCTTCTCCGAGCAGCGCTACAAGGACGACGGCAGCGAGAACCCGGATTTCGTCCTCAACCAGCCCGCCTATCGCAATTCGAAGGTGCTGGTCGCCGGCGACAATTTCGGATGCGGCTCGAGCCGCGAGCATGCGCCCTGGGCGCTGCTCGACTTCGGCATCCGCTGCGTGATCTCGACCTCGTTCGGCGACATCTTCTACAACAACTGCTTCAAGAACGGCATTCTGCCGATCCGCGTCTCGCAGGAAGACCTCGACAAGCTGTTCGACGACGCCGAGCGCGGCGCCAACGCGACGCTGACGATCGACCTGCCGAACCAGGAGATCCGCGGCCCCGACGGCGGCAAGGTCAAGTTCGAGATCGACCCGTTCCGCAAGCACTGCCTGATCAACGGCCTCGACGACATCGGCCTGACGATGGAGAAGAAGGCCTCGATCGACACCTACGAGGACAAGCTCAAGCGCGAACGCGCCTGGGCCTGAGATCGAGCTCCAGTTCGAGCCCCGGTGCGACGAGCGCCGGGGCTTTTTCTTTGCCCCGATTAACCCCTAAATTGACGCGCATGCTGCCCGACATCGTCACCTTCTGGCACGGCCCGATGGACGCACTGCGCCAGACCTGTCTGCGCTCGCAGCTAGCTGCCGGCCACAAGGTCACGGTCTACAGTTTCGACACCATTCCCGGCCTGCCCGCGGGCATCGGGAACGCGGACGCCGAGGCGATCCTGCCGCACGCGTTCTCCGAACGATTGCGACCGCCGCAGCCGGACGGAAGCTGGCGCGACTGGACCACGCTGCAGTTCAGCGACTTCTTCCGCATGAAGCTGATGGCGAAGAACCTCGGCCTCTGGCTCGATGCCGACGTGCTGCTCCTGAAACCCGTCGAGATCGACCCGGCAAAACCCTACTTCGCCTGGGAGCGGCCGCGCCAGCTCGGCAATTCCGTGATCTATCTGCCGGCGGAGCACGGCATCGTTGCCGCCTTCGAGGAGCTGATGGAGCAGGAGGAGCTGACGCCGAACTGGCTGTCGGTGCGCCATCGCATCACCTTCATGATGCGTCGCCTGCGCGGGGGCTCGAACCGTCTCTCGGACATTCGCGTCGCGATCTTCGGGCCGGCGGCGCTGACCGCGCTCGCGCGCCGCACCGGTGAACTACAGGCCGCACTGCCGAAGCAATCGTTCTACGCCGTGCATGCCGAGCCAAAACTGTTCTTCGATCCCTCGAGCTATCTCGGCCTCGTCACCGACCCCGAGATCATCGGCCTGCACATCTCGCCCAAGGGCCGCGGCGGCGAAAAGCCGATCCCGGGCAGCCTGTATGCGTGGGCGACGGAGCGGTTCGCGTAACGCTCGTGCCCCGGATGCAGCGCAGCGCTTTTTCAGCGGTGCGCTGCTGAGCTGGGGGCCAGAGATGCGGCACGATGGGTCCCGGCTCTGCGCAGCAGCGTTTCACGCTGCGGCGCGTCCGGGACACGAGCGCAGTTCCTTGACCCATTCTCAATTTGATCCAGCGCAACGCGCTCCTGCAGCATCTTGCCTAATCTCGCTCCAATTCCACGACCCAAACGGAGCTTCGCATGAGCACCGCAAGCAGGCCTTATCCCATCGTTCAGGACCTCATCGAGTCCTTTGCCGCCTGGCTGAAGCATCGCCGCGAGATGAACGAGATGCGGCAGCTTGATCGCGCCGATTTCGACCGGATCGCGCAAGATCTCAGGATCGCGCCTGACGATCTGGAAGAGCTGGTCCGCCACGGCAAGCATGCCGCCGACGAGTTGCCGAAGATGCTGGAACAGCTCGGCATCAGTGCCGAAGGGCTCGGCCGCGCGCAGCCGCTGCTGCTGCGCGACATGGAGCGGGTCTGCTCGCTCTGCAATCACAAGGGAGAGTGCGACCGCGATCTCGCTGAGGGCACCGCCGCGGAGAACTATCACGGCTATTGCGGCAACGCCGCGACGCTGGAATCGCTCGATCGGGCCGACGTCGCCCCGCGCTGACGCGATGTCTGGATCGAAAGATCAGATCGCGCCGTTTCGTGCGCAAGCGTCGCGCTGGGCAAATCCTTTCACGAGCTTTCTGCACGCACGATAGCGCTCTTCCATGCTCGCTCCGTCGGCATGCCCCGGAAGGCCAGGTTCAGCCGCGCTCTCTTTCTTGACTGCATGCGCTCGTGCAGCCTTATCGCGTTTGGTCGGAGGTTCGGTATCCTCGGGCACCGGCACAAGCTGCCAGACCGGACGAAGCTCGATAGTCGCGGTCTCCGACGGCTTCTCCTTATTGACGGACGACAGGGCAAGGACGTTCTTGTCCAGCTTGGCCGTGACGGGCGTTCCATTGATGGAGAATTTATCGTTCGCAATGTATTCGGCGAACGATTTGTATCCCGCCACATCCTTCGCCCACGATTGTTTCGTGGGCGGCCCCCAGAGATAGTATCCTCTGGCCAATCCCGTCGCGGAGACCTCCGTGATGATCAGCATGGCGTAGCGTCCTTTGCCATTGGTCCACCCACGCTTGTTGGACCACACGCCGACAAACCTGGAATTGGCGTTGAATGGATCGTTCTGATCGGACGAAATGGTGAAGCTCGGCAATTCGAGTTGCTGAGCTGCCGCGATGACAGAGATTTTTTTGGTGTCGTCGGGCGTAAATGGATTTCTTACGGCGCGCTTGGCATCAGCGTCCTGGCGTCCGTTCGCATCCGATTTCGGAGCAGCAGCCGAAGACGATAGCGCCGCGACCTCGTTGGCCTTGAGATCCTTGATTCGTTGGCGGGCTTCGACGGCGTGGTCGCTGCGGGGGTATCTGGCGAGGAATTCCTCAAAGAGAGCTGCCATCGTCGACGTCCGGACAGCCTGCCAGAATTTCTCGTCTTCCGCGGGAGCTGCGGGCGCCGGAGTTGATACAGCTGGTGCCTGAGCGGCGACGGCAGGGGCCTTGAGGTAAATCTCTTCCTTCGACAAGGAGCCATACACGAAAGGCTGCTGTTCGCGCCTGGTTGCCGCCATCACGTCGTCACGAACCCGGCGAAACAGAAACGATATCTCCAGGCCGGGTGTCTCGATGTGGCGAAGCAGCGACGTCGTGAAGGGGCTGTTCCGGCCGTCGCCGTCGCTTGCCGTGGTGCCGTCCCGGGCGGCATACGCGATCAGGACGTTGTCGGACGGCTCCGTCGGCGCGAGCCCGCGAGCCACCGCCCGGGTGCTCAACGCGCGCTTCATCTTCGCGGCAAAAGGGTTGTTGCGGCACGCGTCAAGTATCACGAGGCCCAGCTTCCGTGCCTTCGAGACCTGAAGGCTCACCGAACGCAGGCTGATCGCCTCGCTTTCGGCGTCGGTATCGCTGCGCAGCTCTGCGCTGACTGGAATCAGCCAATTCTCGCCGCCGACTTCCATGCCGTGCCCGGCGTAGAACACGACGGCGATGTCGGACATTTCGGCGGACCGGCCGAACTCGACGACGGCCTTCCTCATCTCTTGCGCGGTGGCGTTCTTGACTAGAGTGACCTTGAAATCCAGCCGCTCCAGCGCGCGGCCGATGTCGGCCGCATCGCGAGTCGGGTTCGGCAACTCGGGCACCTTCTCGTAGGCGCCATTGCCGATGACGAGCGCAACCCGCGCCTGCGCAAGGGCGGGCTGAGCGGACAAAAGCGACGTGACGAGAAAGACAGCTGCCCCAAAAAAACGCATCAATAGATTGCCCAGACCCACCAATGGCTTCGAGGGTAGCACCCCTGTTCACCACCGCAACGGGAAAAGCCGAGATCGTGGACTTTGGCGAAGCGGCCGTTGTCGGGACGAACCGGCGACGAGCTGCCGACGATGCCGGTTACAGCTCGGCATCGTCGCGGAAGGGCTGGAGCCCCAGGGGCAGACTCACGCGCTGCCGCAACAATCACTGGTCGATCACCACGTGTGGCACCTCGCCGAGTAGCAAAGGTCGTCAATAGTATGATGTATGCAGGGCCCCGTTTGCGCGGCGAGGATGCCGGCAAGGTTTCCGCAATTGTCCGTGCTTGATCTCGACGAACGGCTCTGTTTGGATGGTTGCCCTTCCGCAATTCGTATTTCGGATAATCATGGCAAACGAAATAGATGGTTACCGTCGTTCGTTGAGTGCTCGTTCACAGGAAAGCGCCATGACCGTCCACCGCACGGGCATCGGGAACCGGCTATTGGCGGCGTTGCCGCCGGCGGATCTCGGTTTGCTCACGCCCTACTTCCAGAAGGTCTCGTTCGAACCCGATGCCATCCTGGTGCGGTCGGGCGATGAACTCGACCCGGTTTATTTTCCCCATAGCGGCGCCATCGCCTTCATGCTCGATATGCCGGACGGGCAAACGGTCGCAACCACCTTGATGGGACGGGAAGGCGCCTTGGCCTCGTTCTCCGTGCTCGGCCCGTCGCTGTCATCCGTGACCGCGATTGCCCGCATCGCCGGCACAGCATCGCTGATTTCCGCCGCCAAGTTTCGCGCGGCCTTTGCGCAAAGCGCAGCCATCAGGAACGTCGTGCAAGTCCACGCCCGCGCGCTGTTGTTGCAGCTCCAGCACGTGGCCGCCTGCAACGCGCTGCACCGGGTGGATGGCCGCATGGCGCGCTGGCTCCTGCAGCTTCACGACCGCGTTCCCGATGACCGGCTTCCGGTGACGCACGAGGCGCTTGCGCAATTGCTTGGGGTGCGACGGACGACAGTGACCCTGACGATGAGCAAGCTACGCGATGCCGGCGCCGTCCCGTCCGACCGGCGCGGGTTCGTCGAGATCCATCGGGCGCGGCTCGAGGGTGTCGCATGCGATTGCTATGCGCTCATGCAGCGCAAGATCGATCAGATGTATTGCCAGGAATTGGCGGCGCCGCAGCCTGTCGATGCGCCGTCCCGCGGAAGCGCCATCGTCGCGGGTAGCGAATCCAGAGCTGCTTCACCGGCGGGAAAATAGACGATCGGGACTGACCGTCGCGATGACCGTTTGGGTCACAAGCGGCAATCCTCCTGACGTCGAGAAGATTTCCGCCTGGCGGGGACAAGCGGATATCGCTTCTTCGAGTTGACGCCTCAGCCCTTGCTCATCGCTGCGATCGCGTCCGCGATCTCGATCGTGCGCCGCGCCATGTCGGCGTGCAGACGCTCCACCATTGCGCCATCGAGCCGGATCGCGCCGCGCGAGACGTTCTCAGGCAGCTCGAACGCGGCAATGATCTTTCGCGCGCGCGCGACTTCCTCTTCGGGCGGCGTGAAGATCGCGTTGCAGGCCTCGATCTGCGACGGATGGATCAGCGTCTTGCCGTCGAAGCCGAGGTCGCGGCCCTGTGCGCATTCGGTGGCAAAACCGTCGGAATTGGCGATGTCACTGTAGGGGCCGTCGAGGATTTCGAGGCCATGGGCGCGCGTCGCTAGGATGCAGTGGGTGATCATCGGGATCATCGCCGCGCGGCCCGGCAGCATCTTGATGCGCGTCTCACGCGAGATGTCGTTCGGGCCGAACACGAAACCGGAGAGGCGCGTCTTGGGATCGCGGCCCGCGGCGGCCAGCTCCTCGGCATGCAGCACGGCGCGCGCGGTCTCGATCATCGCCCAGACCTTCACCGTCGGCGCGGCGCCGAGCTCGGCGAGGCGAGCGCCGATCGCCTGGAGATCCTCGATGCTTGAAACTTTTGGAACCAGAATGCCATCGGGCGAGGCCTTGGCGGCCATCGCGACGTCATCGGCCCACCAGGGCGTGTCGAGGCCGTTGGTCCGGATCAAAATCTCGCGCTTGCCGAACCCCTCGTCCGCGATCGCAGCGGCGATGCCGTCACGCGCCACCCCTTTGAGGTCGGGGGCGACGGAATCTTCCAGATCGAGGATCAGGCCGTCGGCGGCGAGATTTCGCGCCTTTTCCAGCGCGCGGGGGTTGGAGCCGGGCATGAACAGATGGCTGCGGCGCGGGCGGGTCATGCGAGCATTCCTTCCAGTTTCCTCAGGTGTATTCTGAAGCATGATCCCGGAAAAGTGTGCGGCGGTTTTCCGAAAGGACCATGCTCGAACAACAAGCCAAGCCGATAGCATCTGGCCTGCCTATTCGAAAGGCTTGTTCGCCCCTCTGGTCTATGGTTAGGCATAGGCCATGATCACATTCCCGAAGCATTTGCTGGAAGGCTACAAGGCCTTCGCCACCCAGCGGCTGCCGACCGAGCAGAGCCGCTATCGCGAGCTGTCGGTGAAGGGGCAGTTCCCGGAAGTGATGGTGATCGGCTGTTGCGACAGCCGCGTCTCGCCCGAGGTGATCTTCGACGTCGGCCCGGGCGAACTGTTCGTCGTCCGCAACATCGCCAATCTGGTGCCGGTGTATCAGCCCGACGGCAATGCGCACGGCGTCTCCGCGGCGCTGGAATATGCCGTGACGGTGCTGAAGGTGAAGCACATCGTCGTGCTCGGGCACGCGCAATGCGGCGGCATCCGCGCCTTCGTCGACAAGATCGAGCCGCTCACGCCGGGCGACTTCATCGGCAAATGGATGCAGATGTTCATCAAGCCGGGCGAAGTGGTCGAGCAGCGCGACCACGAGACCATGGCGCAGTTCGTCGAGCGCATCGAGAAGGCCGCGGTGTTCCGCAGCCTGGAAAACCTGATGACGTTTCCGTTCGTGCAGAAGGCGGTGGATTCGGGCCAGATGCAGACCCACGGCGCCTATTTCGGCGTCGCGGAGGGGTCGCTGTTCGTGCTGGATAAGGCCGCGAAGGAATTCAAGAACGCGCGATAACCGACAGGCGAGCAGCGGCGACCGATTCTCCCATGCCGTGCCCGCTCCGGTTGTGCTAATGTAGCCGGATATTGCAGAACGAAAATCGGGATTGAGATCCTGATATCGGCAAGCCGGTACGAATGCCAATGCGATATTTGGTGCTCTGGGCGTGTGCGGCGGCGGGACTCGGCTGCGATGCAGTCACGCCACCTGACACGTCGGCAATACAGGCCGCTTATCAGCGCGAAGCGTCAAGCGGCAGCCAACTGCACAGTGAGAACCTGCGGATCGTGGACGCCACGTGCAATCCCGCGAAGGACGATCGTTTCCTCTGCCAAGTGACCTTTTTCTCGACTGATGATGCCACTCAGCGACTCTATTTCGACGTTGTCGCTGCCGCTTGGAACGGCGAACGCTGGGAGCTCAAGAGCGGTCTGTGCCGCCGCTGATTTTTGCTGATCGGTATCCCGAGGCTTCAATCTCGCGGCGCTTCGGTACGAAAATCCGTCAAACCCACGAGCCTTGCGATGAGGTCGCACTCGACAACTTTCCGGCTTCTGGTGGCAACGCTCGTGGCCGCGCTGGGCGCGGCTGCGACCGTCTTTTCTACGCCAGACACGCGCGCGGATCGAAAACCGGCGCCAGCGAACGCGGCGATCCAGATTGCACAGGCGGCGCCGACCATCACCGGCCTATCACCGGAATCGGGACGCATCGGCACGCTGATCACGCTGCGAGGGAGCGGCTTCACGCTCGAAAACATGATTCATTTTCGCGGCGACGTCGATTCCTTCGATGTCGGCCCGATCCGGTCCGACGACGGCGCGACCCTCCAATTCGAGGTCAACACCTGCCCACCTTACCAGCCCCGTTGTCCCGCCCGCTATCTCACCCCAGGGCCCTATGGCGTCACCGTCAGCAATAGCAATGGCCGCAGCCAGGAGGTGAGGTTCGTCCTCACTGCGCGCGCCGGCTGATGCGCAATGATTGACAACAATAAACGTGTGGTTGTATTTATCTACACATTGATCGACTTCGGCTCAAAAGGTCGCGCTATTTCAAGCGACCGCGCCACTTGCAATTGATTTCATTCGACCTTCAAGGCCGCCCAGATACATTTCCGGAGGGAAAAATGACCCCGATCGGCAAGTCCGCTCTCGCATCATTCCTCACGGCGACATTGACCATCACGATGGTCTCCGCGGAGCCGGCGCAGCGCCCGCAATTGCCGCTTTCCTACGGCCACGTGCAGCAGTTGAAGAACAATCCGGAGGAAGCCAAACGTCTCGGCGCCAGCCTGCCGCCCGTTGCAGCCGAGCCCGGCCTGCCACCGGCCGCGCCGCTCAGGGCGCCGGCGGGAAGCGCGCCGGCCTCCTTCTCGCGCGAGCAGGCGCCCGAGGGAACATGGTCAAATCTGACCAACATCCCGCCGGGCGGTCCCTATAATTTCGGCAATCCGCTCCTGCTGACGGATGGCACCGTCATCATCCATCGCACCGATACGCCCGACTGGTACAAGCTCACTCCAAATGCAAGCGGCAGCTATATCGACGGCACCTGGACGAAGATCGCGTCGATGCAAGCCGGGTATGGGCCGAAATTCTTCGCCTCCGCCGTCCTGCCCGATGGACGCGTGATCGCCGAAGGCGGCGAATACAACATGGGAGGCGCAGCGGATTGGGGTCTCGGCGGCTCGATCTACGATCCAATGGCTGGTCCTCTCGGCACGTGGACGCCCGTGCAACCTCCCGCAGGCTGGGCCACCATCGGGGATGCCCAATCCACCGTGCTGGCAAATGGCAAGTTCATGCTGGCCAGTTGCTGCGATACGCCTTCACGCGCCGCCATCTTCAATCCCGCCAACCTGACCTGGACCACGACTGGCGCGAACAAGGCCGACCGCTACGACGAGGAAAGCTGGTCCCTGCTCCCCGACGGTACCGTTCTCACGATCGATGCCTATACGACACAGATTGGCGGGGTATCTTGTGGTCTCGGCACCGAGCGATACGATCCCTCGACAGGAAAATGGTCTTCCGCAGGCAACATTCCCAAGCAGCTTTCCGACTGCAACAATGCCAATACCGAAGGTGGCAGCAGCCCCTCCTTTGAGATCGGCCCGCAAGTGCTGATGTACAATGGAAAGGTCATCGCGTTTGGCGGCACCACCGCGAACGTGGCGCATACCGCGCTCTATGACACCACGAAGAACCCGCCGAACGCCTGGTCAGCGGGGCCCGACCTGCCCTCGACCTGCACGCTGACGCAAGACGACGGCACCGTGAAGCCGAACATGCCCTGCACGATGGCTGACGCCCCGGCGACCCTGCTGCCCAATGGCAAAGTGCTCCTGGTCGCCAGCGCCGGAAAGTTTCACACCCCGGCCAGCTTCTTCGAATACGACCCCGCGACCAACGCTTTTACCGGCATCCAGGGGACGTCGGACGCAAACGGCATCACATCGTTCTACGTCAACTTCGTCACGCTTCCGACCGGTCAGATCCTGGCGGTCGAGACCTACACGTCGACAATCCAGATCTTCACGCCGAGCGGCACCTACCAGTCAGCGTGGCAACCGGTCATCGATAAAGCGCCGCCCTGCGTCCAGCTCAGACAGAACTATGTCGTGAGCGGCAAGCAACTCAACGGACTGTCGCAAGGCGCGAATTATGGCGACGACCAACAAGCCGCGACCAACTATCCCTTGGTCAGGATCGTGAACAACAACTCCGGCCACGTTTTCTATGCGCGCACGTCCGGCCATAGCACCATGACGGTGATGCCGAACGCTCCCGGCTCGACAGACTTCAATGTTCCGGCAAATACCGAGACCGGCCCAAGCAAGCTCTACGTCGTGGCGAATGGCATCCCGTCCCCGGGCAAGGACGTCACGGTGTCTTCAGGGGCGTGCCCGGTCCCTGTCGCGGGAGCAGCACAGGGCAGACGCAGCAGCAATTGACGGAGGCCGCGACGATGTCGGGCCTCCAACCAAACGTCGTCCGGTTGCGTTGGTGCCGGCTGCTTGCGGCAGCCGCCACCTTGATCTCTGCGATGCCGGCAGCCCAAGCCGACCCACTGGCGGAGCCGGCCGTATTCGCCAGCTCCAATGGGCTGCTCGACCTTTTGATGATCGCCAGGCCGAAGCCGGTGTCGGCCATTCAGTTCGTTCCGCGCAACAGCGGCGCTGCGATTAATCCGGTGGCGTGGATCTACGAGGTCTGCAAGCGACCGCCGTCCGGCAATCAGTGTCCCGCAGATTCGACGACCGCCGCCGATTATGGCGGCGTGCGCCTCAAGCTGAAGGCGGGCGATACTCTGAAGATCCGGCTCGTCAACCGGCTGCCGGCGCTGGACAAGGCCAAGGTGAAGCACGCCACCGAATTCTGCGGCGGTGGCCGCTGGCCAGTGGCGGACATCGAGATGTCGCGGGAGCGGCGGCTTGTGCCATGGCCGCGGGTCGTACCATGGCGCGGGCCGTCGGCATCTCCGTCGCCTTGACCGTGAGCGTATTCTTGTCGCTGGCCGGATTGCCGAATTCGATCCTGGCGAGCTTGAACGAGGGCCAGGCCTCGCCTGCGGGTCCCAGGTTGACGACGCCTTGCTTGAGAGTTGCGGTTGCACCGGCAGGCGGCGCAACGACTTCTCCGTTCGCATTTCGATAGCTGACCCAAATCTCCGCCCGCGAACTCGGCATCATCGTCAAATCCTTGACGCAAACCGAGCCTGCATTGGCGCCAGTTGGACAATTGACGATCGTGAATCTGTTGGCCGCGATCTTCATTACGGTATTGGCCGGAGTTCCAGGCGGCACGGTAATGCTGACGCCGTCGACGGCGAGCAACTGCATGGCGATCGACTTGCCGCTATGGTCGTCGGCAAGGTTGAGCAAATATGTGAACTGCGCCGACGCATTGGTCAGCCGCCAGATTTCGCCGGCCGACGATGCGACGCGGATCGTCGGGAAAACCTGACCATTGACCGTGAAATACCAGCGCGAGCCAATGAAACTGTTGCCGGTACCATGCTCGTCGGGTTCTCCCTCGCAGAAGCCGAGCCGCGCATTCGGCCCGCCGGTGTCGCGCTGCTCGCAGAAATCCGCGATCTGCTGATTCTGGACTTCGCCATCCGTAACCGTCACGGGGCCACTATCATATTGCAGCGTTCCCGCGGCCAGCACCTGCATATCCCTCAGGATCAGGTGACGGACGGTCGATGGCGGAGCCTCGATGTAATCTCCGACGTCGCCGATCGTAATGATGCCCGCCATGCCTGCCGAGACCTGGTTGAGCGACAAGCCGTGGATATGCGGATGAAACCAGAACAGACCCGATGGATGATCCGCCGGGATATCGATACGGTAGTCGACGAAATCCAGTTTGATCTCGCCATGACCATGTGCCGTCGGTGTGGGGGTGGGCTCTGGTGTGCCGTTGGCAGGATTGTAGAGCTCCAGGAAGACGTAATCTCCGAATGTCGGATCCTGCATCGTGGGCGTACGCGGCGGAACGATCAGGCCGTGCGTGTGCAGATTGGTCGGATTGCTAAACAGCCAGTTCGGCCTCGGATATGAGGAAGTCGATCAGAACGGCGCAGTGGTTGCCGGCACGCAAAAGAACGTCGCGGCGTTCGATTCCAACAACGACGCGGTCTGCTTGCCGCTCGGGCCCGGCTCGTCACCCGTCCACGAGACCTGGGAATTGGTGAACCTCGCGACCGAGGTGCACAATTTCCACATGCACCAGACCAAGTTCAGAGTCCTTGAGGCATCCGGACTCGCGGGGACTTCGGCTCCGCCAGCAGCTACGGGCGCAGCGGTGATCCTGGAAGACAATGTACCGCTTCCATTCGCATCATCGAGCATCCCTCAGGTCATCGAGGAGCAGCAGAATGGCTATTGCACGATCGCGCAATGGCGCGACGGCACCTGCGTGGCACCGCGTATCGTGCTCGATATTCCGTTTTCGCAGCCTGGCACCTTCGTCTTCCACTGCCATATCCTCGAGCATGAGGACAATGGCATGATGGCGAGGATCAGTGTCGTCGGCCCGTAAGGCCGCTTACGCCGCTTTCTTCTTCGCGCTGATCAGCTTGCGGTTGATCAGGACTTCCGCGATCTGGATGGCGTTGAGCGCCGCGCCCTTGCGCAGATTGTCGGACACGCACCACAGCACGAGGCCGTTCTCCACCGTCGCGTCCTCGCGGATGCGGCTGATATAGGTGGCGTCCTCGCCGGCGGCTTCATACGGCGTGGCGTAGCCACCGGGCTCCTGCTTGTCGATGACGAGGCAGCCCGGCGCCTTGCGCAGGATGTCGCGTGCCTCGTCCGCCGTGATCGGATTCTCGAACTCGATGTTGACGGCCTCGGAGTGGCCGACGAACACCGGCACGCGCACGCAGGTCGCGGAGAGCTTGATCTTGGGATCAAGGATCTTCTTGGTCTCCGCCATCATCTTCCACTCTTCCTTGGTGTAGCCGTCCTCCATGAAGACGTCGATGTGGGGGATGACGTTGAAGGCGATGCGCTTGGGGAATTTCTTCGCGATCAGCTCGTCATTGGTGTAGACGGCCTTGGTCTGCGAGAACAATTCGTCCATCGCATCCTTGCCGGCGCCCGAGACCGATTGATAGGTCGAGACCACGACGCGCTTGATCGTCGCCTTGTCGTGCAGCGGCTTCAGCGCGACCACGAGTTGCGCGGTCGAGCAGTTCGGATTGGCGATGATGTTCTTCTTCTTGAAGCCGGCCGTCGCGTCCGCGTTCACCTCGGGCACGATCAGCGGCACGTCCGGATCCATGCGCCAGGCGGACGAGTTGTCGATCACGACCGTGCCGGCGGCGCCGATCTTCGGCGACCATTCCTTCGACACCGAGCCGCCGGCCGACATCAGGCAGATATCGACATCGGAGAAGTCGTAGTGCTCGAGCGCTTTGACCTTCAGGGTGCGGTCGCCATAGGAGACCTCGACGCCGACGCTGCGGCGTGACGCCAGGGCCACGACCTCGTCCGCGGGGAATTTGCGCTCATCGAGGATGTTGAGCATTTCCCGTCCGACATTGCCGGTCGCGCCGACGACTGCGACTTTGTAACCCATCGTTCACTCTCCGATGAAAAAGCCCGTTCCTGAAGCTGACGCTTAAACAGGAAGAGCAGCGCTTCTATGCGAGAACCGGCCTCAAGACAACGTTGGACCATGCCTGAAGGCCATGGATGCAGTCGCCAGAGGCCAGGACGGCCGCAACCCCTACCCAGATCCATCTGGCGCTCGCAGCCTTCGCCGACGAAGTCGTCGGCACGCTGGCGCGCCTGTTCGCCTATGTGGGGGCGCTGGTCCTGTTTGCCATCCTCGCCCTCGCGGCGTTCGACCTGCTGCCCAGCCTGCGTGACGATGAGCCCGCTTCGAGGCCGGGGTGGAGCGTGGCCGACCGCTCGCAACCGGCCTTCGCCCTCAGCCGGCTCGATTCATCAGAAAAAACAGCCTCTTACGTCATTCTCAGGCATCCCGAAGGCGGCCGCAGGGACGTGATGCGCTGGACCGGCGAGGCGGACAAGCCCGTGGCGGAGCTCGAGATCTACCGCGAAGGCGGCGAATTCGACGTGACCCGCCCGGCGACAGCGGACCTGGCGGTCCACATGGGCCTGGGGGAGGCAACGACGCTCGAGCAGGCCGGCCTGATCGACACGAAATTCGGTCCCGTCGCCCTGTTCCGGCCCACCGGCACGGCGGAGGCCGCGCGGGCGTGCCTCGGCTACCTCAAGCGCAGCGAGGAGCCGGCGCTCCAGATCTCCGGCTTCTCCTGCCAGGGCGACACCCTGCCCGCCCGGCGCGCGGCGATCGCCTGCACGCTGAACCGGCTGACGCTCCTGACCTCGGGCAACGAGCCGAAGCTGGCGGAATTGTTCGCTCATGCGGAGCTGAAGCGCCGCTCCTGCGCGCCCCAGGGTTCGTCGGACTGGCTGCTGGGCGCGGCGAATGCGCAATTGCGCGGGGCGCTCTAACCGGCATCAAGCTCAAGTGGCTGGTATTGATGCAACTTTTGCCAGCGCGCACGATTATTCCGGTCTGGTGTGACCCAATAGACCTAGTTGCGGCCACCCTTGCCGGGCTAGTATGGGGATGAAATCGATTGGCGGCTTGCCGCCTGAAGGGGACGTGATGAGCTCGAATTTCTCTGCCGCGAACAAACTGGCGATGTGGCTTGCGGCCGGCGCCGTGATTGCCATGTCCTCAGCCTTCGCGACACCGGCTTCGGCCGACACCAAGAAGCAGCGTTATGACAACAGCCGTCCCTATAACGGCCCGAGCGGTCCCAACGCGGTCTATCAGCAGGGCCGCACCCGCCTTTATGTGAGCAAGCGCTCCTGGCTCGACGGCGGCACCGAGGTCAATCCGGGCGACCGCAAGTTCTCCGACTACGCTTTCCCGCCGGCGATCGGCTATCCGACCTTCGCGCGCGAAAACCTCAACCGCCCGATCGATCGCCAGCCGCTGAGCACGCCGGCCGACGTCGGCGGCTACCCACGGAATTTCCCGCTGTACTGAGCGGAATGATCGACCGAATCAAAATGGCCGGGCTCGTGTCCGGCCGTTTTTGTTTGTGAGAGATACGTCCGCTTTACGCGTTGGCCGCCGGGTCGTAGCGCCTGCAAAATTCTTCGATCGCCTCGGAGCGGAAATCGCCCAGGCGCTCGAAGATCTGCTCGTTCGGCCAATCCCACCAGGCAATGCGGCGCAGGCTTGCGGCGACCGAATCGTCAAAGCGCTTGCGGATGGCACGCGCGGGAACGCCGCCGACGATCGTGTAGGGCTCGACATCGCGGCTGACGACCGCGCCCGCGGCAATCACCGCGCCGTCGCCGACGCTCACGCCCGGCAGCAGGATCGCGGCGTGGCCGATCCAGACATCATTGCCGACGATGACGCGATCTCCGCGACGATCCGCAAAGAAGTCGCGGTCACGCGTCGCACTCGCCTCGTAATATTCCGGGACATAGGTGAAGCGATGCTGGGACGGACGGCCCATCGGATGATTGGGCGCGCCGATCCGCACCGAATTGGCGATCGCCGTGAATTTTCCGATCACCGCGTCGGCGACCTCGCAGTTCTCGCCGAGATAGGAATAGTCGCCGAGCGAAGCATATTCGATGCGGGTGTTGGCGAGGATTTCGCAGCGGCGCCCGATCTGCGCTTCGCGCTGACGCACCGTTTCATGGATGATGGTTTCCGCGAGCTTGGGGCGGGGCGAGGCATCCATGAGGTGGCTTCCTTGAGGTCGTCAGCAGCGCGTAGCCCGGATGGAGCGAAGCGCAATCCGGGAAGGTCTGTCTGCAGGCGAGAACCCGGATTTCGCTTCGCTCCATCCGGGCTACGACTCCTGCGCTTACGCGTGCAGCTTCTGCAATTCCTTCAGGATCGCTTCGCCCATCTGCGTGGTCGAGGCGGCCGTGGTGCCCTCCGACTTGATGTCGGCGGTGCGCAGGCCGCTGGCGAGCACGGCGGCGATCGCGGCATCGACCTTGTCGGCGAGATCGCCCATGTCGAAGGAATAGCGCAGCGCCATGCCGAAGGACGAGATCATCGCGATGGGATTGGCGAGGCCTTGGCCTGCGATGTCAGGCGCCGAGCCGTGCACGGGCTCGTACAGCGCCTTGCGCTTCTTGCTCTTCACATCGACTTCGCCGAGCGAAGCCGAGGGCAGCATGCCGAGCGACCCCGTCAGCATTGCCGCGATGTCGGAGAGCATGTCGCCGAACAGATTGTCGGTGACGATGACGTCGAACTGCTTCGGCGCCTTCACCAGCATCATGCCGCCGGAATCGGCGAGCTGGTGCTCGAGCGTGACGTCAGGATATTCGCGCTTGTGGACCGCCGTCATGACCTCGTTCCAGAGCACGCCCGACTTCATGACGTTGCGCTTCTCCATCGACGTCACCTTGTTCTTGCGCTTCCTGGCAAGCTCGAAGGCGACGCGGCCGATACGCTCGATCTCATAGGTGTCGTAGACCTGGGTATCGACGGCACGCTTCTGGCCGTTGCCGAGATCGGTGATGGTCTTGGGCTCGCCGAAATAGACGCCGCCGGTGAGCTCGCGCACGATGACGATGTCGAGGCCCTCGACCGCCTCGCGCTTCAGGCTCGAGGCATCGGCCAGCGCCGGATAGCACACCGCGGGGCGGAGGTTGGCGAACAGGCCGAGATCCTTGCGCAGGCGCAGCAGGCCGGCTTCGGGGCGGACCTCATAGGGCACCGCGTCCCACTTGGGACCGCCGACCGCACCGAAGATGATCGCGTCGGCATCCTTGGCCTTGGCCATGTCGCCCTCGGAGATCGACTCCTTGTGCGCGTCATAGGCGGAGCCGCCGACGAGGCCGGTATCGGTCTCGAATTTGGCGATCCCTGCCGAATTGAGCCAGTCGATCAGCCGCTTCACCTCGCCCATCACCTCGGGGCCGATACCGTCGCCGGGGAGCAGCAGCAATTTGTGGGTCGCCATGGTCGTTTCCTCTGAGATCGAATTCGGCCGGAGTGCTAGAGCGGCGTTGCGCGCTTGGCAAGACACCATTGCCGCCTCGCGGCTGTGCAAGACCCGCGGGGCCTGCCACAGTGCGGGACGCCGGAGTATCCCTTGCGCGCACCTGATCGTCCCCCGCCCGACGCACATCCCGCGCGGCTGATCCTGACCCTGTCGCTGGCGGCGACGGTCGGGCTCGGCATCGGCCGCTTTGCCTATGCGCTGGTGCTGCCCGATATGCGGGAGGACCTCGGCTGGTCCTACTCGGCGGCCGGTTTCATGAACACCATCAATGCCGTCGGCTACCTCGTGGGGGCGCTTGTCGCGTCCCGGCTGATCCAGCGCGTCGGCTGGTCGGCGGCGATCCGCGGCGGAACCCTCGCCTGCGTCGCCGCGCTCGCCACCTGCGCGCTATCAGGAAATTTCGTTGCGCTGAGCCTCGCACGCCTCGTGCTGGGCTTAGGGGCCGCGGCCGGCTTCGTCGCCGGCGGTGCGCTGGCCGCGGCTATCGCGCAGTCGCGCCCGGAACGGGCCAATTTCCTGCTCAGTCTGTTCTATGCCGGGCCCGGAATCGGGATTCTCGCCTCCGGGCTGATCGCCCCGTTCACGCTGCAATATTTCGGGCCGGGCTCGTGGTGGCTGGTGTGGTGGGCGCTGACGCTGCTGTCCGTCGTGATGACCGTGCCGCTGTTCCTGATCCGCATCGAGAGCGGGGTGCGTTTCTCGGAAGGCAGCCACGCCGCCTTCGCGATTCTGCCCGTGCTGATCTATCTCGCCGGCTACTTCCTGTTTGGCGCCGGCTACATCGCCTACATGACCTTCATGATCGCGTATGTGCGCGACGGCGGCGGCGGGGCCGCGGCGCAGGCCGCGTTCTGGAGCCTGATCGGCCTCAGCGCCTTCGTCACGCCCTGGGTCTGGCGCGGGGTGCTGGCGCTCGACCGCGGCGGTCTTGCCACCGCCATCATCCTCGGCACCAACGCGTTAGGTGCGGCCTTGCCGATGCTGGGGCATTCGCCGGCGTGGCTTGCGGTCTCGGCCGTGGTGTTCGGCGTCGCCTTCTTTGCCGTGGTCGGCTCGACCACGGCCTTCGTCCGCTTCAACTACCCGCCGGAGGCGTGGCCGACCGCGATCGCGGCGATGACGATCTCGTTCGGCGTCGGCCAGACGCTCGGCCCGATCGTCGTCGGCGCGATCACGGATGCGCTGGGGAGCCTGAGTTACGCGCTGAATGTGTCGGCGGCACTGCTGGCGCTGGGGGCGGTGGCAGCGTTGTGTCAGCGGAAGGTAGGGCCGGTCAAAGAACCGGTGCCGTAGGGTGGACAAAGGCGCAAAGCGACGTGCCCACCATGATCGCTGCCGTGGATGCATTGGTGGGCACGCTTCGCTTTGCCCACCCTACGGCAGCGGGGCTGGCGTCAGCTCCCGCTGAACGAATTGTAGCCCTGGTCCTCCCAGTAGCCGCCCTTGTAGTCGTTGGTGACTTCCATCGAGACGACATATTTCGGGTTCTTGAATCCGAGTTTCGTCGGCACGCGGATCTTCATCGGGAAACCGTAGGCGCGCGGAAGGATTTCGTTCGCGTATTTGAACGTCATCTGGGTCTGCGGATGCAGCGCGCTGCGCATGTCCAAGGGCGAGTTGTAACCGTCCTTGTCGGCGCACTGGAACCAGACGTATTTCGCGCGCGTATCGGCGCCGATCAGCTTGAGGAAATCGCGGAGCGGCGTGCCGGTCCAGCTTCCGATCGCGCTCCAGCCCTCGACGCAGATATGGCGGGTGATCTGCGTGACCTGCGGCAGCTTGTAGAGCTCGTCCAGGGTCCAGGACTTCTTGTTGTCGACGAGACCACGCACCTCGAGCTTCCAGTCGGCGCCGTCGACATCGGGTGCATCGTCGAGATCGTAATAGGCATTGAACGGAAACGGTTTCGTGATCGCGCTCTCGGGGAAAGTCGGCGCCAGCGCGTCGGGATTGAAGATGAAGGCCTGCACGGAGTCGTTGAATTTCGAAACTTGCTTCAGCATGTCCTCGGCCGAGGACGAGTCGATCACGTCGCAGCCGGTGAGCAGCGTCAGCGCGCCGAGGCTGGCGCCGCCCGCAATGAAGCGGCGGCGGCTGACGTCGGGCATCGTCTTGATGGAGTCCTTGATCAGCAGCCGCTTGTCGACGCCGGGGATCAGGAATGAGCGCTTGGCCATAACGGGTCTCCTAATCAGCGGCCAATGATCATCGCGCGCAGGCTCTTCGGCACCAGCAGCGCGAGCAGGACATGAATGACGAGGAAGGCGCAGATCGCGGCCATGCAGAAGAAGTGCACGTAGCGCGCGGTCGGATAGTCGCCGAACAGCATCACGAGCCAATGCAGTTGTACCGGCTTCCACATCGACAGGCCCGACAGCACGATCAGCACGCCGACTACGATGATGCCGGCGTAGAGTGCGCGCTGCACGTAATTGTAGACGGTGAGATCGTCGTGGCCGAGCTTGAAGGTCAGCGCAGCCCTGACGTCGTGGAGCACGCCGGATGGCGTGATCGGCAGCAGTTTTTTGCGGAAGCGGCCGGTGGCGAAGCCGGTGACGAGATAGGCGAGGCCGTTGATCATCAAGAGCCACATCGCCGCGAAGTGCCAGAGCAAGCCGCCGCCGAGCCAGCCGCCAAGCGTGTATTCGCGCGGAAAACTGAAGCCGAACAGCGGTGAGGCGTTGTAGATCTGCCAGCCCGACAGGATCATCAGGATCATGGCGACCGCGTTGGTCCAGTGCATGACACGGACCCAGGCCGGCTGGATCACTTTGGCGGGGGTGGCGCTGACCTGCTCGTCGCTGACTGTGAGGCTCGACATGATGGTTCCGTCCTGAAGGTCGTCTGACACCGAATATACGCCGATACTTCCGCTTTCGTTACGCCCCCGCACGACGGCGAATCGAGTCTGCGGGCGACCGTAGTCACAATAAAGCGAGCCGGGTGGCCCCGGCTCGCCGTTACGTCGCACCCTGTCGGGGATGAAACAGGAGGGCGCGGTGTTACGTCGCCGGCATCAGCACGGTATCGACCACATGGATCACGCCGTTCGACTGGTTGACGTTGGAGATCGTCACCATCGAGGTGCCCCCCTTGGCATCGACGATCCAGACCTTGCCGTCCTGCTTCTTCACGGTCAGCTCCTCGCCTTCGGCGGTCTTCATCTTCTTGCCGTCGGTGAGGTCGGAGGCCTCGAGCTTGCCGGGCACGACATGGTAGGTGAGGATCTTGGTCAGGGTCGCCTTGTTCTCGGGCTTGACCAGATTGTCGACGGTGCCGGCCGGCAGCTTGCCGAAGGCCGCGTTGGTGGGCGCGAACACCGTGAACGGACCCTTGCCTTCCAGCGTCGGCACCAGGCCGGCGGCCTTCACCGCCGCCACTAGCGTGGTGTGATCCTTGGAGTTGACGGCGTTCTGGACGATGTTCTTGGACGGGAACATCGCGGCGCCGCCGACCATGACGGTCTTCTCCTCGGCGCGGACAGGCGCGACGACGGTCGCGGTGATGGCCAGGGCGCTGAAGGCGGCGGCAGCGAGATAGGCAATACGCTTCGACATGGAGAGTCTCCCGATTGAATTGTGACCGGCAATGGCCGGCGTTTGCGTTGGGGCAACAACGGCACCTGCGACCTTTTGGCGTGAAGCAGCAGTGCCGTCGTTGGTCCCAACTACGGGAGGGTTTGCGAAGTGGTTTCGGGAAATAATTTATCGTGATGCGTGAAACTAAGCGCGGGGACGTTCGTGTGTGAGCGAGCGCCGAGCGGACGGTGCCGTAGGGTGGGCAAAGGCGCGAAGCGTCGTGCCCACCATCTCTCTCCATTTGGTTTTGGTGGGCACGCTTCGCTTTGCCCACCCTACGGCAGTGTGCCCGTTGCGGCAGTGTGCTCGTCTCAATCCCTGTTGTTCGGCGTCTGAATGAATCCGCGATTGTGCGTCGGGCTGATCAGCAGCTCGTTGATGCAGACGCGCGGCGGCATTGACGCGATGAACGCGATGGTGCGCCCCAGATCCTCCGATTGCAGCATCTTGGCCTGCTCCGCCTCGCTCGGCACCACCGGGCGCAGCTTCAGGATCGGGGTCGCCACCTCGCCCGGCATCAGGCAGCAGGCGCGCAGGCCATTGACGCATTCGTCCATGTTGAAGGAATGGGTCAGCGCCAGCACAGCGTGCTTGGTGGTGGTGTAGGCTGGGCCCGGCATCTTCGAGACGTGGCGGCCGGCCCAGGACGAGACGTTGATGATCGAGCCGTCCTGTTGCTTGCGCATCGTCGGCAGCACCGCGCGCATGCAATACAGCACGCCGTTGAGATTGACCTGGACGAGCTGGTCCCAGCCCTCCAGTTCCATGTCCTTCCAGCTTCGCTTGGGGACATTGATGCCGGCATTGTTCACGAGCAGGTCGATCCGGCCGTGCTTCGCGACGATGTGGTCGGCCGCCTTCTGGGCCTCAGTGGCGTCGGACACATCCAGCGCAATGGCCTCCGCCGCCCCGCCTGCCCCAGCAATCTTGGCAACCACGGTATCCAGGGCGTCCTTGCGGCGGCCCGAGACCACCACCGTCCAACCGTCGGCCGCGAGCGCCTCGGCGCCGGCCTCCCCGATCCCGCTGCCGCCGCCCGTCACCCAGGCCACGCGTTTCCCGTTTTTGGTCATGCAAACTGTCTCCGTTGCTTCATTGGGGCGGTTTTTGCTAATCCAGCCCTCGGTTTTGACCGGCCTTGTTTGCCTTGCGGTCGAGGAAATCTTGCATGAACCAAGCTGCCAACGCCAACCTGTTTTCCCGCCTGTTCGACGGCCTGGACGATCCCAAACGCCTCGCGATCGAGACCCAGGACGGCGCCCATATCAGCTATGGCGATCTGATCGCGCGGGCCGGGCAGATGGCGAACGTGCTGGTCGCGCGCGGCGTGAAGCCCGGCGACCGCGTCGCGGTGCAGGTGGAGAAATCGGTTGCCAATATCGTGCTCTATCTCGCCACGGTGCGGGCCGGCGCGGTCTATTTGCCGCTGAACACGGCCTATACGCTGAACGAGCTCGACTACTTCATCGGCGATGCCGAGCCGTCGCTGGTGGTCTGCGATCCCTCCAAGGCCGAGGGCCTCGCCCCGATCGCTGCCAAGGTGAAGGCCAAGGTCGAGACGCTCGGGCCCGACGGCAAGGGCTCGCTGACGGAAGCCGCCGACAAGGCCAGCAGCGAATTCGCGACCGTCTCACGGGCAAACGACGATCTCGCCGCGATCCTCTACACGTCGGGCACCACCGGCCGCTCCAAGGGCGCGATGCTGACGCACGACAATCTCGCGTCGAACTCGCTCTCGCTCGTCGGCTATTGGCGCTTCACCGACAAGGACGTGCTGATCCACGCGCTGCCGATCTACCATACGCACGGCCTGTTCGTGGCGACCAACGTGACGCTGTTTTCGCGGGCGTCGATGATCTTCCTGCCGAAGCTCGACCCTGATCTCATCATCAAGCTGATGGCGCGCGCCACGGTGCTGATGGGCGTGCCGACGTTCTATACCCGTCTGCTCCAGAACTCCGCGCTGTCGCGCGAGACCACAAAGCACATGCGGCTGTTCATCTCGGGCTCCGCGCCGTTGCTCGCCGAAACCCATCGCGAATGGTCGGCGCGCACGGGCCATGCCGTGCTCGAGCGCTACGGCATGACCGAGACGAACATGAACACGTCGAACCCGTATGACGGCGAGCGCGTGCCTGGCGCGGTCGGCTTTCCCCTCCCCGGCGTCTCCGTGCGCGTGACCGAGCCCGAGACCGGCAAGGAGCTGCCGCGCGAGGAAATCGGCATGATCGAGGTGAAAGGCCCGAACGTGTTTAGGGGTTATTGGCGCATGCCGGAGAAGACCAAGTCCGAATTCCGGCCCGACGGCTTCTTCATCACCGGCGACCTCGGCAAGATCGACGACAAGGGCTACGTCCACATTCTCGGCCGCGGCAAGGATCTCGTGATCTCCGGCGGCTTCAACGTCTACCCCAAGGAAATCGAGAGCGAGATCGACGCCATGCCCGGCGTGGTCGAGTCCGCCGTGATCGGCGTGCCGCATGCCGATTTCGGCGAGGGCGTCACGGCGGTTCTGGTCTGCAACGAGGGCGCCGACGTTACCGAGGCCGCGGTGCTGAAGGCGCTCGACGGAAGGCTGGCAAAGTTCAAGATGCCCAAGCGCGTCTTCGTCGTCGACGAATTGCCGCGGAATACGATGGGCAAGGTGCAGAAGAACGTGCTGCGCGATACATACAAGGATATTTACGCGAAGAAGTAGGGCGGCGTCGCTCTCTCGCCGTCATTGCGAGGAGCCTCTGCCCAGTACGCTGTCATGCCCCGCGAAGGCGGGGCATCCAGTACGCCGCGGCCTCTCGGATCAATCACCGGCGCTGGTGGAATACTGGATCGCCCGCCTTCTGTTTAGCCCGGACAGATCACTGACGGGTGTTCGGAGACATAGCTGACACATCAACATTGGCTGGATTGGTCCGATT